>CALBSQ010000249.1 GCA_937967325.1 uncultured Chloroflexota bacterium
GCACTCACCCTCCTGATCGGTGGCTCCTTGCTCTGGCTGGTGGCCAGCCCGACGCAGCTTGGCCTGCGCCCGCGGCTCATCATCGCCCTGGCCGCCGGCAGCGGCATCGCGCTGCTCAACGTCCTGGTCACCGCCTGGCTCATGTTCATCTCACCGCACGACCTGGGCCTACTCTTGCTGCTGCTCATCTTCTCCTTGCTCGTGTCGCTCGCTTTCGCCGCGGTGCTCTCCCGCGCCGTGATGAGCTGCATCGCCCAGGTGGTCGCCGGCACGCGCAGGCTGGCTGACGGCGACTTCGCCGTGCGGGTGGACGTCGTGGGCCACGGAGAGCTGGCCGACCTCGCTCGCGACTTCAATCGCATGGCGGAGCGAGTGCAGTCAGCATTCGAGCACGAGCGAGAGCTCGACGCCGCTCGTCGCTCGCTGGTGGCGAGTGTCTCCCACGACCTGCGCAGCCCGCTGGCGTCAATTCGGGCCGCGGTCGAGGCGCTGAACGACGGGATCGTGTCAGAGCCGGAAGTTGTCCAACGCTATCTGCACAGCGTGCTGCAAGACGTGACGCGGCTGTCCCGACTCATCGACGACCTCTTCGAGCTGGCGCGACTCGACGCCGGCTCCGTAACGCTCAGCCTTGAGGAGACATCGCTCAGCGACCTGATCTCCGACACGCTGGAGAGCATGCGCCTGCGCGCGGAACAGCGTGGCATCAGGCTGGACGGCGCGGTGGAGGGTGAGCCGGTAGTGCGCGCCGACGCCGCCAAGATCCAGCGCGTGCTCGACAATCTGGTGGAGAATGCCTTGCGCTACACGCCGTCGGGCGGGTCCATCCAGCTCGTGGCGCGCGAAACGCCGGACGCCGCCTATGTGGAGGTGCGCGACACCGGTGACGGGATCGCCCCATCCGATCTTCCCCACGTCTTCGATCGCTTCTACCGCGGCGATCCCGCGCGCCAGCGCACCGGCGGCGCCGGTTTGGGTCTGGCCATTGCCCGAGGCTTCATCGAGGCGCACGGGGGGACCATCGCCGTGGCCAGCCGCCCCAGTCAGGGCGCCGTGTTCACCTGCCGGCTGCCGCGCTCCCGCGCTGCCCACGGCTGACTCCATCGCCATGTAGCGTTGGACGCCCAACGCGCGAGTTGGGTAAGGGGGAGTTATAATGGCTCCAAAATAGACTCGCGGACGGGGAGTGAGCCATGAATCTGTCTATCAAGAATGTCCCAGACGATGTCGTTGAGCGGCTTCGGGCACGCTCCCGCGATCATCATCGGTCATTGCAGGGTGAGTTGCTTGCTGTCATAGAGGAGGCGCTGGGGCCAAAGCGACTGACGGTGGAGGAGGCGTATCAGCAGATCGCCTCTTTGGATCTTTGCACCGCCGGCGATTCGACAGAGATCATTCGCGAGAGCCGTGATGCCCGCGCTGGTTGCTGATGCCTCCGTGCTGGCCGCGATTGCCTTCGGCGAGCCGTTGGCTCAGGAAGCGCGCACACTCCTCCAGGGCGCCCATTTGTACGAGCCCAGCCTCCTTCCCTACGAACTGGCGAGCATTGCGCGCGCCAAGATTCGTCGTAGTCCCAGTCAGCGCGACCTCCTCGTACGAGCTCTGCGGATTGCGCTCTCGATAGACATGCAACTGATCGACGTGGATCAGGTAGCAGTCGTTCGGCTGGCTCTGTCGGCAGGTCTGACGACCTACGATGCCACCTACGTGCACCTGGCACGCTCCCTGGGCGTACCCGTGGTCACGTTTGATCGACAGTTGCGAACGGCGGCGGAACGTCCGGACCAGTAGCCTGGTCACCTGGCTGGCGAGCTATCCGACGCGCCCTCACCGTGACGCGCTGCCCACCGCGGCCAACATCTCGTCGCGGGCTTCGACCGGCTGCTCCGGAGCTGCCGGGGGACCCGGCGTGGACCGGATAAGGAACAGTCCGAGCACACCGGCCACGACGAGGATGACCCCTCCGGCCGAGATCACCTGCCGAACCCCGAACAGGTCGGTCAGCGTGCCGCTGGCGGTCATGGACAGGATGATGGCCACCGCCATGCCCGTGTTGACCAGGCTCATGACACGGCCCATGTACTCGTTCTCCGCCGCCAGTTGGATCATCGTCATGAACGCGACCATGATGGGCGGGAAGCCGACGCCTACGAAGAACAGCACGGCAGCCGCGACCGGAAGTGTCGGTGTGCGGGCGTAGATAAACGTGCCGATGCCGTTCAGCATGACGGCGGCCGCCAGGATGCGGTGGTAGCGTCCCGCCGCCCACCGGCTCAGCAGCGCAATGGTGATGCCGCCGAGCAACTGGCCGACGCCGGTGACGCTGAGGAGCACGCCAACGTCCTCGGAGCGCAAATGCAAGGCGCGGGTCACGAACACCACGTCGAGCACACTCAGGCCACCCACGCCCAGCAGAGCCACGAATACGAAAACGATGAGCGACATCAGGAACCTGGACCGGCGGACGTAGCGCAGCCCGGCCGCCATCTCGGCGAAGAGGGAGCTCTTGCTGCCATTGGCACGCTCCGGGCGCGGCGCCGGCACACAGGCCAGCAGCGGCATGGATAAGAGGTAGAAGGCGATGATCACCAGCATCAAGGGACGTGGCCCGATCGCGGCGAACAACAGCCCGGTGAGGCCCGGGGCGATCACGGGGACCACGCTATTCGAAATTTGCAGCAGACCGTTCGCCTGCCCAATCGCCTCCTGTCCGACGACCGTGGGCAAGGCCGCCGCGGCGGCGGGCATGAAGAACTGTGATGCTGCGTTGACCAACAGGGTCACGATGAGGATGATGGGAAACCCGGCCTTGTCATGCACCAGCAGCAGGGGAAGGAGCGCGACCGCCTGCACCAGCACGACCGTCGCCATCGTGCGGCTGCGGTCCCAACGGTCGACGAAGACGCCGGCGAACGGCGCCAACAGCAACAGCGGCAGCGCCTCGGCCAGCCCCACGAGGCTGACGCCCACGCCCGAGCCGGTGAGCGCGTAGACCCAGATCAACACAGCGGTGCGCTGGGACCAGGGAGCGAGCAAGCTGAGCAGTTGGCCGCCCAGCAAGAACGCGAATCCGCGGTTGCGCAACAACGACAGCAAGCGATATCCCTCCCACCCCATCATCCCACGATGCCGGCAATTTGTGCGGTCCGGCATCTTGCAACGCCGTATCAACGTAGCCCCAGCTCGACCGCGGCAATCCCAGACATCGGCGCCATGCATTGCGATGGCGGTATCCATTCGCCGGAAGCTGGGCCGACCAGGTCGGCCGGGGAGGAAGCGCCTGGATGTGGTACGAAATAAGGCGCGACGCTACAACCTTATGGCGCCGAGCATGGCCTTGCAGCACGCGCCTCCCAAGACGGACGACCTCATTGCTCGCATGCCGCGCGCGGTGAATCCCACTGGCTATGGCCGGAGCGGCGACGACGCGTGACCGGCGATGGTCAGGCTGTCCTCAGCGATCATGGCATAGGAAACTGCCTGATCGAGGTCCGTGGTCATGCCCGCGCTCCAGGCGTCGCGGAATTCCCGCTCGTCCATATTCGCTCTCACGGTCGCTACCTGTCGCTCCACCGCCTCCCGTGCATAGGTGAAGAGGTCTCCAGAGCGCGCATACGCGTCGCCCACGTCGCGTTTGCCCTCCGCCGCGGCGAACAGGTGTGCCGCACGCTCGTACTGTCCGGCCCGTAGCGCCCCCTCGGCCAGCTCATAGAGGCAGTCCGCGATTGCCCGCGGATGGCCCTGTTGCTGGCGCGTCACCAGGGCCTCGCGGAAGAGATCCATCGCCTCCGCCTCGTTCCCTTGATGACGTGCCACACGTCCGAGGTCGGTGAGGGCCCAAGCAATCACTTCCCTATCGCCAAGGTCCCGAGCCACCAGAAGCGCCTCCTGGAGGCGCGCCGTTGCCAGATCGTAGCTGCCGGCGTGGTCGGCCAGCTCACCCAGGCGAACGAGCACAACCGCCAATCCTTGCCTCGCGATGCTGTGCTGCTCATCTAGCGCGCGGTAGGTCGACAGGCTCGCCTCGAAGCGAGCCTGCGCTGTTCGGTAATCGCCCTGATACATGGCCAGGTCGCCCAACCGCCAGTCCGCCCCAGCCGTGGTCGCCTGATCTCCGAGCGCTTGCCAATAAGTCCGACTCTCGGTCAGCAGCCGTGACGCTCCAGCATGCTCCCCGGCGAAGGTGGCCAACTGGCCGAGCAGAAGCTGAAGGGCGGCGATCCCTTGTGGGTCGTGCAATCCGCGATATAAGGCCAGGCTCTCCTCGGCCAGTGGTAGAGCGCTCGGGTCACGAGTCCCGGCGGCGCTAGCTTGCCCGGCGAGCGCCGCCGCCAGCCGCGGCGGGTTACCGACCAGTCGCCAGATAGCGACACTCTCCGCAAAGCGGTCATGCGCCCGGAGGGAGTCGCCGCGGGCCAGGGCAAAGACTCCCATTCCCAGAAGCGCCAGCGCTCGTGCCGGCGCTTGATCCTCCGCGCCGGGCAGCTGAAGCGATCGATCCAGCCAGTGCAGCCCTTCAGTCCAGCGGTTGCGACTCAGCCAGAACCACGCCATGGCTCCGGCGAGACGCATCGACTCTTCAGCGAGCTGCTGCTCCTCGAACCAGCGCAGTGCGGCTCGCAGGTTGTTGTACTCGGTCTCCAGTCGAAGCACTCGGCGCGCCTGGAGATCCGGGTCGCCGGCAAGGTATTGGCCCTCATTCGCCTCAGCGAGCTCCAGGTAGTACTGCGCGTGCCGTTGCTGCAGGCTGTCGGTTTCGATGTTGGCTTCCAGCTGCTCCCAGGCGTACTCGCGGAGGGACTCCAGCATCCCGAAGCGGGGCTCGCCACTCGCCAGCTGCACTTGCCAGAGCAGGCGCTGTTCCACGAGCGCCGACAATCCGTCGAAGACGGGGGAGGCGGATGAGGTGACGGCTTCGGCTGCTTCCAGTGTGAAGCCGCCGGCAAAGACGGCCAGGCGGCGGAAGAGCGTTTGGGAGCTGCTGTCGAGCAAATCGTGACTCCAGTCGATCGCGGCGCGCAGCGTCTGATGTCGTGCCGGCAGGTCCTGATCGCCGCCGGTCAGCAAGGGCAGGCGGCGCTCCAGCCGGGCCAGCAGGGTCGAGGGAGGCAAGAACCGCAGTCGCGCCGCCGCGAGCTCGATGGCGAGGGGCAGGCCGTCTAAGCGACGGCAGATCTCGGCAACGTCTGGGGTGTTCTCATCGCTCAACGTGAAGTCGGAGCGAACCGCTCGGGCTCGCTCCAGGAAGAGCCGCACCGCTTCCGACTCCAAGCAAGCGGCAAGTGACGACGCGGAAGCCCGATCGGGCAGGGTAAGTGGTGGGATGAGGTAATCGTGCTCGCCGCCGACGCGAAGCGGCGCTCGGCTCGTCGCCAGCACGGTGAGCTGAGGCACACCTTGGAGGAGGGTTGCCACCAGGGGCGCCGCCGACAGCACGTGCTCGAAGTTATCGAGCACGAGCAGGAGGCGACGGTCCCTCAACTGCTCCTGAAGCGTCTCCACCAAGGGACGGCCGCTCGCTTCTTGAACGCCGAGTGCCTGGGCAATCGCCGGGAGCACGACCGTGGGGTCAGAGATAGCGGCCAATGAGACGAAGCAAACGCCGTCCGCGAACGACTCGCCGTGGAGGGCAGCTGCCTGCAGCGCAAGACGGGTCTTACCCGTCCCGGGAGGGCCGGTGAGCGTGATCAGCCGGGCGGAGGATAGCAAGTGCTCGATCTCCGCCAGTTCACGGGCTCTCCCCACAAAGCTGGTGATCCAGATAGGCAGGCGGCGGCTGGGCGATAACGTGCGTTGAGTCAACTGGGAAGTGGGCCACGCGGCCGCGACATCGTCGCGTTGCCACCTCGACCGAATGAGCGATGTGACCGCCTCCAGTGCGGCCGCCAGCTCACGCTGATAGGTACTGCGACTGATGGCGAGCGCTTGCTGTACGGCCGGCGTCTCCAATTCGTCGAGATAGCGGAGGGTGAGCAGACGATGGCGACGCTGGGCCGGAGCTGTCGCGGAGGATGTGTGGCCCGGCTGCAAGGAGGCGATCGCCTCTTGTAGCGCTTGGCTTAGTCGCCTGCCCACGTTCCATGCATCGTTACTTTGTTCCTGGCTGGTGAAACGTGCTAGCGGATGGGTCTGCAGGTAGGCATAGTCATGAAGATGCCGCAGCGCATCGCGGACCTGCTCCAGCATGTCCCCGCGATCGTTACCGTCCATGCCAATGCCGGGACGCTACTGGACAAGAAATGGCTGTTGCCGCCTCATCTGCACGCGTCGAAGCGTGTCTGCCGCCGTATTGTACGTGGCGTCACCGCCTTACACCAACACGCCGTTGACCTCGCGGTAACCCAACTTCGCCAGGCGGCTTACGGCAACAATAAGGTCAGGAAGATGCCGCATGGCGCTGGGGAAACGCAAGGGCCGGGAGGCGCTTGTGGTCCGGCGCCCGCCGGCCCTTGGTCGGGCTTACTTGCCCTTCTTGGCCTTCTTGGCCTTGGCCTTCTTCGCCATTGTGAGCGCCTCCATCTCCGACACCGCTGGGCGCATCGCCGAGCACATCCTCGGCGGTGGTACGGCCGGTCGCAGCGTCGATACCGGCGGGTACGTCAGTCTACCAGGTTGGAGCCGCTAGCGGGCGATGGGAACGTCGGAGGATTCGGTACATGAGACAGGCCTGACACAACCGTGACACAAGGATGGGCGGGATTGACCGCCTGATGCGGCGCGGGACAGGAGACTACATCGTCGTGTAAGAAAGGTGAGCCACATGCCAAATCTTTACCAGCTCGAGGCTCTGGCAACTGAACGCCGGACAGCGCTGCTGGCCGAAGCAGCGCGACAGGATCTTACTCGCCGGGCGACGGTCGGCCGACAGCACCGGACGCTCGTTCGGTGCTACTTGCGCTGGGCGGAGGCGGCGATTCCTCACCGCTCGCCACGAGAAGGACCCGCGATGTGCGCGAGTCACGAAATGCGAAGGATCGAACGATGCTACTCAGGAGAATAACTCAGCAGCTCGGCTACGTGGGTCTGGGCACTGCAGCCGCGGCCATACTGGCCGGGTCGGCGGCGCCACCCACACTGGCCGATGGGACGGCCGCGGTGAGCATGACGGAGCCGACGGCCGAACATTACGCCTTCACCGCGAACACCATCACCGTGCCGGCGGGGACGACGGTCAACTGGACCAATGCGACTGATGCGCCGCACACCGTTACCTCCGACGCCGGTGCCTTTGGATCCGGATTGCTCAACCAGAACCAGACTTTCCGGTTCAGCTTCGCGAGTCCGGGGACCTACAATTACCACTGTACGGTCCACCCGTACATGCACGGCAGCATCGTGGTGACGTCCGCTCCCGCCGCACCGGCCCCTGCACCTGCCGCGCCCACGGTTGTTGCTCCGGCGGCAGCCGCACCCGCTCCGGCTCCCGTTGCGCCAGCCCGAGTGCCCACGAGCATGCCAGGAACGGGCGGAGGCGGGGGCGCGCTGCTGACGGAGGCCGGCGCCGCGGCAACATTGCTCGGCGCTCTCTGCGGCTTGGTGGCGGCAGCTCGCCGACGAAAGTAACCGAGAACGGAGAGCGTGCGGTGAAAGGTCGAACGGAGCCGGACCTCCCGCAAGACCGGGCGGCTGACAGCTTGGTCCAAGCGGCGACGCGGCTCATCGCGCTTGATCCCGACTTGGGACTGGCCCTGGATGCGCAGCTCCTACTGCTCGACGACATCCGTGAGCTTCTCGCGCCGCGCCTTCAGGCGGAAGTCACCGCTAAGGTAGCGGCAGGACACGAGGTCCGCAAATCCACCGACGCTGAGGGTGCTTTCCCACGGCGGAGGACAGAGAATCGGACGGAGTAGATTGCGTTCGAAACTCGGCGGTCTCTCGAGTAGCGCCGGCGCTGATCCGTTCGTACCCGGTCCCACGAAATTCTGAGCGGATAAGCCGTCTATCTGGTTCCGGGTGATGTTCAGAAAGGCCTGCCATCGATGGAGTTGGAATCGACCCGTACGGATGTCCTGATCCCGCATGAACTGCTGGAGCAGCGTGTAGACTCGAATCCAGTCCCAGCTTTCGCCGCTGTCCCCCTCGCGGTCATCGCGCTCGTCGACTTCGGGGCGCACATGCTGGTCGCCGGCAACTACGGCTACTTCCGGGACGAGCTGTATTACAACGCCGGTGGACAGCACCTCGCCTTCGGCTACGTGGATTTCCCGGCCATGATGGCGCTGCTGGCCGCGCTTATGCGCGTGCTGGCCGGTGACAATCTGACAGCTATCCACGTTATTCCAGCGCTCGCGGGCGCCTGCCTGGTGTTCGTCACCGGACTGATGGCGCGTGAGTTGGGCGGAGGCCGATTCGCTCAAGCGCTGGCCGCGCTGGGCACGTTGGCGGCGGTCGTCTTTCTGGCGACGGCATCCATCTTCTCTATGGACATCCTGGATGCGCTGTGGTGGACCATGGCGGCGTTTGTTGTGATCCGGCTGATTCGACGCGACCAGCCCCAGCTCTGGCTCCTGTTTGGAATCATGGCAGGCGTCGGACTCCTGACCAAGCTCACCATGCTCTTTTTCGGCTTCGCGTTGGCAATTAGCCTGCTGCTGACGCCCAGCCGCGCCTATTTCCGCACGCGCTGGCTGTGGCTTGGTGGTCTGATCGCCTTGGCGATGCTGCTCCCCTACGCCGTTTGGAATGCAAGCAACGGCTGGCCCACGTTGGAGTTCTGGCATCACTATGGCGGGCTTACCGGCGGCGGCCCGGTGGGCTTCCTCGCCAACCAGATCGTCACGTTGAACCCGCTCACGCTGCCATTGACGATCGCCGGGCTCGTCTTCTACTTCCGCTTCCCGGCGGCGAAGCCCTACCGGGTCCTGGGTTGGGCCTTCATCATCCTCTACGTGCTATTCACGCTGCTCAACGCCAAGGCCTACTTTCTGGCGCCGGCCTATCCGATGCTCTTCGCTGGCGGTGCGGTCGCGTTGGAGCAGGCGATACGGCGACGACACTGGCAATGGCTGCGCGTCGCTCTTCCGGCAACATTACTCATCAGCGGAGTGCTCCTGGCGCCGCTAGCCATGCCGATCCTGCCCCCGGCCACGTTCGCCCGCACCTATGGCCAGCTAACGGCTGTCGGCAACGCGGGCGCCGGACAGCAGACGGCTGGCGTGTTTCCTCAGTACCTCGGCGATCGCTTTGGCTGGGACACAATGACCGCCACGGTTGCAAAGGCGTACGAGCACCTCCCAGCGGACGAGCGATCAAAGGCCTGCATCTTCACCAATAATTACGGCGAAGCAAGCGCGCTCAGCTTCTTCGGCGGCGCCTACCACCTCCCTACCGTCCTCAGCGGCAACAACAACTACTACCTGTGGGGGCCGGGCTCCTGCACCGGCGACATCGTCATCACGGTGGGGCAGTCGCGTCAGGACGACGAGCGGGCCTACGCCAGTGTCGTTCAGGTTGCGACCGTCACCTGCGCCTACTGCATGGCCTACGAGAACAACCTACCGGTATACGTCTGCACACTGCCCAAGGCCCCATTGCCGGCACTCTGGGCGACCGTCAAACACTTCAACTGAGGCGGGCGTGCCCAACCGCCCATGGTAGGATGGCGCGGCCGTTCATCTTGGGCGGTCGTGTGAGGTGGGTGCCCAACCTCACCGATGGACGCATCACGGAGCTGCTACATGACTGTGACGACGAAACGAACCGCGCAAGTGCGTGGCTTGCGGGCGCTCATCGTCCTAACTCTGGTCATTCTCACTGCGCAGGGCTGGTTTGGTGATACGGTCAACATCTTCATCGTGCCGGCGAACGGCACGACTCCGCCCCCTCCGTCGCTGAGCGGCTTTCTCAACGCCGTGGGGAGCCTCAAACAGCCGTTCCTTCTGGTATGGCACACATTCGAAGGCGTCGCGCTCGTCATTCTCGCAGTCGCCGTGCTGGTGCTCTCGCTCGTGTGGTCGAGGTCACGGGGGGTGCGTGTTTGGTCGGCCCTCGGCCTCTTCTTTATGCTGTCGTCCGCGATGGGCGGCTATCTCTTTGTCATGTCCGGGTTTTCCAGCGGCGGCGTCTCGGCGCAGATGGGCGGGAGCTTCATCGGCGCCTATGCCAGCTACTTTCTGACGCTCTACTACACCAAGTAGCGGGCCGCGTGTGAGCGCAGGTCGCTGGAGTCGCGACAACGATTAGGCAAAACCCAGGCCCCGTTCCTTCAGGCTGACGAAGCGGCCGTGGCCGACGATCACATGGTCGAGGACGGTCACCTCCAGCAGCGTGCCGGCCTGGACGATCTGGCGGGTTACGGCAACGTCCTCCGGCGACGGCGTCGGATCGCCGGAGGGATGGTTGTGCGCCACGATGATGTTCGGACAGTCGCGGCGAACCGCCTCCTTGAATACCTCGGCGATCCGCACGGTGGCGCTGTTGACCGATCCCTCGTAGACCGTGTGGACGCCGACCACCCGATTCTTCGTGTTGAGCAGGACCGTGCGCAAGTGCTCACGGGTCAGCATCTGCATGTCGGGGATCAACAGGTTGGCGGCATCCTGGGGGCAGCGGATCTCCGGCTGCTGCTCCGGCGATGTGGCCAGCAAGCGCCGCCCCAGTTCCAGAGCAGCTTGGATCTCCACGGCCTTCACCGGACCGATCCCGGCAACTTTGATGAGCCGCTCCAGGGAGGCGCGTCCTAGCCCGGTCAGGCCGTTGGACTCGACGAGGAGGCGTTGCGCAACCGAGAGGACGGACTCGCCCTGCCGGCCGGTGCGAATGATGATGGCGAGCAACTCGGGGGTTGATAAGCTGGCCGGCCCCAGCGCCTCGAGCTTCTCGCGCGGCCGCTCGGAGGCCGGCCAATGCTTGACGGTGAGATAGGTCGGCGTTTCCGCCGCGCTATCGCTCTGGGCGGGCCCATCCTTCAACGCGCGGCGCGGCACACTGGCAGCCTCTCACACGAACCAAGGCGCCAATGATAGCGCACGGTGGGAAACCGCGCTCAGCCGACTGCGACCGCCGCGGGGGCCGTGCAATACGGGCAGGTCGTCCATTCCAGATCGAGGACGTGGTCACATTCCAGGCAACGGCGTTTCAACCGCATCCGACATCGTGGGCACATTTGAAAGTCCGGCTGAATCGTGTGCTGGCAGCTCGGGCAGAGCAGGTCTTGCTTCAGATCCTGCAGCAAGGTCTCTTCCTCCAGCGAACGCTCGTACTGTTCGGCGAGGGTCTCGTGCGGCCGCAGGATGAGATACAGGACCAGGCCCGGCAAGTTGAACAAGGCGACAAACAGCGTCGAGATCGTCTGGACAAAAAGATCGGTCGACCTCGACTGGATATCGCGGAACGTCCAGATCACCAGCGTAAGCCATAGGGTGGCAACGTAGGCGAGGATCAGCCCGACGACGATCTCGACAAGGCGAGGCGCAATCGTCAACATGCTGGCTCCCCGCGGCGCGAATAGTGGCCGTGAGTATACCATCACACCCGCTCCGGCACGGTCTGACTGCCGGCGGGGCTAACCGGATCGACGGCATTGGCGGCGCCGCAGCCGCTATACTGGCTTCTGACGAGGATAGTGAGAGTCGCGTTGCCGCATTTCACGTCGTCGGCCCTGGCCATCTGGCACTTGCTCCGGCATCACGATGTCGTGGCGCTGGCCCTACTCCTCTTCGTCGAGGAGGTGGGCGTTCCGTTGCCGTTGCCGGGCAACGTGCTCTTGATGTACTTTGGGATGCAGATCACGCACGGGCAGGTGGGGGCGGCGGAGGTGGTCGCCGCCATGACGGTCGCCAGCGCCTTGGGGTCGATCTGTTTGTACGCGATCGCGGCACAACTGGGACGGCGCGCCGTCCTGCGTTGGGGCCGCTACGTCGGCCTCGACAATAAGCGAGTGGCGCGCATCGAGGCCTGGCTGGACCGCTACGGCGCGGTGACGATCTTTTTGGGGCGCATTGCTCCGGGACTCCGCACACCGACGAGCGCTGTAGGCGGGATCTTTGGCATTCCCTTGCCGAAGTTCATCCCCTTCACCAGCCTTGCCGCGCTGGTGTGGACAGGATTCTGGATCAGCCTTGGCGCAATGGTTGGGCGGCGCCTTCATCTCGAGGAGATGATGACCGGGTCGCACCGCGCCGGCCCGCTAATTCTCGCCGCCGCCTGCCTGCTGATCCTCCCGACGATTGGCGTCATCAGCGCCCGGCGCCAGGAAAGAGCCGAGCGAGTGGCCGCCGATCACGGAACCACCGAACCGGAGCACGAGCCGCTCAACGCCCACTCCGGGCCGGACCGCGCTTCAGGGCCTTCGGATCGCCAGGAGAGCCATCACGACGCTGCTCGTCAGGGCGTCTCGCTAAGGCGCTGAGGGATCCCTACTTCCAATTGGCCGCGGCGTCGCGAACCGCGCCATAGACCGGCTCCGTGTTGAACTCGGGATCGACCATGTCGAAGTAGTAGGAGGAGTCGCTCTTGGGGATGTTTCCCGCCTGGCGGAAGTACCAGATATTGACGACCCCGACATAGGGGAACTTCTTCTTGGCCAGGGCAATGCCGTCGACGGTGTATTGGGCCTGCTGCGCGCGCGTGACGTTCCCCCAGATGAGCTCGTCGGGAGGGAAGGTGGCAGGAGACGCGTTCCAGCCGTACTCGTTGAACCACACCGGCTTGTCCGGCTCCCCATTCTTCACGGCCACGTCGTGGAGCAACGTGAAGCGCTGAAAGTTGAGCCGGTCGGTGCGCGGCGGGTCGTCCGGTGGGAAGGCCAGGCCATAGGCGTTTGCCGACAGCACGTCGAACGACCCTTTGGCTCCGGCGGCGTACATCTGCTGCAAGAAGTCCATTTCCACCATGGCTCGCGGCGACCGCTCCAGCGTTTCCGCCAGCGGCGCGCTCAATACGATGATGTTTGGGTCGGCCGCCTTCGCTCGCGCGTACGCCGCCTTGAGCAGTCGCGTGTACGCTGCCGCGTCGGGCGGTTTGCCACCCCACTCGGCGGCAAGGTTGGGCTCGTTCCAAATCTGGATGGCCGCGACCTTACCCTGGTAATGCTTGACGAAGGTCTCCACAAACTGGGCGTAGTCGTCGTCTTTGTCGGCCGGAGCGTTGAACGCGGGCTTGGCGGGATGTGTCCAGGCGGGCGGAAAATCCAGCCGGGCGATGACTTTGACCCCGTATTTGTTGGCCAGCGAGACGATCTCGTCGTACTTGTCCCAGGTGAGGACGCCTCGCTGATGCTCGATCTGATCCCAGAGGAACTGTTCTTTCATCCAGCCGATGTGCGCGTCCTTGAGCATTTGTACGCTGCGCTCACGCTTGGGAATCTCGACTTCGCCACTGAGAAACGTGTTTGCTCCGAAGGGAAAGACGTTGGAGAGCGCGGAGGGGGACACGCCAACCGGGGCAGCCGTTGGCGGGGCGGACAGCGGTCGGCTGCATCCGGCCAGCACGCCGACTGCAGCGGCCCCCAACGCGCCCAAGACCTGACGGCGGGACGTACGGATCACGGATGTCCTTTCCGGCTATTCGTGCTCATCACCTCGTCCTTAACGCATGACGCGGCGACCGGTTCCGGTCGCCACACCCCAGGATACCCAGCCGAGGTACGCGCGGCGACAGCGGTACCCCATGCGAGCCAAGCAGCCAATACGCTACAATGCCCGTGAGGGGGGCTGAGGAAGGGCGGCAGGTGGAATAATGCCGGCGTCGGCGCTCGGAGGGTTGCGGCTTCAGGGTTTACGGCCCGTTTGAGGGTATTGAAACGTAGGCTACACTCATAGCGTGCGTCGGCGAGCATTCCTGAGTCTGCCTCTGGTCGTGCCGCTCGTTTCCGGCTGCTTGTCAACGCCGGCCAAACCACTCCTCACCAGCGTGGCGCGCCATCCAAAAGTGGGTGTGCACACCCGCCTGACCGGTGAAGTCGAGGCGTCCAAGGTTGCCCGAACGCTGGACCTGGTGGTCAAGATGGGCGCGGCCTGGACGGTCGAGTACTTTCCATGGGTAGCTTTGGAGGCGGCGCCGGGCGTCTACGGCTGGAACCACGCGGATATGGTAGTCAATGCGATTGCCGAGCGAGGTCTCACGCTGGCGGCGCGTGTCGACATGGTCCCCTACTGGGCCAGGCCGGCCAATAGCACGGAGCGCTACCTGGACAGTAGCGAGTACCCGGTGTTCGGACAGTTTCTGGCCCGCTTCGTCCGGCGTTATCGCGACAAAGTGCGCTACCTGGTGGTGTGGAACGAGCCGAACCTCAGCTTCGAGTGGGGCTACCGGCCTCCCGACCCGAGCGGCTACGCGGCGATGCTGCGCACGGTATACCCCATGGTCAAGGCGGCCAACCCCGATGTCCAGGTCGTTTCGGCCGGATTGGCCCCCAATCTCGACACCGGTGTTGTCGCCCTCAACGATCTGACGTACCTGGACAGGTTCTATGCCGCGGGCGCCGCTCCCTACTTCGACGTACTCGGGATGCACGGGTACGGCGATGTCCAGGCCGCTAACGCGCCCGCCGACGACAGCCGCTTGAACTTCCAGCGCGTCCTGCTGCAACGCCAGATCATGTTGAAGTACGGTGACGCGGCCAAGCCGGCGCTCATCACCGAGGCCGGCTGGAACGATGCGCCGCGTTGGACCCACGCTGTGCCGCCCGCGGCACGCGCGCGCAACACGGTGGAGGCCTATCGCCTCGCCGCCGATTGGCCTTGGTTGCTGGCGCTGTGCATGTGGGACTTTCGCCTGCCGGCGAGAACCGGTACCGCGCAGGATTACTTTGCCTTCGTCCAACCCGACTTCACCCTGCGCGCCGTGTACGACGCCGTGTCAGCCTATGCGCACAGCGCGTGACCGCGGTGAAAGCAGGCACTAACCGACGTGGTGGCAATGCCGGGGCCGCGATTGCGATCGGCGGCTAACCGACCGGGGCGACTGCGGTCGCTTTCATTCTCGAGGGCCGTACGCGGGACGGGAGATATCGCGGACGTCGTGACCAAAGCGCGCCGGCAATTGGATCGCCACGGCGCCTGGGTCGCCCTCCTGCTCTGCCTTGGTCTGGTCGCGGCGGTCTACGGCCAGGCGCTCACGTTCGCCTTCACCTTCGACGATCCGATCGACCTGCCGCGCGCCGGGGGTCGCTCGGTCTGGTCGATGGTGAGCTCGTCGGAGGGCTACAGCTACTACCGTCCGATTCCGTTTCTCATCTGGAAGGGGCTGCGCGTCTGGCAGGGCTACTATAGCCAGGCAACGTTGCACGGCTTGACCCTGCTTGCCCACGCGCTCAGCGCCTGGCTCCTCTATCTGCTACTCCGGCGCCTCACCGGTGGGCACTGGGGCCTACTGGCGGCAGCGCTGTTCATCACCTTCCCGTTCAGTTACCAGGCCGTCTTCGTAGCAGTCACCCTCTTCCACCCGCTGGTCACCGCGTCGATCCTGCTGGCGCTGCTGCTCTACTACGACGCGCGAGCGACCGGCGATTGGAGGCGTCTGGCAGGATCACTGGCCGCCGGGCTGGTCGGCCTCTGGTCGCATGAGAGCGGCGTCTCCTTGCTGCCCTTGCTGATTGGCCTGGAGCTCGTCATTTGGCAGCGCGCCCGCCCGCGCAAGCCGTCCTGGTGGCCGCTCCTCTACCTGGCGATAACCATGCTGTACGTGCTGACCTGGCTGACGGTGCCGAAGTTCCCCCGGCAAGATGCATGGACCCCGGCGTCACTGCTGCCAAACGGGCAGTTCTTTTTGGAGGGCGTCATCTACCCGGTCGCCGCGCAATTGAACGCCGTCGGTCGGAGCTGGCGATTCGATCCGGTTGCCGCGCTGTGGCCCGCCATAGCCGCTACCTTGCTGTTGCTGCTTCTCGTCTATGTCGCCGCGCACCGACCCTGGATTCCGCTCCTGGCGCTGGCAACGTCGCTCATCCTCCTGGCGCCTTCCTGGCTACTCCTGTCCTGGAGCTACGTTGTAGATGCGCCGCGGCTGCTCTATCCCGCTGCCGTCGGCATTGCCGCGCTGTGGGGCCTGTTGCCGTCGCTGCGCTGGCCATGGCGCCCGGTCACCTGGGTTTGGCGCGCAGGGAGCTGTGCCCTCCTGCTGGCAGTGATCGGCCAGAGCGTAGCCTTTATCGGCGTCCGCCGCGACATGATGGCAGCTGGGACCAAAGTGGTGACCGGCGTGGCTGACGCCGCGGCGTCCCTCGGCGGTCGCCCGCTGCTATTCCTCAACGTGCCGTCCTGGTTCACCGTGAAACGACCCGAATATCCCGTCGGCCACGTCGGGATCACCATGTTGCCGGCCTACATTGGTCTGGGGCGCTCGGTGTATGTCGAGCGCGGCATCCAGCCGAACGTGGAGTCGCGGACGTATTTCCCCAACGTCAATGGCTGGAGGTACGACTTCAACGCCCACGGCGCCCCGGCGAGCCTCTTCGACTTCGGCCGGCTGGTCCGCACCGTCGCCGCCGTCTATACGGTGGACCTGCTGCCCAGCGGTCCGCGAACCCGCGAAGTCGGGTCGCTACAGCCCGGCGGGGCCAAACCACCTGCTGGTCCGCGCTTTGGCAAGGGCGTGTATCTCGTAGCGGCTCACGTCGACCATTTGGACAATCAAGTGCTCGGTGATTTCACCTGGGATGTCGCCGCGCCGCCAAGCGGCGAGCTCACCCCCGTATTGCGCATCACCGGCTCCGATGGAACGATTGTGGCGGTGGACCGGGACTATCCGATGGCGAACGTCGCCATGCCGCAACTGTGGAAGGCCGGCGACCGGGTACGCGATTTTCCGGTCGTGCCCCTACCGGACGGTCTGCCCGCCAGCACCTATGCCGTCTGGCTCGGCTGGGCCGACCACACGACGGGCAAGCCGGCCGCCGGCGTGGACGCCTCGGGAAAGCCGTTGCCGGCTGAGGGCGTACGGGTTGGGCAGTTTACGGTTGGCGGGTGATTGGAATGTGGGAACCATTTGTTCATTTGCAACGATCAGGCGTCTTGACTATACTCCCGGCAATCTCAGCGACGTCTTCCTGTCGAACGGCGACCAACGTTTCGCGCTATCGTCCAGAAAGGATACCCGCAGCATGCAGTCTGGTACCGCTTCCCGACGCCGATTCCTCCGTCTTTCGGCCATCGCCGCGAGCGCGGTGGTGGGCCTGCCCCTCCTTGCCGCCTGCGGCGGCGCCGGCGCCGGCGCCGTGAACTCCGCGGCGTCGGCAGCCTCCTCCGCTGTGTCTGCCGCCGCGACCAATACCGCGGCAGCGTCGGCCGTGTCCTCCGCGGTATCATCCGCGGTGTCCTCTGCCACGTCGTCGGCCGCCCCCGCCACGTCGGCCGCGGCGGCCACCTCGGCATCCGCTTCCTCGTCTGCTGCAGCCTCGCCCACGACAGCGCCGACTACCGCGCCGGTGGTGAAGGGCACGCCCACGCTGCTCTACCAGACCTGGTGGCAGGAGATGATGGACAACCTGAAGCCACTGTTCCCACAGTTCGAGCAGCAGAACAACGTCAAGCTGAACATCCAGGTCTTGGACTACAACGGCTTCGTCGACAAGCTACCGGTGGAATTCGCCGGGGGCTCGCCTCCCGACACCATGAACGCCAACAACTTCGGCCACGTCAAGCTGTGGGACCAGGGCGTCTTTCTCGACTTGACCGGCCGGCTCAAGGCCGACAAGATCGACCTTGCCAAGGACTACGGCCTCATGGGCCTGGAGTTCTGGTGCGGCAAAAACCTCTGCATGCCGTTCGACAACGACCCGCGCCAGGTCTACTACAACAAGACGCTCCTCAAAGAGGCAGGAGCAAAGGACCCCTGGGACGATCTGAACGGCCAGTGGACGCTGGACGACATGGTCAACATTGCGATGCAGACGACCAAGCGCGGCGCCGACGGCAAAGCCACGCAGTGGGGGCTGCAGATGGGGTACACCGGAATGAGCGAATCGAACGGTATGTTCGTATGGACCTTTGGCGGGACGTGGGCCGATTTCAACAAGATGCAGTACACCCTCGATACGCCGGAGTCCATCGCTGCCCACAACTACGTGCTGGACCTAGTGAACACGAAGCGGTGCGTGCTGACGGACGCGGAGAATGCCGACCTCACCAAGGCGGGAGTGAAGGATCCCTTCCGCGAAGGGAAGACGGCTGTCTACATACGCGCCTCCGCCAACGTCAAGCAGAACCTTGCCCAGATGGCCGGCAAGTACGAGTGGGACGTGGCGCCGTTCCCTAGCCAGTCCAAGAACAAGCTCGGCACCCCCATCGTTTCCGGCAATCCCAACGAGGCCGCGGCGTCCGGCAAGCAAGTCGACCTCTCCTATAATTTCATCAAGTGGCTGGCCAGCCCTACTGTGCAGACCTACTTCGCCCAAACCAAAGTCGAGGTGCCGAGCTACAACGCGCTCAAGTCGATGTACGCGACCACGCCGCCACCGGCGCACGTGTCCGTCTTCCCAGACACCTACAAGCACCCGTATGGCATCCACTTCCGTCACTACCGCTCGCTGGACGCCTACAGTGAGTACTCCAAGGAGATCAGTCAGGTGTTCCTGGGCAAGGCATCGATGGAGACGACCTTGCGCTCCATGAACAAGCTGCTCAATGACTCCTACGTCCAGTACGGGCAGTGCAACCCCTATGGGGGATTGCAGGTACCGATCCAGCCCTAGGCTGCTTGCTGCTTGTGCCCTTGCCGGCGGTTGTCTACACTGCGCCGGCAAGGGCCAGCCAAGGAGTGAATGTGCTGCAGCGAGGCGTCTCCCCGGAAGCGTACGGTACTAGCGTCGTCCGTCCCTCCGATTTCGACCGTTTCTGGGAGACCATTTTCGCGGAGGCAACGGCGATCCCACTCAACCCCGCCGTCGAGCGCGCGCCGCACCGGTCGACGGCGGAAGTCGACGTGTACGAGATCCACTACGACAGCCTGGACGGACTGCGCATTGCCGGCTGGTACTGCCGGCCGACTGCGGCGTATCTGTCGCCACCCTACGCCGCCTTGCTGATCGTCCCCGGGTACATCTCGGAGCCGACCTTGCCCAAGGCATGGGCGAAAATGGGCTACGCCGCGGTGGGCGTCGCTCCGCGCGGCAAGCTTCGCTCCAATGATCGTTTCAATCCCGGCTATCCCGGTCTCCTCGTCCACAACGCGATGGACCGGCACACCTATGGCTACCGCGGTTTCTACGTCGACGCCTGCCGCGCCGTCGATTTCGTTCGCACGCGCCCGGAGGTAGATGGTACGAGGATCGGCGTCCACGGCAGCAGCCAGGGCGGCGCGCTCACCATCATCACCGCCGCCCTGCGACGCGACGCCGTGACCTGCGGTGCGGCAGGGGCGCCGTATCTCTGCGGCATGATGGACGCTGCCGCTTTGACGCACTCCTACCCGTATGAAGAGATCAACGATTACCTGCGCCTGTACCCGGAGCGGAAGGCCGCTGTGCGCGCCACGCTCAACTACTACGACGGCGTCAACTTCGCGCCGCTCATTCGCTGCCCGATGCTGGTGTACATCGGCCTGGAGGACGACGTCTGCCCGCCGGAAACCGGATATGCCGTGTACCACGCCATGCGCTGCCCGAAGGTGCTGCACGCGCACCCCGGCTGTGCCCACGATGCCGGCTCCTACTGGGAAACGGCCAAGGTGCGAGCGTTCCTGGCTGAGCACTTGCACCCGGCAGCGGCGGTCAGATGAGCGGCTTGGGCGCGATGCCACGGCGACGAGCGATCGCGTTGACCGAACGATGGATGGCCGTATTGGCAGGATGGGCTGGTGGGGGGCCATCCCCGCACCAGCCAACCTCGCCAAACTGGAGGGTGCAATGACCCTGCAGGCAGACTGCCCGCCCGATTTCGCCGACTACTGGGCGGGCGTGGACGAGGAGCTGGCAAGGTACGAACCTGCCCCGGAGCTGGAGCGGTTGCCGCTCCGCTGTACCGAGTTCTGCACCGTCTATGCTGTGAGGCTGACCAGCGTCGGGCCATATCGCATCTTCGGCTATTACAGCGTGCCGGTCGGGCCTGGACCCTTCGCCGGGCTGCTGCGCATGCCAGGCTACGGTAGCGTCAACCACGTTCCCCCTTACGCCGACCGGCGGCGCTACGTCGTGTTGACGCTCATGCACCGCGGCCAGCGCCTGGCCGACCGGCCGTTCGCCGCCGCTTACCCCGGGTTGCTCACCGAGGGGATTGACGACCCTCGGAGCTACGTCTATCGAGGCATCGCCGCCGACTGTCTGCGCGGCGCCGAGTTTTTGTTCGCTCGGCCGGAAATGGACGCGACGCGAGTTGGTATTGTCGGCGGCGACCTGGCGGTGATCACCTCGGCACGACGCTCCCATTATGCGGCCGTGCAGACCTCCGGCTTCCAGTTCTACCGACTGATGGAGGCGCGCGAGCGCACCGACAGCTACCCCACGGAAGAGGTCAACGACTACCTGCGCACCTTCCCGGAACGGCAGTCGGCCGTTGCCCAAACCGTTGGCTTCTTCGACCCGCTTTGGCACGCTCCGGCAGTGACGGCACGGACCATGCTGCCCGGTTACACCACCGCCGCGTCCGATGGCGGCATCTGGCTGGAGCCGCTCGCCCGGGCGCTGGCGGGACCGGTCGACGGCTACGCCCTCACCCATCAAGGAGCCCGCGATCATGAGCAGCTCGACGCCTGGATGGCCAGGCAGCTTGGTATTCAAGAGCGTAACGAGGAGATGATGCTATGACCACCTACGCAGATCTGGAAGTCCGGCCGGTCGTCAACGCGGCGGCGACGCTCACCAAACTGGGCGGCTCGCGCATGCCGCCCTCGGTGGTGCAGGCGATGGTCGGCGCCTCCGGCGCCTTTGTGGACCTGCTGGAGCTACAACGGCGCGTGGGCGAACGCCTCGCTCAGCTCACCCGCAATGAGGCCTGTTACGTACCGTCCGGAGCCGCTGCCGGCGTATGCTTGTCGGTCGCGGCCTGCATCGCCGGCGCCGATCCCAAGCGCATCGGCGCCTTCCCCTACCTCGACGACATGCCACGCGAGGTCATCGTCTTTCGAGGCCAGCGCAACGGCTATGACTACGCCGCGCGCCAGACCGGGGCGCGGCTACGGGAGATCGGTCCGACCGTCGCGGAGTTGGAAGGCGCCTTTTCCGAGCGAACAGCGTGCGTCCTCTTCTTCGCCAGTGCCCGCTATGCCGCGGCCGGGCTGCCCTTGCCGCGGGTGGTCGCCCTGGCGCACGCGCGCCAAGTTCCCGTGCTGGTCGACGCCGCCGCGCAGATTCCACCGATCAGCAACCTGTGGCACTTCACTCGCGAGCAAGGCGCCGACATCGCCATCTTCAGCGGCGGCAAGGGGTTGCGCGGTCCCCAATCAAGCGGCCTGGTGCTGGGCCGCCCGGATCTCATCGACGCCTGTCGAGCCAACGGCAACCCTAACAGCAGCATCGGCCGTCCGATGAAGGTGGGCAAGGAAGAGTTGATGGGGCTCCTCGCCGCGGTGGAGTGGTCGCTGGCGCAGGACGAGCCGGCTGTCCTGGCTGGATACGAAGCCTCCGTCCAACGCTGGCTGCGCGGGCTGGCCGGGATTCCCGGCGTGGCAGCGGAGCGCACCTTTCCCAGTGAGGCCGGCCAGCCCCATGGCCGCGCGGTCGTCCACGTGCAGCCGCCCTGCCCGCTCACGCGGGACCAGGTCGTCGATGCGCTCTGGAGCCGCAATCCGCGAATCGCGGTGAGCACCGCCGGAGAGGATGCCATCGCCCTCAATCCGCAGACGCTGGAGCCGGGCGAGGATGAGCAGGTGTTGTCGGCATTGCGCGAGGTGCTGGTTCGGGAGCGGGTGGCGGTGAGATAGGAGCGACGCGGGCCCTCACCCCCCGGCCCCTCGCCCGCTCGGCGGGAGAGGGGCCGGGGGTGAGGGCCCGCCTGCCGCCAGGCTCGATCTGTCAGGCGACGCTGCCTAGCTCGGCAGCGCGTTCACCGCCTGGATGAGGGCCTTGGTGTAGCCGAGGCAGAAGGAGTGCTGCCGCTCGCCATCGGGATCGGCGTCGGATTGCGGCACGTGATCGGGCAGGAACATCCCCTGATAGCCGAGCTGCTTGTAGAGGCGCATGGCTTGGAAGAAGTCGACGTCGCCGTTGTCGGGGTACACCTCGTCGAAGTTGAGGAAACCGCCCTTGATGTTGCGGAAGTGCACCATGAAGATCTTGTCGCGCTCGCCAAAGTAGCGAATGGCGTCCATCACCTCGGTGGCCGGATGCTCGCACATCTCGGCGACGGTGCCCTGGCAGAAGTTGAGGCCGTGGTACTTGCTGGGGGCGATGTCGACGAATTTCTTCAGGCCATCCACGCTGCCCAGCACGCAGTGGACACCGCGCAACCCCGTGTCGCGCGGCACGGCGGGGTCGTGAGGATGGCAGGCCAGGCGTACCCCCGCCTGTCCGGCGACCGGAACGACGCGCTCCAGGAAGTGGGTGATGGCCTCCCAGGCGCGCTCCTCAGAGACAGGCCCGGCCTCGGTGAGGGAATGGTCCGCCCATTCGGCGATGTTGAAGTGGCTGTAGCGAGCCCCGCCGCGGCCGGGCGCCCGCCCGGTCCGAGGTACCCCCAGGAAGTTGAGGTTGTACTTCAGACACGGCACGCCGGCTTCGCCCGCCGCCCGCACGTTCTGCTTGATGACCTCGATCTCCGCGTCGCGACTGGGCAGACCGCGCATGATGCCCGGGAAACGCTGCCGCGTCATATAGGCCGACTGCAGATCGAGCGTGAGCACGTCCATCGTCATACCGAAGCCGGCCAGCCGCCGCTGCACATCTTTGATCGACTGCACGCGCCAGGTACCGTCTTCGTTCTCGATGTCTTTGATCGTCTGTACCGCCAGGTGCTCCACGCCCAACTGGGCTGCCCAGGTCAGCTTTCGGTCTGAGAGGTCCGCCAGTTGTTCTCCGAGGTACATGGGTTGCCTTTCTTCCCGGCGTCCAAATGCCGGCTGCCACACCGCCGGTGTTGCTGGCCGATTGTACGCGCCGACGCGCTCCGCTGCGCGGCCGTGATCGTGCCGGCGTTACGCTATCCTCTCGCGAAGCCATTGCTGGAAGTCGGCCTCGATTTCGGCACTCCAGGCGCGGTCGATCTCCCCCGGCGTGTACCGGCCTTCGCGCAGCCGTTGGTGACCGAACTGATCGCGCACGCGCACGTCTTCGGAGCGCTGCACCACGTCTTGGGCCAGATGCGCGGGGATGAAGATGACGCCCGTCGGCGTCCCCAACACCACGTCGCCGGGGAGTACCGTCACGTCGCCAATGCGCACCGGCACGTTGACGCCGGCCAGTGTCACGTCGGCAATGGCTGATGGGTGCAGCCCACGTGTGAAGATGGCGAGGTCCGACAGCTTCGAGACGCCTTGGAAGTCGCGGATCCCGCCGTGGATCACCGCTCCGGCCCGTGTCCGCGAGCGCAGCGATGTCGCCAGGTTATCCCCGACGAAGGTGCCGTCCTTGATCTTGCCGAACAGGTCGACCACCATCACGTCGTTGGGCAGCAGCGTGTCGATGACCCAGGAATTCTGTCCGCCGATGCGTCCCTCCGACTTGCCGCTCTCCTCGACCAGATCGTGCAGGTCAGGTCGCTTCGGCACGAAGACTGCCGTTACGGCCCGACCAACCAGGATGCGCTCGGGATGCGTGTTGAGCCAGTTGCCCTCGAATTGGTGATGGTAGCCGTGCCGGCGCAGCACGCCCCAGGCCTCCTCGGTGGTCACCTTCGCCATGCGCTCGATGAGGTCGTCCGGGAGGTGCGGCCGGCCATCATCGAAGCGCTCGCCGCCATACAACCGGGTCAGCTCGGCGACCGCCGGTGCGGGATTGACGATAAACATGCGCTCTTCTCCACAATAGCGGCGGACGTTTCGGACTACTCCCACTGTCGGGCGCGCACCGTTGCTTGTCGCCGCTCGCCGCTGTGCGGTAGCATAGCGCGGTTGGGAGAGAAGGTTTCGCCATTCCACAGTTCACTATGGAGCCCCACCCGCAGTACGCTCCACAATTCAGCGCCCAAGGGTCGGCCGATCCGGGCTTCGGATCGGGCGGTCCTCCGGCCGAGTCGGAAAAAGGGGCTAGCCCGACTGAGGGGGACCTCGCCGCACCGCCGTTCTCCGCCAGGGGCCACGGGGCCCCGGTCCTGGTGGTCGACGATGATGAAGACATCCTGAAGATGATTCGGTGGTTCCTGGAGCGCGAAGGCTTCCTGGTAGAGACGGCGACGAACGGGCGCGATGCCCTGGCGCGGGCAAGAGAGCGGCGTCCTGCCGTGGTCGTGCTCGACCTGTTGCTGCCCGATCTTGATGGTCAGCAGGTCGCTACGCGGTTGCGTGACCTCTATGGCGCCGGGCTGCCTATCCTGATCATGTCGGCCAGCGGGCGGGAGCGCAAGACCGCCCAGGAGATTGGCGCGGTCGGCTACCTCGGCAAGCCGTTCGAGCTCGAGGCGCTGCGCACGGCGGTTCAGTGGGGCCAGCGAACGACCAGGGCGGGCTATCGCTCCCAGGAGGCCGCCGCCGTCGCCGAAGCCGCCGAGCAAGTGACTGCCGCGCTCAGGCGGGCCGGCGTGCAGTCTTCCGTCCTCAGACGGGTGCAAGAATTAGGGAAGAACCTGCCTGGGGAACCGCAACCCTAGGCCGTCCCAGGGCACGCCAACAGTTGCACAGTTGACGCTCCGCCGTGTCAGTTATGGTGGACGACCCGGCGCGATTGCTTGTCCCGAGATCTCCGCTCCAGGCGACTCCGCAGCTCGGGCGATACCTGTAGGTCGACCGGCTCAAACTCATCCTCAAATTCGCTCGTATCATGGGTATCCCAGAACACCGCTTCTTCCTGGATCGACTTGAATTCTGGAATTGCGCTCTCCGTTGCCCTGCGAATGTTGTTCATCCCTAGTTGCCTCATCGCCGACCGTACAGTCGGCGCTCGCCGTGTGTGGCATCCCGAGCCGTAACGACATAGAAGATACCGCCGCCACGAGAACCTAGTATAACTGCCAAATACCGGCCAGTATCTGTGCGACCGATAAGGCGATACTTGCCCGAACGAGCGCGGGTGGCAAAGTACTCGTTCAGAATCACCTGCTCCACTTCCTCTGCCTCAACCCCCTGGTTCGCGATGTGCTCCTCGTTCCAAGCATCCCATACCAGCTCGGAGATGTACATCGCTGGCTACCTACCCTTTACCGACCGGTCGGCAGCACCCCGTCGGGCAGCATCGGCAGCGAGCGCAGGCGGCGCCCGGTGGCGGCGAAAATAGCATTGGACACAGCCGGCGCGATACCGATGATCGGCGTTTCGCCGGCGCCGGCGGAGGGCAGGTCTCGGCGATCGATGAGGACGGTCTCGATACGCGGCACATCGGCGAACCGAGGCACGCGGTAGCGCGAAAAGCGCGGATTCAGGATCTTGCCGTCCGCGAAGTCGATCCTCTCGTAGAGCGCGCCGCCGAGCCCCTGAACGATGGCGCCTTCGATCTGGTTGCGCAGGTTGTCGGGACTGACGATGGCCCCGCACTCGAACGCCTCGGTAACTCGCACGACCGTGACGCGCCCGCTCGTCGGATTCACGGCGACCTCCGCGCAGGTCGCGACGTAGCTGCCCTTTTCCGTGCCAACGGCCAGGCCCGCTCCGTGATGTGGCAGGGGATCGGTTCGGCCCCAGTCAAAGCGCTCGGCCGCGGCCTCCAGCACGGCGCGCATGCGCGGATCGCGCAGGTTGCGCAGGCGAAAGGCCAGCGGATCCTGGCCGATGGCGTGCGACAGCTCATCCATGTGTACTTCGCGGGCAAAGTGATTGGCGGTGGCGGAGAGGGCGCGATAGGATCCCTGGCGGAAGGGCGGTTTCGCCGGGTGGTATTCGATGCGCTGGTTCGGCACGTCGTAGGGGGTGCGTATGCCGGCCGCGCCCGAGTTGAAGTTGTGGAACTCCCAGGCGGCGATGGCGCCGTCGCTCCGCACGGCGCTGGCGATGTCGATGGCGCCGGCAGGGCGGAAGTAGGCAAACGTAAATTCCTCTTCCCGAGTCCAGACCAGCTTGACCGGCTTGCCGGCGGATTTGGCGAGCCGCGCCGCCTCCAGCGCCGCGTCGCCCTGATGCTTGCCGCCGTAGCCGGAACCCGTATCGGGCACGATGACACGCACCTGCTCCTCTGGGATGGCGAAGGCCTCGGCAAGCTGGCTGCGCACGCCGAACGGTCGCTGCGTGCCTGTCCATACCGTCAGCTTGCCGTCCTCCCACTCCGCCACCGCGGCCCGTGGCTCCAGTGGCGCGTGGGCGATGTACGCCACCGTGTAGGTCTGCTCGAAGCGGTACTCCGCGACGGACCGCCCCGTTGCCAGGTCGCCCTGGTCGTGCCGCGTCGTCGACGACCAGGCGTTGCCGGTGGATTCGGCGGGATGCGTCCT
The DNA here is from genome assembly GCA_937967325.1 of uncultured Chloroflexota bacterium. Lineage (GTDB taxonomy): Bacteria > Chloroflexota > UBA4733 > UBA4733 > UBA4733 > UBA4733. The sequence continues at coordinate 26,385 of CALBSQ010000249.1, forward strand.
CAGATAGTCGAATAACTCGGATTGCTCCGGTGACTCGGGCGTCGTCCACTCGGCGCGGATCGCCTGGATCGCCTTCGAGGCGATGTGCTCGTTCGGCGCCACCACGCCAACAAAGGCGCCGTCACGGACGACGGTAGCTCCGGAAATGGCTCCGGCCCCACCGACGTCCACAGTCACCAAGGAGGAATTGGGGCGAGAAGGCCGGAGCACCGTGCCGCGCAGCATGCCGGGCCGGCTGACGTCCGGCGTGAACTGATGTTGGCCGGTGACCGCCGCCCACGCTTCACTGCCAGCGCCGGACAGGTTGGCGGATGCCTGCGGAGGCGTCCGAATCGTAGGCATTTCCACAGGGACATGACGCCGGAGCGCGCCGCTGCCGGCCAGCTCCGCAATAGGAACGGAACGACCGGACGCCGCATGGCAGATCTTCCCCGTGCTGAGCGAGAGTTCGTCCCTCCCCACGCCCCAGCGTTCCGCCGCCAGATCGAGCAGAAGCTCCCGTGTCGCCGCGGCGACCTTACGTAACTGTGCGCCCATGGTGGGCGTGGTACGGCTGCCGAATGTGCCGCTGTCGAACGGCACACGATCGGTATCGCCCATCACCAGATGCACACGGTCCGGAGGAAGACCAAGCTCATCTGCCACGATTTGCGCCAGCGAGGTGCGGATGTGCTGGCCCACCTCAACCTTGCCGGTATAGACGGTCACGGTACCGTCGTCGGCCAGGTCTAGCCAGGCGCCAAGCTCGGCGTCGTCGGGTCGGACGCCGCGCCGATCAGCGGTGACGCTACCGGCAGTCGAACCTACGCCGCTCATCTCGTTCCCTCCAACGACTGGCCATTCCTCATCGCCACAGCGGCACGCCGGATGGCCTCCTTGATCCGCACGTACGTCCCGCAACGGCAGATGTTCCCCTGCATGGCGCGGATCACCTCCTCGTCCGTCGGATCGGGCTGCCGCTCCAGCAGCCCGGCGGCGGCGACGATCATGCCCGGCGTGCAGTAGCCGCACTGCAAGGCGCCGGCCTCCAGAAAGGCCCGCTGGATGGGGTGGAGCGCCCCATTCTCGGCAAAGCCTTCGACAGTGCGGATAGGCATGTCCGCCGCGTCGCCTACCAGAACGATGCAGGAGGGCATAGGCTGGCCATTGACCAGCACCATGCAGGCGCCGCATTGCCCTTCGCCGCAGCCATACTTGGCCCCGGTCAGGCCAAGGTCGTCCCGCAACACGCTAAGCAGCGTTCGCTCAGCATCGGCGTCGACCTCGACGGCCGCGCCGTTGATGTGGAGGATGCTCACGCTGGCCAAGGATTCGTCGCCTCCTTTCTTCTATTGCTGATGACAGCTCGACATGCGTAGTCTGCCAGAGCTGATGGCGGCCGTCCAGCGGGCCCTGTCAACCTCTCCCCCAACCCCTCCCCTACGAAGGGAGGGGAGCTTCACCGGGAGCGCTCGTTGCCTTTGATGGCAGCCACCATTGGTGCTGCGAGAAAGCTTGCTGACCTCGCCTTGCAGGCTCCCCTCCCTTCGTAGGGGAGGGGTTGGGGGAGAGGTTGACAGTAGCTGTCCCTTATGCCATCGTTCGCCCATGCAATTCCCGAGTATGCAAGTCACCGATCAGGTGGCGCTCGTCACCGGCTCCGGCAGCGGCATCGGTGAGGCGATCGCCCTTGCCCTCGCGGAGGCCGGCGCCCACGTCGTGACCACCGAGCTGCCGGACCGCCTCGACCGCGCAACGGACGTCACCAACCGCGTCATCGCTACCGGCCGGCGCAGTGTGGCGCTGCCGCTGGACGTCACCGATGTCCCCTCAATCGGCCGGCTGGTCGACCAGGTGGAAAAGGAGATGGGCCGGCTGGACGTGCTGGTGAACAACGCGGGCGTGCAGGTGGCCCGTCCGGCGCTGGAGGTCAGCGAGGACGACTGGGACCGCGTCGTCGACGTCAATCTGCGCGGCGTCTTCTTCTGCGCCCAGGCGGCGGGCCGGGTCATGGTGCGGCGCAAGAGTGGGCGCATCATCAACATCGCCTCGCAGAACGGCGTCATTGGCTACTTCAATCGCGCCGCCTATTGCGCTGCCAAAGCCGGGGTGGTCAACTTGACTAGAGTGCTGGCCATCGAATGGGCACAGCACAACGTGCTGGTCAACGCGGTGGCCCCGACCTTCGTTCGAACCCCCATGGGCGAGCGAAGCCTGAGCGACCCGGCAGTACGCGAGGATATCCTGTCGCGCATCCCATTGGGTCGCATCGCCGAGCCGGAGGACATCGTCGGGGCGGTGGTCTACCTGGCGAGTCCAGCGGCGGCAATGGTCACCGGACATACCCTGCTGGTGGACGGCGGCTGGACGGCCTGGTGAGTCGTGCAACGCCGGTGTGATCCCATATTGCGGCGCTCCCTCCACGAGCCGAGCGGCCTCTGGTAGCGAGCGAATGCCGTGAGCGACATAGCTGAGTCGCGACTCCAGTCACGAAGGGTCGAGGTCGCCCAAGTCGGCACGATTTGGAAGACTGGCTTCGTGCGGCACGATCGCCCGGCGCCTGTTGGGCCCATGCGCATCTTCGGTCAGTTCGCGCTCGTCTACGTGATCGACGGCAAGGTGCTCTATACTGTGGTGACAGGAGGCGCAAACGATGCCTACGCTGGAACTCCCGCGACTGACTGCCCTCGGCCACGAGCTCGATACGCGCGCCGAGTGCTTCGGCGAGCTCCGTAGCTCCATTGATCTGATTGACGACGCGGACGCGCTGCGCGAACGGATGGGCGAGGATGGCTACCTCTACTTGCCCGGCTACCTGGACCGGGAGCTGGTGCTGGAGGCCCGGCGCGGCGTCACGGGCATCCTGGCCGAGGAAGGGCTGCTGGATCCGGACTTCCCGCCGTTGGAGGCGGTGCTGCGCCAGGACGGCCGGACGGGGAAAGCCGGGGTGCGCAACGACGTGGCGCGGCGCGTGGCGGCGCTCCAGCAGCTGCTCTACGCTGGAAGGATGATGGAGCTGTACCGCCGCTTCTTAGGCGGTGACGTCCTGCACTATTCCTACACCTGGCTGCGCGCGATCCTACCCGGGCGGGCCGCCGCGCCCCACTACGACATCGTATTTATGGGACGGGGCACGCCCAACCTCTACACCGCCTGGACGCCGTTGGGCGACATCTCTTATGCCACCGGCGGTCTGATGATCTTGGAGCAGTCCCATCGCCTGGAGCAGATCAAGAATACCTATGGCCGGCGGGACGTCGATACCTACTGCGCCAATCATGCCAACAATGAGCCCTGGGCCTCTAATGAGAAGCGCTGGAGCGGCCACCTGTCCAAGAACGCGGCGCGCCTGCGAGATACCTTGGGCGGACGCTGGCTCACGACGGAATACCACATGGGCGACGTTCTGACGTTCAGCATGTTCACGCTCCACGCCAGCATCGACAACCAGACGAACCGTGTGCGGCTCTCCAGTGACTCTCGCTATCAGCTCGCCTCCGAGCCGGCCGATGAGCGCTGGGTAGGGGAGCAGCCGATCGCGCACGGCCTCGCCGGCCGGCGCGGCCGGATCTGCTGAAGGTCGCTGCCATCGGGCAGCCAGCGCCTCAGAAAGGGACGATACCGATGCATTACTGCCTCTCGCGCCGTGCCGTCTTGCGGCTCAGCGCCACGATCGGGTTTGGCTTCGCGGGAACAACGCTGCTTGCCGCTTGCGGCGGCAGCGCCGCGACCACGTCGTCAGCGGCGACCACGGCGTCAGCAGCGTCCTCGGTGGCGACCGCGACTCAGCCGTCGAGCACGGCGGCTACATCCTCGGCGGCGTCCACGACCCTAGCTGCCAGCACGACTGTGGCGGCGTCCTCGGCAGCCGCGACCACAAGCGCCGCCACGGCGTCAGTTGCCGCCAGCTCCGCCTCCACCGTACCGCCATCCGTGGCGGGCCACCTGGCAGTCTGGATGTGGTGGGCCGATCCTGTGGACTCGGTCAAGCAGATGGTGACGACGTTCAGCGCCCAGCACTCGGGCGTGACCATCGACGTGCTGTCGCCCTCCGACTATTGGAACAAGGTGCAGACCACTATCGCCGGCGACGTGGGCCCGGACATCTTCTTCATGAACAATGTCAACTATTGGGCGTGGGCCAAGAAGAGTCTGCTCACCGATCTCGACCCCCTGGTCGCTCGCGATGCCGGCGTGCAGGCCGATCTCAAGCAGTTCTGGCAGGACGCCGTCGGCTTCTACAAGTTTGAGGGGAAGAACTACGGCCTTCCCTACATGTACACCACCATCGTGCTGTACTACAACGCGGACCTGCTCAACGCGGCGGGCCTGACCGATCTCGCGCAACGCGCGAGCAGCTACGACTGGACGGCCCTCCGCGACGACGCCCTGAAATTGACCAAGCGACAGGGTGACAAGACCGACTCCTGGGGCTTCGATAGCACGCAGGGCATCGAAACCGGCTGGCTCAACTGGGTTCGGGCCAATGGTGGAGATTACCTGAACAAGGATTCCACCAAGTGCGTTATCGATGCGTCGGAGTCGGCAGCGGCCTGGACCTATCTGACCAACCTCAGCCTGCAAGATCGGGTATCGCCGGACGCGGAAGCCCGCAAGGCCGGTGACCTCTTCCTTGCCGGAAAGCTGGCCATGACGCCCGGTGGAAGCTGGCTGATGAAGACCTACAACCAGAAACTGAAGTCGTTCAAGTACAACATCACGACGATACCGCAATCACCAAACACGCACCAGGCCGGCGGGACGACCAACATCGTGGGCTTGGTGTTGAACAAAGCCGGTAAGCAGCAGACTCCGGCCTGGAGCTTTCTCGCCGACATGGTCTCGAAGCCGTCGATGGACCTGCTCGCTCGCGCCGACGTGCTGGCGCCCGTGCGCAACGACTCGGCCGAGCTGTACTACGACCCCAAGCTCGGGCCGGCCAATCGCAAAGCAGCCTTCGACATGATCAAGTGGACAACGCCCCTGCCCACCGCCGTCAATGCCACCTGGGCGGAAATCACCAAGCCGGCGGGCGATCTCCAGGGAAAGATCTTCCAGGGGCAGATGCCCGTCCAAGACGGGCTGCATCAGATGGCCGGCCTCGTCAACGCGGTGCTCACCAAGCAGTGACCGACGTGCCGCGGCCGCTAAATACCAAGGATGTTATGGCGAATGGTGGACGGTATCAGCCGTGCCGTGAGAGAAGCCGCGACCGGTTGTCCTCAGCCGGTCAGCTTGATGAGGGCGCGAGCGACCTGCCCTTGCCCTGCCGCCCAGTCGGCGGCCTGAAAAGCTTCCTCAATCCGTTCCAGTGGGAAGACGCCGGCTACCAGGGTGTCGAGCGGGTAGGCGGTGTGACGGCGCTCCAGCCAGTCTAGCGCGCGGGGAATCACCCAGCGGTCGTAGGACAGCACGCCGAGCACCTGCTTGGGTGACCGGATCAGGTCGTGCGGGACGATCTCCGTGCTCGCCCCAGCCACGATGTTCCCCATCATCAGGTAGCGCCCGCCCACGCGGAGGTACTCGATACCCTCTTGCACTACCGCCGTCGCTCCGGCGACCTCCACGCACACGTCGGCGCCGACGCCGTTGGTCCATTGCCTGACCAGATCGACGCGATCCTGTCGTGAGCGTACCTCGCGGACGTCAATCGTCGCGTCGGCGCCGAATTGGCTTGCCAGCTCCAACCGTGAGCGGATGGCATCGACCGCGATGATCTTGCCGGCGCCCATGTCGCGAGCAACGGCGGTGGCGTAGAGCCCCAGGCCGCCCGCGCCCTGGATCACCACGGTATCGCCCAGCCAGACGCCGATCCGATTCAGCCCGTAGACCACCTGGGACAGCGCGCAGTTGACCGGTGCGACGAGCGCCTCCGGGATGCTTTCCGGCACCCTAAAGATCCATTGCCCTGGCTGGAGGTAATAGTAGTCGCCGTAGGCGCCGTGGAAGTGCGGATCGTCGTCGACGGTGAGATTCCGGCGGGTCCGGTAGCGGTTCGGGCAGCCGGTCGTGCCGGACAGACAGGCCCAGCATTCGCCGCAGGGCATGAAGTAGGCAAAGGCGACACGGTCCCCTTCGGCAAGCGGACGGCCCATACTGTCGTGCGGACGCTCAGCGCCCAGCGCCGCGACCACGCCGGTCATTTCGTGCCCAGGAACTCCGGGCAGGCCGGTCAGTCCCGGTATCTCCCCCCGCCAAATGTGCAGGTCGGAACCACAGATGCAGGCGGCGGTGAGCCGCACCAAGATTTCACCCGCTTTCGGCAGCCGTACGTCGTACTCGCGAATCTCCATCGGGCGGCCAGCGCCGGCAGATACGGCAACTCGTCCTCGCATGTGCTACTCCCTCAGTGGTGCGTCCTTTAAGTTCGCGGCGCTGTCCGACGCCGTATGGCTTTCCACTGTCACCCTGAGCAACCGATGGGCCGGGTGGCCTCAAGTGACAATGAAGAGGCTCGCTCACGTAGAAGCGTTTCCATTGTCATCCTGAGCGCAGCGAAGGACCCCCGGCATGCCCGTCCGCGCTGCGCGGACCCTTTAGGCGGCTGGTTCGGCGTGCCGGGGGTCCTTCGCTGCGCTCAGGATGACATTGATAAGGCGACCTCCTGTTCCTGGACAGAGGAGACCCGTTGCGAGGCCGCCACTTCCGCATCAAAACAAGAGAACGCCAACCTCCTGTACGTATATTTCCCCAACGCATCGACCGCCGGCTTGGCAACGCCACGCTATGACAGTGAAAAGCTGTCTCCACAACGTAGACGCACCGTCTAGCCCTCCAGCTCCCGCAAGATGCCGCGAGCGTAGTCCGCGCTGCGTCCGTCGCCGGCAATCTGGTCGCCGAGCTGCAGACCTTCGATGGCCAGATAGCCGGCGTAGCCTGCCGCGTGCATGGCCGTGATGGCGAAGCGGTAGTCGATCTCGCCGTCGGGCAACGGGACGCGCTGGAAGATGGCCTGGTTGAGCTGGGGGATGTGGATGCGCATGAGGTTCTTGCAGTGCCAGTATTTGGCGCGCGGGGCCAGGGCCAGGATGGCCGCCTCCGAGGTCTCTTCCGGCACGTCGTAGGTCCAGTAGATGTTGCCCAGATCCGGGTTGGCTCCAACATTCGGGCGGTCGATCAGGTCCAGCAGATGTAGGGCAGCCCAGCTATTGTCGGCGATGGAGTGCTGGTGGACTTCGATGGAAATGTCGATGCCCACGTCGGCGGCGAGGTCGCCAACCTCACGAAAGGCGGCCGCGGTGCGCTCGAAGTCCTCTTCGGAGGCGGTCCGGCTACCACCCTGCGACGCAACATCACCCGTGTTGCCGACGCCCGGCGCGTGCGGCTGCGTCGGCGGCGTCGTGATGCCCATATTGGCAACCGAGGAGCCCACCCAGGCGGCAAAGCGGACCGTCTGCGCCATGCGCTGCCGGCTCGTCCTGGCGGTGCGAGGGTGCGTCAGCCCGCCGCCGCCGCGCACCACCACGCAGGGCACGCCGGCATCCTCCAGCTCGCGCCGCAGCTCCCGTACTGTCTGCTCGCTCGGCTCCCGGCCGGCGGCGTCCAGGCCCACCTCGATGCCGTCGAAACCCAGGGATTGGATCTTGCGCAGCCAGGGCGCGCGAGTTTCCTTGGGCGGGAAAAGGAACGGCTGCCCCGTGTAGGGGTAATACATGGCGCGCCGGAAGGCGTAGGCGACTTTCACAGTGCGATCTTCCTTTCGCGGCTAGCTTAGCAGGTGGCGGGGAAGGCGCTGCCGAAAGTGACTATGCTGTAGCGGGCGGGAACAGCGCGCCGGAGGGAATTATTGCCTTGGAAGCCCTAGAGCGTGCTGGCTACCGGGGCCGGATGTCGGTGGAGTTGTACCGGCTCTTCCGGCCCCAGATGCTCGCCGCGGCGGCCAAGGCCAATCGCGAGCACCCGCGCAGCGTGGATTACGAACAGAGGGAGGAGCTCCGACCATGGCAATGGAGTCGGTGATCGGCGTGGGTAGCGGCGCGCCGTTGGAGTGGCGGTTCCCAGCCCGACAGTGCCACGAGGGCGTTCCGCTGAGTAACGGCACGTTCGGCGCCTTGCTGTGGGCAAGCCAGGACTCCAATGTTCTGCGTCTGACCGTCAACCGAGCGGACTACTGGCTGCACAGCGGCGGCTGGGCCTGGCCGGAGGAGGCCACCTACGCCAACCTGCAGCGCTGGCTACAGGCAGACGACGAGGCAATGCTGCGCCGCGTCTTCGAGGGGCGATCGGGCGACGGCGAGGCGCGACCCGACCGGCCGACGCGACTCCCCATGGGGCGGGTCGATCTGGTGCTGGCCGGCGGCGCAAACGTTCGCTCCGGGACGCTTGGCCTGGAACGTGGCGAGGCTGAGCTCTCCGGCACGTCCTCCGGCGGGATTTGGCGCGGCCGGGCGGTGGTCACACGCCACGCGCCGCTTCTGGCTATGCAACTGACGGGCGCCGGCGTCGCCGAGGTCGCCGCACAGGCACAGCCTCCCAACGCCGCCGAGGTTGTGGCACACCTGGAGGCGCACGGCTTCCCCGCGCCTTCGCGCTTTGGCGACGACCGTCAGGGCGGCTGGGTGCAGGTGCGTCCGGACGAGCCGGCGCTGTGCGTCGCCTGGCGGATCGAGCAACAGGCCGGTGTTGCGGACGTCGCCGAGGTGTTCGTCGTCGCCGTCAACGGCGCCACCGACACGGTGGCTATGGAGACCGCGCGCGCTGCGCTGGCGCACGCGGCCGGCCGCGGTTACACGGCGCTCGCCGAGCAAGTCGTGGCCTGGTGGCAACGGTGGTGGGCACAGGCGCCTCAGATCACGGTTCCCGACGCCACGGCAACGCTGCTCTATCGCCTGGGGATGTACAAGCTCGGTGGCCTGTCGGTACCAGGCGGGCCGGCGGCGTCCTTGCAAGGGCCGTGGGTCGAGGAGCACCGGCTGCCGCCCTGGAGCGGCGACTACCACTTCAACATCAACGTGCAGGAGTGCTACTGGCCGGCGTACGCCGGCAATCATTTGGAAACGCTCGATCCGCTGGAGTCAATGCTCCAGGGCTGGCTGCCGCTCTTGCGCGAGAATGCGCGGCGCTACGTCGGCATCGACGACGGTCTCCTCCTGCCCCACGCCGTGGACGACCGTGGTACCTGCATGGGCGGCTTCTGGACGGGCCAGACGGACCACGGCTCCACGGCGTGGGCTGCGCAGCTATTGTGGCAGCGCTACCGGCACAGCATGAACCGCGGGTACTTGCGCGACACTGTCTATCCGTTGCTGCGCGGCGCGATGCGCACCTATGAGGCGATGCTCGCTCCGTCCGGCGACGGGACCGAAGCGCTGTGCCTGCCGGTGGGCGTCTCCCCGGAATTCGGCGGCAGCGGCGCGAGGGCCTGGGGTCGCAACGCCAGCTTCCAACTGGCCTGCATCCACTTCCTGTGCCGGGCGCTGCTGGAAGCCTCCGTGACGTTGGGGCTGGAAGGCGACGACCAGGCTCGCTGGCGAGATGTCGCGCGCCGGCTGCCAATGGGCAGCATCGGTCGCGTGGGGCATGACCTGCGGGGTACTGTGATGGCGGCGAGCGCCATCTCGCCCGGCGAGCGTGAGTTGCTGCTCTGGGATGGGCAGCCCTTGACGGAGAGCCATCGCCACCATTCCCACCTGGCGGCGCTGTATCCCTTCGCGCTATTGGACCCCCTCGGCGACGACGAGGACCGGTCGCTGGTAGCCAACTCCATGCGGCGCCAGACCTTGGAAGGCATGGGCGCCTGGACCGGCTGGTGCGTACCCTGGGCAGCTATCCTGAACGCTCGGGCCGGCCAGGGCGATATGGCGGCGCTCCTGCTGGAGATGTTCCGGCGTACCTTCATGGGTCCCGGCTACTACACCACCCACGACGCCGTCGTCCGGGGCTTGACGGTGATGGCCGGCCGCCCCGACATCATGCAAGTCGAGGCTGCGCTGGCCGCGGCCGCCGCGGTGCTGGAGCTGCTGACGCAGACCAACGCCCCCAACGGCGGGGTGCTGCGCGTGTTCCCTGCTACGCCCGGCGCCTGGCGCGACGCCTCGTTCACCGGTGTGCTCGCCGACGGCGCCTTCCTGCTCGACGCGACTCGCGTGGATGGCGAAACCAGCGAAGTGCGCGTCCGCAGCCAGGCGGGCGGCACACTGCGACTGGCCAACCCATTTGGCAGCCGCGGCTCCAGCGTACGCACTCCCGGCGGCGTCGTCCGATACCCCAGTCAGGATGAGGCGCCCGTACTGGAGATAGCGACAGCGCCGGGAGACGAAGTGATCCTGAGGACGTCGTAGTTCGAGACACCCGTTAGCGGGCGCAAGCAGTCGGCTGGAACTCGAGTGCCTTTAGATGCTTCGTTGTACTCTGTTGCTGGACACGGGCCGTAAACCGCTCATTCGACGTCCAGATCGATGCCCTCTTCGGCCGCCATCTCACGCAAGGTCCGCGTCCTGCCTGCTCGGTACTCATTCAGCGCATGGGCGGCCAGGACGTCGAAGGGGCTATCCGGCTTGGCCAGGCGATAAGTCAGCGCGCAATCCTCCACGACCCGCTCAAGCAGCAGCATGTGGCCGGGCTCGATATCCCCACGCTCGTCCTTCGGAAACGTAACGCAATACTCCTGATCGACCGTGACCGCAACCATGGGCGTTCCTCCCGCCGTAGCGCACCCAACACCGAGAGTATACCGAGAAGCGCCGAACCGATACCCACCGGGCGCCGCCCCGGCGGTACCATGGCATGGACCGTGCGCGCCATAGGTTGTGGCGCCGACGGCGACAGAAAGGACCGTTCCGGATGCCGTATTCCGCGCCGATCAGCCGGCAGGCCCCGAGCTGCATCTTGTTCTTAATCGATCAGTCGGGATCCATGACGGATCCCTTCGGCGGGGAGCCGGGGCAGAGCAAAGCCGCCCGGCTGGCCGACGCCGTCAATCGCCTGCTCTACGAGCTCTCCATCCGCTGCACCAAGGACCAGACGGAGGGCGTGCGCAACTACTACGACGTTGGCGTGCTTGGCTATGGCGCTCGCGTCGGGCCGGCGCTCGGCGGCAGTCTGGTCGACCGGGCGCTGCTCCCCGTGCGCGAGGTCGCCGACAACCCAGCGCGGGTGGAGGAGCGCCGCCGCAAGGTGGACGACGGCGCGGGCGGCCTGGTGGAGGAGACGGTGAAGTTCCCCATCTGGTTCGACCCGGTCGCCAAGGCGGGTACGCCAATGTGCCAGGCGCTGGAGCAGGCGCGCTCCTTGCTGGAGCCCTGGCTGCAGGCCCACCCGGCTTCCTTCCCACCAATCGTCATCAACATCACCGACGGGGAAGCGACCGACGGCGATCCCAGGCAGCCAGCACAAGAGCTGCGTAGCCTGGCCACGGGCGACGGCGAGCTGCTGCTGTTCAACCTGCATCTCTCCTCGCAGCCGGGCGCGCCCATCCTTTATCCGGACAGCGCGGATGTGCTGCCCGATGAATACGCGCGCCAGCTCTTCGAGATGTCGAGCCCCCTCCCGCCGCACATCCTGGAAGCCGCCAAGGGAGAGGGATACGCGGTCGGCGCGCAGGCCCGCGGCTTCGTCTTCAACGCGGACATTGTCGAGGTGATCCGTTTTTTGGACATCGGCACGCGGGCGCGGGAGCTCCGCTAGGTGTCGCCCGCGGCCCGACGGTGAGGCTCCAGGTCCGAAGCTTCTCGATCGCCAAGTCAGGGAATCAGGATCGGGAAAATGAGGACGCCTACCAATACGACGTGGAACGGGGGCTGCTCGCCGTCGCCGACGGTGCGAGCGACGCCTTCGAGTCCCGCCGCTGGGCGCAGACCCTGGCGGAGGCCTTCATTCGAGAGCCCCCACCTCAGGATCCTGACTTGCTCCAGCAGTGGCTCGCCGCCCCGATCGAGGAGTGGAAGGCCGGCATCAACTGGGCCGATCTCCCCTGGTACGGGGCGGAAAAGGCGAGACGGGGCGCTTTCGCCACCTTGTTGGGCCTGATCGTCGAGGCGCCGGCCGTTGACCCTGGTCTACCGGTCCCAGCCGTCCGCTGGCAAGCGATGGCAGTAGGGGACTCCTGCCTCTTCCAGGTCCGTGGCCAGGAGCTCCTCGCCCACCTGCCGGTCGAGCGTTCCGCCGAGTTTGATACCACGCCCGCGCTGCTCTCTACTCGCCCGGAGTACAACCGGCGCAGCCTCCGCGGCCTTTGTAGCGTCGACGGGGAGTGCCGGCCGGGGGATATCTTCCTGCTGGCGACGGACGCGCTGTCGGCCTGGCTGCTGCGCCAGGAAGAGCAGAACGCGCCACCCTGGCGGCGTTTTGCAGCCATGGGCGAGGAGGAGCTCGGCAACCTCCTGGCAGAGCTGCGCAGCGGCCAGGAAATTCGGGACGACGACGTCACCCTGCTCCAGGCATACATAGGACAAGACGGACCCAATGCTACGGATGGGCCGCCCCCAGCGGCCGGCGCAGGCACGCGTCGTGGCCGCAAGCGCGCGCGACGGTGATGAGTAGGAGCACGCGGGATGGCGCAAGTGATCGCCTGGCCGTCGCCCAGCGACTATAGCACGGCGATCCAGAACCCGCGGCACTGCTTCAGCGACGCCGAGCTGCGGGCCGGCAGCGTGGCCGCCAACCGCCTGGGGCTGCCCCTGGGCGCCTCGGGCAACTTCGCGGTGGTATATCGGGTTGAAGGCCCGGCCCGGGCGTTCGCGGTCCGCTGCTTCATCCGCACGGTGACCGACCAGCAGCAGCGCTACGACGCGCTCAGCCGCTACTTGCGCGGCTTCCGCCTGCCGGCCCTGGTGGATTTCGCCTACTTGCCGGAAGGGATTCGCGTGCGCGGCCACTCCTACCCGCTGGTGCGCATGGAATGGATCGCCGGCAAGCAGTTGCACCAGTACGTCAACGACGCGCTGGAACAAGGGCCGGTGTTGAGTCGCTTGGCCGCTCAGTGGCGCGAGTTGGTTGCGTCGCTGCGGAGGGCGCACATCGCCCACGGCGATCTCCAGCACGGCAACGTCCTGGTCGACGCGGCCGGTCGGCTCCGCCTGGTGGACTACGACGGCATGTTCATCCCTGCCTGGCGGGGACGGCCTCCCGGCGAGTCCGGCCACCCGAACTATCAGCACCCCGAGCGCGTGGAGCGCGGCTACTACGAGGAGAATGCCGATGCCTTCTCCGACCTGGTGATCTATCTCTCCTTGCTTGCCGTCAAAGCGGACCCTCGCCTGTGGACGTTCCACACTGGTGAGAATCTCATCTTCGTCGCCGAGGACTATGGCGCTCCCGGACAAACCCCCATTTGGGGTCGACTTCTCGCTAGCCCCGACGCCGAGGTCCGGCGGCTGACCGGCGCATTGGAGGGCTTCTGTCGCCGGCCCGTCGCGCTGCTCCCCGATCTGGAGATGGTGGCACAGGACGTACCAAGGCCGGTCGCCAAGACGGCCAACAGAGCGCCGGCGACTTCGATGGCACGATCGGCCGTTCCAGCCCCGACCGGCACGCCCGCGCTGCAGCCCCCGGCGACCGTCCATTGCGCCAAATGCGGGCGCGCCAACTCGGCGGACTCCATCTACTGCCAGAGCTGCACGCATCAACTGTGCGGCAACCGCTTCTGCTCGCACTGTGGCCGCTCGATCCCGGTAAAGTCCCGGTACTGTCCCGAGTGCGGGGCCAAACTGTGATGGGTGGGGCAGCACCGGTTCTCGGCTGGTTACCGCGACGTACGTGCCAATGCTGGTGGTCGTCCTCCAGGGTCCATGCTGCTGGACATTGGCCGGATTGGGTTGGTGCGGCGACCAGGGCGTATAGCAATACGCCCCTACCGAGGGCCGCCGACGCCCGTAGGGGCGTATTGCTATACGCCCTGCCCTTGTCGCCCGAACCGAGATCCCGTATGGCCAACAGCCTCCCAGTCAGGAAGGCGGTCGTCCGACCGGAAGGGCGGCTTTGGCGGCATGCGCTGCCTTAATCCGCGGTGTGGCCGCGTCATTCCGGCTACAGTGCGCTACTGTGCCTACTGCGGCAGCAAAGCGCCGACGGACACGGTCCCCGCCGCGCCACCGGAGAGCGGCGCTCCGAAGAGCGAGTCTGGCGCCGGTCGGGCATGGTTTACCAGAATGCTCGACGCCCTCCTGGGCCGTGGCTCGCGGGGCCCGGCCGGAGCGCCGGCCACTCCAGCCGATGCTGGACAAAGAGCCATCAGGACGGAGGCGCCGCCACTGAGCACGCCGCCGCCAGTGCGCAGGGCGCCTGCCCAAGAGCGGAACCTCCAGCCTGCCGCTGGCTCCTGGCCCGTCGCAATTATCGAGACTATCGCTGTTGACAACGTCGCCCGGCTCGAACGGTTCGCCACCCTTGGCGCGGGCCACGCCGGCGGTGGTGTCTGCTTCTCCCCTGACGGTCGTCTCCTGGCCGCGGGATCGGACCATGGGATGGTGGGGCTGTGGGAGGTCTCGAGCGGGCGTGAGGTATGGAGCTTCAAAGACCAACTCGACTGGGTGCATGGCGTCGCCTTCTCCCCGGATGGACACATCCTGGCCTCGGCATCCGCGACGCTGACGTTCTGGGACGTCGCCGCTGGGCGCGAGATCGGATCCTTGCGCGGGCACCGCTCGGCCGTCCGGAGCGTGGCCTTCAGCGGCGACGGGTCACGCCTGGCCTCGGGTTCCAAGGATGGGACAGCAAGGCTCTGGGACGTGGCCAGCAGGACGGAGCTTTGGAGCCTCCGCGGCTACGGAGACCCCGTCGCCAGCGTTGCCTTCTCGCCGGACGGCCACCTACTGGTGGCGGCAGCCGGCCGGAGAGTGCAGGTGTGGGAGGTGTCCAGCGCCCAGCGCATCCAAACTTTGGATCACCCCGCCCCGCTGACGAGCGCGCTGTTCGGTCCCGATGGGAATCTGCTGGCGGCGGGCTCGACCGATGGATCGGTGGCACTGTGGGATCTGTCGGCCAGGAGAATGTTCCGAAGCCTCGGCGGCCACATGGACGCCGTGCAGTCGATCGCCCTTTCGAGCGACGGCCGCCTCCTGGCCTCAGGCTCAGCGGACCGCACCGTGAAGCTGTGGGACGTTGGCGTGGCGCGCGAGCGCGTCGCCCTCCTGGCAGCCGCGCCCGTGAACGCGGTGGTGTTCAACCCCAGCGGGCAGATGCTGGCAGTCGGACAGGCCGACGGGGACGTTACCATCTGGGCCGTGCGGCCACCGTCGCCTTGATGCGAGCGTGCGGACCGTTGACAGCGGCGTCAGCATCAATCCGAGGACGGCGCGGCGTCGGGACGCAGGATCAGTACCGGCACCCCCTCGCGGGGAAAGCGGCGGTCGAAGGTGTACATCCCGGTCAGGCTGTGGCTCTGCGCTTCGACCTGGATCAGGGCATCGGCGAAGCTGACCCGCCCGGAGTTCCGACAGCCGAGCAGAGCGCTCGCCACAAGCGCCTTGTCCGTCCCCAGAACGCGGACGTTGCGTTTCATAACGAAGGCGACGAGAGCGTCGACGATAGCAGCGCGCGGTACGGAGTAATGGTGGGCGAGAACGTAGCCCGCCTCGACCAACGCGACCAGACCGACGGCCAGTTCGGTCTCACGGTCGATCACGTCGGCCGCCAGGGCTCCGAGACGCGCATCCTGTGGCTTCAGGTAAGTCACCATCAAGCTGGTGTCGAGGCCGTTCATCGGCCTTCCGCCGATTCCACCTTCGGACCCCAGCGCTCGTCGACCTGCGCGGCCCACGCCTGCTCTTCTTGCTCTGCCGGGTGTAACGCTGACGGTCGGCCGTAGGCGCTCAGACTGCCCGCCAGCGAGTCGTCATGCTCCGGCGGCAGGAAGCGCAGTTCCAGGTGGTCATCCACCACCCGCTGGACTGCCTGCCAGCCCGGGGCGATGCCCAGGGCCTCGCGCGCCCGGCGCTCGATCACAACCTGATATTTTGTCCCCACCGTCGTCAAACGAATCGTCCTTCCGGTCCCATAGCCGCATCAGTCATACATCTAGCGTACCATCCAACATTTCAGCTCTCGTAGCACGACATCGACATGACGAGGTATGGTGGTGCGGGACTCTTTAGTTGACGATATCGGTTACCAGGACCTGGTATTGACTGACCAGGTGCAACGGTAGTGGCGGCCCGGCGACTGCGCGTACGCCGGCGACACCGCGGCAGTGATCGATCAGCCTCGCCACCCCTACACGCAGTTGCTAGTCAGCCCTATCCCCAATCCGGATGCCGCACGAAAGTGGCAGGAGCGCCTGACGGTGCATCAGGCACGGTTAGCAGGTCTCGTGGAAGGCTTGCCATTGCCTCGGCTAGGACGTTACGCTATGCTAAGCGGGACACGGCAAGCCGCGCTTGGCCTACTCCTCCAGCGCGCAGGCGACGACCTGCTCCATCCCCATCGCCTGCCCCTCGGCCCAGGCCGCGGCAAACTGGTCGAAGCCCAGCGCCGCTCGTGCCGTTGCGAGCATGCCCTGGCAGTCCGCGCGCTCGTCGGGATCAAACGACACCAACAACGGCGCGTACGCGGCGCTGGCGGCGCCGAGCAGCCACACGCCGCGCTCGAAGCTGCCGTGGTGTACTGCCAGCATGCCGGAATGGGCGAGCGCCCAGCCGCGACACCAGGGGTGCCCGCACAGCGCGAGCCCTTCGAGGCTCTCCCTCCACAGCGCCTGGGCACGCGCGTAGTCCTGCTCCTGCCAGGCCAGCCGGCCCAGGTCTCCGAGAGTCAGCGCAGCCAGGTGCGCATCACCAATTGCCCGGCTGTGGTCGAGAATCTCCTGGAAGGCCGCTCTAGCTTGCTCCCGGTCCCCTTCTGTCTCGGCGATTCGAGCGGACTGGCGACGGGGGTCAACCACGCCTCGCTGGTTGCCGAGCTCCTGGAGGATGGCGCGGCTTTCTTCCACCAACGACTTCGCCCGCGCCAGATCCCCGCGCAGCCGGAAGACGTTAGCCAAGGCCAGCAGCGTTTGCGCAGTGAGGGGGCGATCGCCGATCTGGCGAAAGATAGCCAGGCTCTCCTCGAGCCAGGTCTGCGCGCCGGCGTAGTTTCCGCCGGCGCGCGCGAGACCGCCGAGGTATTGACAAATCACGGCGAGGCCCCGCCAGTGTCGCGTCTCTCGGTAGAGCGCGAGGCTTTCCTCCAGCAGCGCTCGCGCCTGATCGTGCTCGCCGTGCATCCAGGCAAAACGTCCCAGATCGCCCAGCGCCCAGGCCAGCTGCCAGCGATTGTCGTGTGCCCTCGTTAGCGCGATGTTCTGGTCATAGAGCGCCTTCCCTCGCGCTTCATCTCGTTGGGCGATGAGCAGGCTGCCGAGGCACCGCAGGATACTGCTGGTGCCGTAGACGTCGCCAATCGCTTGGAGCAGGGTAAGGCTTTCTTCCATGTGGGCGCGACCACGAGCCTGGTCGCCATCTTGCTCCACCGCCAGGTGGCCTAGCTCGTGGAGCGCCATGCCACGACTCCATGCGTCGCCCAGTTCTGTCGCCAGCCGTAGGCCTTCCTCCACGGATTCGCGTGCGGGAACGGGGTCTCCGGCATAAGACGCCAGGATGCCGTGGCCCACCAGCGCCCTCGCTCGCGCGATGGTCGGTGCGGGGGCCGCGGCAAGCAGCCGTTCCAGCCACTGCCGCCCCTCCGCCCGATAGCCCCGGATCTCCCAGAAGGAGTACAGGTGGCTTGCCACGCGCAGGCCCGCCGGCGGGTCGTCACGGAGGCACCAGCCGAGGGCCGCCCGCAGGTTGTCGTGTTCGGTTTCCAACCGGTCCAGCCATGTCACCTGACGCGGTCCGGCCTTCTCCGCCCACGCTTGCTCCACCAGCCGCAGCGCCCAGCCGCTCAGCCGTCGGGAAGTTGAGTCGGTCTCATTGACCTCATCCAGCCGCTCCTGGGCGTACTGCCGGATCGTCTCCAGCATCCGGTAGCGCGCCGCGTCGTGGCGTTGTTCCACCAGGATGAGGGATTGGTCGGCCAGGCGCGCCAGCTGTGGGAGGACGTGCGCCGCCTCAATCCCCTCTCCTTGCCCGACCACTTCGGCGGCCTCCAACGTCCAGCCGCCGGCAAAGACGGACAGCCGGTGGAAGAGGGCGCGTTCCGACGCTGCCAGGAGGTCGTAGCTCCAATCGACGGTGGCGCGGAGCGTCTGTTGCCGCGGCGCCGCGGTGCGACCGCCGGTGAGCAGCCCGAAGCGATCGGCGAGTCGCTGCGCGATCTGCGCCA
>CALBSQ010000250.1 GCA_937967325.1 uncultured Chloroflexota bacterium
ACCGCGGCAGGGAGTGTCTCGAGTCCCTGCCGCAAGGCGACGATCGTTGCCACCCACTCTGTCGGAGTCATTCTCGTTGTCCTCCCAGTGGCATTCGGAGCGCTCGTGCCGCCCCGATTTGACGACAGTCAGTATCCGGCTGCCGTCCGATGCTGTCGAAAGAGTACCCATGCCTCATGAGAATAGCCGTGGCCGCCTGACAACAGGTTATGCTTTGTGGGGTGGCAGACTTCCGTGGTCGCGGAAGGAACAGCGGAGTCTCTCATGGTAAGCGAACTGGCTGAGGCCAGGGCCGACGCCCTAATCGCCCGGCACATCGGCCCCCACCCATCGAACCCCGGTCGTGACGAATATTGGCTCACTGAACCGGGTGTGTCCGTTTGGGCAGTTGTCGGCGCATACAAGGCGGAAAAGGGAGATGCCGATGAGGTGGCGGCTGCTTATCATCTCTCTCGCGAGCAAGTGGACGCGGCCCTTGCCTATTATGAGCGCAACCGCTCACTGATTGACAACCGACTGGCCCAAAACTGCGCCGCCTGATGGCGGCGATTTACTCGGACGAAGACGCGTCGGGAGGATTACGGTGGGACCGCGCGCCGATCTGATGATTCGGGACTACCGCCCGATGGACCGTGAGGTCGTCTGGGAGCTTCACGTTGTAGGCTTGGAGCAGTTCGCGGTGAACGCCGGCTGCGGTCCTTGGGATGCTGATGTCCGAGATATTCCGACCGCGTACTTCCAGAACCACGGCGCCTTCCTGGTCGGCGAGTGCGACGGCCAAGTTGTGGCGATGGGCGCCTTGCGGCGGGTGTTCGACGCGTGCGCCGAGATCCGGCGAATGCGCGTCCACCCCGACTTTCAGCGCCGCGGCTTTGGCAGCGCCATCTTGGCGGCGTTGGAGGAGCGCGCCCGGGTACTTGGCTATGATGTGCTCCGACTCGATACCGCCGTACGCCAGATCCCCGCCCAGGAGCTCTACCGCAAACACGGCTTTCGTGAGGTTGGGCGTGCCATACTTGGCGGATTCGACAGCATTCTGTTCGAGAAGCGACTTGACGCTAAATGAGCGGCCCATCATCGGGCTCAACTCCCCCTCCGTCGTGCCGCCCGCCGCATGGCGTCGACCCGCGAGGCGAACTCCGATGGGCGAAGGATCGGGATGCCGCGCCACGGCGACATCTCCAGCAGGTGGGCGTCGCTGGAGACGATGAGCACCGAACCGCTGGCCAGCGCCAGCTCCAGGATGCGGTTGTCCTCGTAGTCGATGCAGTCAGTTACCCAAACCTGTGGCTCGATTACGCCACCTCCAGAGCGCCAGGCGATGTCCGTCAACGTCTGCATATAGTCAATGGCCTTCGCTCGCTCCCAATCTAGCTCGACCAGTACTCTCAGGACATTCGCTATCACGTGCTCGCTGAGCCAGAGGCTGAACTCGCGGGCGTCGTTGATGATGCCCAAACAGTTGGCCGCCAGATTGCCGGCCAGCGGCGGTGGGCTCGGCCAAGACCAAAAGGCCTGTGGACCTCCTCCCACCGCGCTCACCAGCACGTTGACGTCGAAGGTCGCCGGTTGAGGGACAACGGAGATCACGCCTTCACCGGCGCCTTGGAGAGGACACGATGGACCACCTCCGGTATGTCTTCGAGGGTGAGGCCCTGGGCAGCCAGTCGTTCGGCGCCATAAGCAGAGAGCGCGTCCAGTCGCTGCGCCCGCTCCAGGACCTCCATCTGCTTCATGGCCACCCGGAGGAACGCGCTCCGGTTGCCTTGTGCGAAGACCTCCACGAGGTGGTTGAGGCTAGGCAGGTCTTCCTCTGGAATAGAAAAGCCGACTGTGACGGATGCCAAGCTATAGCCTCCCGATTCACTGCATGTCTTGCAGGTACATTGTAGCCCACCTGCAACCCGCGGAGAGAGATGCCTGTCTCGCTTGGGGAATGACCAAGCCGCATCGGTGTCTTCGTGCAGGCTCCGAGTCAGTTCCGACTTTTAGCCGCCGAGCCTGAGCCTGATGTGCTGCGCCTCGCGCTCCACATGCCCGCCGCGAAAGCGTGCGGTGACCCCGCTGGCGGTTATCTCCATCCGGTCGGCGCCGATCTGCACCACCGGCTCCTCGGCCAGCCCGGCAACGGTCACCTGCTGCACACCCTCGAACAGGGGATGGCTGCCGGCAGCTTCCGTCAGTGCAAGGTGGCCGAGCACTTCCAACTTGCCTGCTGCGCTGCTGAGCTGGAGGAATCGGGTGTGCAAAATCTCGCCGCCTCCCAGGAGATGCAGATTCATCGGGTCGAATCCCTGGGGCCGAAGCGGTTCGTAGCGGTGCGCGATTATGACGAGCCGCCAACCCGGGAGTGCGAGGAAGGCGTCACGTCGCACCGACCGGCTCGCACGGAGCTCGCCGATGTCGGCTTGTGCCCGCGCCAACTCCCGCGTCCATTCCTCCGAGGTGAAGCTGGCGGGCGTCACTTTGTGACGAGCGAGCACCGCGCCGAGGAGTGAGTCGAGCGGGCGCGTCGGCCCGCGTTCCAGATCCTCGGTCCAGCTCGACGCCAGGTGGTCGAGGAGCACAGCCAGGGTGTGGCCTGTGGCGTAGCCGCATAGCCGCACCGCGTTGGCGGCAAAGTTATCGGGCAAGATCGCTGCCGGGTCGTCGTTGCCTGCCGCCTTGCGCTCGACGTAGGTCGCCAGCCCCTCTCTCAGCTCGTTGCCACGCTCGTAGCTTGCAGCTTCGGCAGGCAGCTCCGCAAATCGGCACCGGCGGAGGGCGAGCGCAGCAGCCGCCCAGCGAGCCTGATCGTCCCGGTCCGGTGCCCGAAGGGCGCGTCGGAGCGCCTCGGTCTCCAAGCGCCGGAGCTGCAGGAGCTCAGCGTCGTCCATCGGGTAGACAAACAGGTCCAGCTCGTTCGCTTGCCAATCGGGGTGGCGCTGATCTTGGAAGACGTGGAAGAGCTCGTGGATCAGCAGCGCGCCCAACGCCGCAATGGTCTGCCGACGCGTGTCGTTCAGCATCACCGTTGCAGTGTTGATATCTGCCAGCTTGGCGAAGCTGTTTGCCCGAACGGAGGGGTGCAACCCAGCGAAGATGCGGGCGTCCGAATACGGAGGGCTTGCGGCGAACTCGGAGGGCGGGCTGGGATGTCGAAACAGCCAAGTCTGTTCGCCATCGCATATGGCGACGGGGTAGCGTCGGGGATCGTAGTTCGGCCAGAGCGAGACGGCGGCGAGCCGGTCGACTTCGGCTAGCAGGCGCACCGGTAGTGGCGCGTGATTACTGTCCGTCCCCTCCGGAGCGGGAGGCGCCGGAGGTGGCGTAGATGTCATTGTCATTGATCGTTACTCCTCACGCGTCCGTGAGCTACGCGGGCTACACTGAGGTGCGAGTCCACAAAGCTGGACATCTGGCAAACTCTCTTATAGATGTCGTCAGCGAGCCGGAGCGGCGTCCTCCGTCAGCGCGAATACGATGGCCTGCTCCAGTTGCATTGCCTGCCCTTTGGCCCAGGCCGCCGCGGCCTCTGCGGTCAGGGCCTGCCTGGCCGGGGCCAGCCGGCGTTCCAGGTCTGCTTGCTCGAAAGGAGTCGCCGGTGTGTTGAAGGCGACGCGCAGCGCAGCGGCGGCTCCCGCCAGGCAAAGCGCGCGCTCGGGCTGGCCCACGGCGGCCTCTAGGGTGGACAGCCCCTCCAACACGCTTGCAACTTCCCTGGTCCTGCCCGCCCGCCGTTCGAGTACCAAGCATTCGTGGAGGCGGGCGCGCGCTACCACATAATCCCCGCGGTCCCGTGCGACATAGCCCTGCCGGCGCAGCGCCGAGGCGCTGTTCCCCGGATCGCGCAGCGCCAGCGCGACGGCCGCGGCTTCTTCCAGAAGCGAGTCCGCCAGGGCGTACTGACCTTGCTGTTGCGCGACGTCAGCCAGGCTACACAGGGATTCGGTCACGCTCACGGAGTCGCCGCGCTGTCGCTGAAGCCGTAGCTCCTCCTGGAATAGCACCTCCGCTTGGCCATGCTCACCCCGGGCCAGCGCCACTGATCCAAGATCGTGGATCGCGCGGTAGATGAGCAGTGTGTCGCCGTGCTGGCCTGATAGGGCCAGGCTCTGCTCCGCCAGTGCGGTCGCGCGATCGAGCTCTCCTTGCATCAGCAGCGCCAACGCCAGCCCATTCAGCGCCTCGGCGATCGCCCAGGCATCGGCCAGGTCTCGGCGCAAGGCCAGGGCTTCCTCGTAGTGCGCGCGCGCAGCGACGTAGTCGCCCTGTGCCAGTTCCAGAGTGCCCGCCGCCTGGAGCGCCTTCGCCCGCGAAGTCTTTCCTACTCCAGATGGGCCCGTCGCCTGCGTGGCCATGAGCACCTTCGCGAGCCAATTCCGCCCCTCCGTGCCGTTTCCTCGTCTGGCCCAGAAAGGCCAGAGGGCCGCTGCCAGCCGTGGACCGGTGTCGTCACCAGCCTCCGTGGTGGTCCAAGCCAGCGCTGCTCGCAGATTGTCCTCGTCACATTCCAGACGGTCCAGCCAGTCCCCTTGCCGCGGCCCTGCCCGTGCCGCGTGAGCCTGCTCCGCCATCGCCAGGTAGTAGGCGGCATGCGCCCGCCGTGCCGACTCCGCCTCGGCACGCGCCGTGAGCTGCTCCAGCGCGTACTCGCGGATCGTCTCCAACATGAGCAATCGCACCTCGCCGTCGTCCTGCTCTTCCTGGCGCAGCAGGTTCTGATCTACTAACGCCGCCAGCCCGTCCAAGATGGAGATGGGGATGGGAGCGCTCGGCGCTCGCGAGGACGGTCCGTCCGGTCCCTGACCATCGGGCCAGCTCCACTCTCCCTCCAAAGCAGATATGCCCGCGGCCAGAGCTCCTAGCTCTGGTTCCTTACTCCCAATCCCCGTCATGACAGCCACTACTGCCTCTACGGTGCTTCCTCCCACGAACACTCCCAGCCGCCGGAATAGCAGCTGCTCGCCCGGCTGCAGCAGGTCGTAGCTCCAGGCGATGGCGTCGCGTAGTGTCCGCTGGCGCGCCGGCAGGTCCCGCGCTCCGCCTGTCAGCATCGGTAGGCGCTGTTGGAGCTGAGCGAGCAGCATCCTGGGCGGGAAGAGCCGCACACGAGCCGCCGCCAGCTCAATCGCTAGCGGCAGGCCGTCGAGACGTTGGCAGATTTCCACCACCGCCGGTGCGTTCTGCTCGGACAGGGTAAACTCCGGCTTCACCGCTTGCGCCCGCTCCAGGAACAGCCGCACCGCCTCATACCGGGTCAGGTCCTCGACCAATCCTCCCTGCTGCCGGCCCGGCAGCGTCAGCGGGGGCACCGCGAACGCCTGCTCGCCTTGCAGGCGTAGCAGCGCCCGACTGGTCACGAGGACCGACAGCCGTGGGCACGTGCCCAGGAGCTGGGCCAGATGGGGGCCCGCCGGCAGCACCTGCTCGAAGTTGTCCAGCACCAGCAACAGGTGTTTCGCCCGCAGGACCCCTGCCAGCGTCTTCAGGAGCGACCGACCCGGCGTCTCTCGCACTCCGAGCGCCTGGGCCAGCGCGGGCAGGACCAGATCCACGTCGGCGATGGGTGCCAGCGACACAAAGCACGCACCGTCGGCGAACCCGTCGAGCGCCTCGGCGACCGCCCTGAGCGCCAGGCGGGTCTTGCCGACACCCCCCGGCCCCGTCAGCGTGACGAGCCGGTGCGCGCCGAGCAGCCCCCGCACGTCGGCCACCTCGCGCTCGCGGCCGATGAACGACGCGAGCGGCGCGGACAGGTTATGCGGCCGGGTGGCCTCTGGCGGGCGCGCCTCATCGGAACCGCCGACACGCAGGGGAGCGCGCCCAGCCGCCTCGAAGCGCGCGCGCGCGTCGCCGGCGAGCCCGAGCGCTTGGCTGAGCCGCTCCAGCGTGTCCGGGTACGGGCGCCGTACGCCGGCCTCGAGGCTCTGGATGCCCCGCTGGCTCATGCCCGCGCGCTCCGCCAGCGCCTCCTGGGTGAGGCCGGCGGCCAGGCGAAGGCGCCGCAGCGTGGTCCCGAACGGAGGTCGCGCCGAGCCGTCCATCGCCGTCTCCTCGACTGCCCGCTCGGGGCGTCGGCAAGCGCGCGTCGATTATGCACGGTGTGTCTGTGTTGGGGCATGGTACCACGCGGTTCACCGAACTGTGTGCCCTACTGTGTGCATTGTTCGTTGTCAACGCACCAAGCAATTCCGACACTGGTACCGTGACGCGGCGGCCGCACGGGACACACCACCGACAGGCGGGGCGAACCACCACAAAAGGCGATGGAGGTTCCTCGACGATAAAGGAGACCAGGGCGCCCCTCCGGCTTTCGAGGCGGGCGGCCATGCGAGCAAGTGCGGCTGCTGGTGCAGCCGCGGTCCTGCACTTCAGAAGTCATGCAAAGGAGTATGGGCAATGAAGCAATTCCGGGCGGGCTTGGCTATCTTGGCGCTGGTCGCCGGGATGTTGGCTGGCCCAACAGATGCGGCCGCGGCTGGATCGTTCACGTGTTCGGGCGGTACGGCGACGAGTCCGGCAACGATTCCGGCCGGGACCTATACCTCATTGACGGTCACTGGGATCTGCCACATCCTTGGCGTGGTCACTGGGCCCGCCGTTGGGCCCAATGGCACGGAGGTCATTACGAACTGCAACGCCCCTGGCGGTGCGGTCCACGTCCTCGGGGGCTTGACCATCGCGCCGAACGCGTTCCTCGACGCCGGCTCCTGCGCGCCGACGGTCACCGTCGCGGGCAACGTGTCGGTTGGGAGCGGCGGCACGTTCATCCTGGGCTGCTCCCCGTTCCTGGTGATCATGCCACCGGTTCCACCGTTTCCGACCCTGTGCCCCGGCATCACGACCAGCGACAGCATCGGGGGGAACGTCACGTCCGACCAACCCCTGGCGCTGATTTTCCACGCCACCACGATCAACGGCAATGTCTCCGTCTTGGGCGGCGGTGGTGGTGTCAACTGCAATGCCGACCTGACCTTGAGCGCGGCCTTGGACTCTGAACTCGGGTCCCTTGGTCCTACCCCTGCCTACACCGACTTCGAGAACAACGCCATCCACGGCGGTGCGTCCTTCTCCGGCCTCCAAGGGTGCTGGTTTGGCATCTTCCGCAACCAGGTCTGGGGCAGCGTTTCGGTCACGAACAACACCTTCGCCGACGCCGACGCGACGGAGGTTGCCACCAACACGGTGCGCGGCAACCTGACCTGCCAAGGCAACTCTCCCGCCGCCCAAGTCGGCGACTCGGGGGGCCTGCCGAACACGGTAACCGGCCGAAAGCTGGGAGAGTGCGCGAGCCTCTAGAAGCTCGGCCGCAAGCTACCCTCCGCCGCCGCCCTTGACCGATCCGGCGAGCGCGTCCTCGGGACTATCCCCGTGGGTGGACGCCCGATCAGCCTGAACGTCAATCCGCTCACCGACCGCCTATATGCGGTGTCCGACCATGCCACCCTGGCTGTGGTGGACGCCCGAAACCGTGTCGTGTTGGACCTGCTCCGCCTGGCCACCCAGCTCCCGATGGGCCCGATGTTCCTGGGCATC
This sequence comes from uncultured Chloroflexota bacterium, assembly GCA_937967325.1. Lineage (GTDB taxonomy): Bacteria > Chloroflexota > UBA4733 > UBA4733 > UBA4733 > UBA4733. The sequence goes on from CALBSQ010000250.1 coordinate 7,519, forward strand.
GCGCTCAACTCTGCCAGCAACCGGGTGTACCCCCCCCGACTTTGACGAGAACGGCCGGAGACGAGACCAGCACGATTGCCCGTCGCAACGCGGAAGGAGACCCCGTGCCCCCCAACCTCCGCTGCCGGCTCGCCATGGCGCTCGTGCCCCTGCGGCGCTCCCGCCTCGCCCTGGCAGGGGCACTGCTGCTGTTCCTTGTCAGCCTCGACGCGCTGCTGCTCGTGGCGTCCTCGCCAGATGCCGCTGCCGTGCCGTTGGTCGGCCTAACCCAAGAAGTCGCCGTCAGCGCCGGCACCGGCCATGTCTACCTTCCTCTGGTTGCAACCTATGCCGTAGCGGCGCTTGACGCTCGCAGCCCCCGCCTGCTGGCTGCGGTGGCGCTCCCGGACGGCTTCCTAGGCGCCGCGGCGGTGAACCCCGTGACCGAGCACGTCTATGTCGCCACCCTGCGCGATAGCCTGGCCGTGGTGAGCGGTGCGACGAACACCGTCTTGGGCGCCGTCCCGCTTACGGCGGTTCCCATTGGCATCGCGGTCAGCTCCAGCCCCAATCGCGTCTACGTGACCACGCGGGACAGCGACCATCTGACAACTGCCGGCGTCCTGGTCGTGCTGGATGGCAACAGGGACACGGTGCTCGCCAGGGTCACGGTTGGGGTTGCGCCGCTCGGCGTGGCGCTGAATCCGGTGACGAACCGGGTCTACGTGGCGAATACCGGGAGCGACACCGTATCCGTCATCGACGCCAGAACGTACCAGACGATCGCCACCGTGCCGGTCGGGTACAGCCCGCGTTACGTGGGCGCCAATGCGCGGACCAACCGCGTCTATGTCAGCTATCAGGGCAGTCAGAGCCTCAGCGTGCTGGATGGCAGCAGCAACGCGGTGATGGGCGGCATCGCCATCCAGGGCGAGCCCGGTGAGGTGGTGGTGAACGAGGCGACCAACCGGGTCTACGTGACCGGCACATCGCCCGGCTTGGTGACGGTGCTCGATGGCGCGCGCGACCGGGTGCTCACCTCGCTGAAGCTGGGGCCAGCCCCATGGGGACTCGCAGTCGATCCGGCGAGGAACGTCGTGTACGTGACGGATGAGCTCGACAACAGCGTCTGGGCGATCCAAGAGCACCGGTTCGGCTTACCGACGGCGCACCTCCTCGCCCGCTCGACAACGCACCCTCAATCGTCGACAGCTCCATCGGCCTCATGCCATTGCGATGAGCCGGGCTCGATTCCCTGACCCCGCCATGCATCGCTCCCATGAGCCTCGTCCGAGCCTCGTCGCAGTGCAAAAGGAATGACGTGAGTTAGAGCGCGCCGTTGCAGAAACCTGTACGCTTTGTCGTGGAGCCGGCCGGACAGAGGCGACGGGTAAGGCGGGGCAGGTAGGCTGCGGTACCAATGGGCTACCTGGTCGTCATGATCGTGGAGGAGACGGGATGAACGTACTGGTGACCGGCGGCGCCGGCTTCATCGGCTCGCACTTCGTGCGCTACTGGCTGGAACGGTACCCCAACGACCAGGTACTCAACCTCGACGCGCTGACCTATGCCGGCAACCTGGCTAGTCTGGAAGACGTGGTCGACCGGTTTGCCGACCGCTACTCCTTCGTCCAGGGCAATATCGGCAATCTGGAGCTAGTGGAGCATCTCCTCGGACAGCATCGTATCGACGCCGTGGTGAACTTCGCGGCCGAGAGCCACAACAGCCGCGCGCTGCTCGATCCGGCCGCCTTCCTGCGGACCAACGTGCTGGGGACGCAAGGGCTGCTGGAGGCCTGTCGGCGCCGGAAGACGCCGCGCGTCCACCACGTCAGCACCTGCGAGGTGTTCGGCGACCTTGCGCTGGACAGCGCCGACAGCTTCAGCGAGGAGCATCCCTATCGGCCGCGCACACCCTACAACGCGGCCAAGGCCGCGGGCGACATGGTGGTGCGCAGCTACTATGAGACCTTCGGCGTCCCAGCGACCATCTCCACCTGCTCCAATAATCACGGTCCCTACCAGTTTCCGGAGAAGGTCATCCCACTCTTTACGACTCACCTCATCGACGATCAACCCGTGCCGATCTACCGCAGCAGCGCCAACCGACGCGAGTGGCTCTTCGTCACCGACCACTGCCGCGCCATCGACCTGATCCTGAAGCAGGGGCGCGTAGGCGAGCTCTACAACATCGGCAGCGGCGTGGAGCAGAGCGTCGAGCAGATCGCCGATCGCATCCTGGCCGAGCTGGGCAAGCCACCCAGCCTCAAGAGCTACGTCCCCGACCGTCCCGGCCACGACCGGCGCTACCTGCTCAACAGCGGCAAGATTCGCCGCGAGCTCGGCTGGCAGCCGGAGGTGGACTTCGATGAGGGGATGCGGCGCACTGTCGCCTGGTACGTGGCCAACGAGGCATGGTGGCGGCCGTTGAAGGCACGCCTGGCGGTGCAGGAGGGCGCCTGGGGGCACGCGCCCTCCTGAGCCCCGAGCTGCTCACATCGGAGGGCATATTCTGGACGTTGGCAGTGATCTGCCACGGCGCCTCATTCTCGCGGGGAAAGCTAGCAGCAAGTGTACCCGAGCCGCGTTGTGTAATACACTCGTAAGCAAACGGCAGGACTGGCGGCGTTGCACCGTCATTGGGGATACTACTCCGGATGGACAAGCATGCGGCATAGTGGACCTCGCCAGCTCTGCCGCTGAGTGGTCCGTAACCAAAGAGCCGCTACTTCCCCAACGGGAGGGGGCGTCATGACCCTCCGCGACTCGTGGGAGACGAATGCCTTAGCCTGGGCGCGCTGGGCCATCTCGCCGACACTCGACTTCGAATACCGGCAGATCAACCGCCCACAGTTCCTGGAGCTGCTCCCGCCACCCGGCCGGCTGAGCCTGGATATTGCATGTGGTGAGGGCCGCCTGCCGCGAGAATTGGCTGCGCTGGGCCACCGCGTCGTCGGCATCGACGCGTCGCCGACGCTCATCCGGGTCGCTCAGGGCCGCGGCGGCGGTGTTCGCTACGTCCGCGGGGACGCCACGCGACTGCCGTTTCCGGACGGCGTCGTCGACCTGGCGATCGCTTTTTTCTGCTTGCACGACATCGAGGATCTGCAAACCGTCATCGGCGAAGCTGCTCGCGTCTTGATGCCTGGTGGGCGGTTCTGCATCGCGATTCAGCATCCCACCCTGTCGGTTCGTTCGGCGGCAGGTAGCGACGTATCAAATGCTTTCGAGAGCTACTTCGACTCCCGCCCGTACGCTTTCACGATCGAGCGCGAAGGGCAGCGCATGACCTTCCACAGTATCCATCGGCCGTTGGCGGCCTACTTCGGGGCGCTGGAGGAGGCGGGTCTGCTGGTGGAGGCGCTGCGTGAGCCGGTTCCACCTGACCCTACCTGGCCCCGCATCCCGGTGTTTCTCTATATTCGCGCGGTACGCGCGTAGCGCCTCGCGGCACCGAGCGCCGCCAGCAAGGGCTGCCGCTGTGGCACATAGCCCGACGACCACTGCGCGGCCAGCCCATCGAACTGCACCGCGCTCTGCTCGACCAGGTCCAGGATGCCGGCAACGGTATAACGGGACCCTAATACATCGAGCCGGGCCACGTAATTGTTGCCGGTACCGCCGTGGCGGTGGTGGCTGGTACCCTCGGCGCGGTCGCGGAGCAGCATCTTCAGCACGCAGCAGTCGCGGACGAGGTCCAGCGCCAGGTGGAGCGCGATCAGCCGATCGTCGCGCGCTACCTTGGTCACGGCCAGCATTGCCTTGAAGTGGAACTGGTTGACCATGGCGGCAAACTGCTCGGCGGAAATCAGCGGGGTCTCCGGTTTCGCGAAGGTGCGGGCGAGTATGCGGTCGGCGATGGGCGAGTGGGAGAAGATGATCCGGCAGCCGGCCCAGAATGGTGGCCTGGGCCATGCGTCGATCTGAGCCAGCGCCGGCTCGGTGGTCACGAGCACATCTAACCGCTCCAGGCTGGTGAAGCAGACGCGGGTGGTGTGGGCGAAGTCGTTGGCAGATTGGTCGTAGGTGAAGACCTCCCCAAGCGGCTGCAGCCAGGCGAGCGATGGGTAGAAGCGTGGGATCGCCTCCTCCTTCACGACGAGCAGTGCATCGAGGTCGCTCCATTCGTCACGTTGGCCGCCGAGTTGGGAGCCGAAGACGGCCAGCGCGAGCACGTCATCATCCGGCTCCGTCAACTGACGGAGCCGGTCGATCAAGCTCTCCGATGGACGATAGGATGAGGACATCGACCCGGCTCCGTCGCTAACGACCATCACACCTGTACCCGGCGCTCCAACGGGAAGGGCAGCTCCTGGCCGGACCGGCCGGACCGGTAGATGGCCTGGATGATCTCGACGGATTTGCGGCCCTCTTCGCCGTTCACCAGCGGCTCACGATGCTCCTGGATGGCGTTGAGGAACTCCTCGATCTGGAGCTGGTGATACGAGGTCACGGGCCGGCCGCCGGAGGCCGACTCGAACATGTACTCATCGGCGGCCATCTCCTCCTGGTAGCGGCGCTTGCCTTCTTCCTCCTCGCCGGGGATCTCCCAGACGTCGTTGAGGCCGACGCGGCCCTCCGGCTGCTCGGTGACGGTGGCCCAGCCGCCGTTGCTGCCGTAGATGGCGATGCGGGCGAAGGAGAAGTTGGTCTTGTTGGGCGAGACGCTGCACTCGATCGTTCCCAGCGCGCCGCTCTGGAAGCGTAACGTGGCGACCGCCGTGTCCTCGACCTCGATGTAGGGATGGGTCAGGTTGGCCCAGTGGCCGGACAGGGAGGCGATCGGCCCCATGTACCACTGGAACATGTCGATGGCGTGGACGGCTTGGTTGACCAGCACGCCGCCGCCCTCGGTGGCCCACTTGCCGCGCCAGGCGTCTCGCTGATAATAGGCAGGGGGGCGGGAGAAGCGCACGGTGCAGCTTCCCAACACCGGCGTGCCCAGCTTGCCGGCGTCGATTGCCCGCCGCAAGCGCATCGAGGCCGGCCAGAAGCGGCGCTGGAAGATGACGGCTTGCCTTGTCCCGGCTTTGCGAGCGGCGGCGACTGCGCGGTCGCAGTCTTCCAGCTCGATGCCCATCGGCTTTTCCGTGATGGCATCCACGCCATGCTCGGCGGCCAGGATGAGGAGCGCCGGGTGGAAGGGATGGGGCGTGCAGATGGAAACGGCCTGCACACCGGAGTCGCGGAGCATCGTGGCCGGGTCGGTGTAGGCCTTCGCGCCGTACCGCTGCGCGAACTGCGCCGCCCGTTCGGCCTGCGTGTCGCAGACGGCAACAAGGTCGGAGTTGCTCAGGGCGGCATAGGCGGCGGCGTGGCGGCGAGCGATGCCGCCGCAGCCGATGATGCCGGTCTTGATGCTTGCCATGCTGGCCAGATTCCTTTCGCGTAACCAGGTCCGTATGTCCGTCTCGGAGCGACCAGTATAGTGCTCAAGGGCCGCCGGCAAAAACGTGCGCTCGCGGCGCCGACCGTAGCATGCGCAGCCATTGGCGGCGCGAAACGGATGGACGCTCAGCGGAGAGGTTAGTAGCTTGCCACTGGATCTTCCCGACGACTCCAACGATCCGAAGGCTCGAAGCCGCCGGAGCTTCTTGCGCTGGCTCGGGTTCGCGAGCGCCGCCGGCACGATTGGCCTGGCCACCTTGGGCGGCGGCGCCGCTGCCGGCGCCGCCGCTCTCACCAATGCGCCGGTTTCCGGTGATGTCGGCGCTGCTGCCGCGGCCAACCCGACAAGCCAGTCGATGTTTCAGGTGAACGCTCAGCATACGGGACGTAGCCCTTACGCCGGGCCGCGGAGCGCCGTGCTCCTGCGCTCGTTTGAGATGGCGCTGCCAACAGTCACGGCTACCGGGGCGGCTGGACAGCCCACCGCTCAGGTGCAGAGCTCCTCCGTCGTCGGCTCCGACGGCACGATCTACGTCAGTGACTTCCAAGGCAATCTGTTTGCACTGCAGGATCCTGGCAGCGGCAGCACGCTGGCCGTCCGCTGGCGCTTTCACCTGTCCGGCCAATCGCCATTGCACGGCACTCCGGCAGTTGGCGCTGACGGGACCGTCTATCTCGGCTTTTCCACGCTCGGCCCCGCCACCAGTACTCCCAAAGCGATGCTCTACGCCTTGCAAGCCCCCGCGAGCGGCTCGGACCCTCGTACGCTGTGGTCGGCCGACCTGGGCGCCGCGCGAGCGAGCTTCTCTCCGACGCTTGGCCCAGACGGCACGATCTACGCCCTCAACGGAGCTGGAAAGCTATTCGCCGTTTCCCCGAATGGAAGCGTGAGCTGGACGGCCAACGTCGGCCCATCGGTGGTCTCCTCGCCGGCCTTAGCGTCCGACGGCACCGTGTACGTCGCCTGCACCGATGGCAAGGTCTACGCCGTGACGCCACCATCGGGTGGAGCGAGCGGGGGCATGTCATCCTGGTCATTTGACCTGGGTAAGCACCTCGGCCCGACTCCGCTGGTCACGGCTTCGCGGCCACAAGGCGCCAACGGCATCGGCACCTTCGCCTCGCCTACCATTGGCCCCGATGGCACGATCTACGTCGGCGGCAGCAACAGCAACTTCTACGCCATCACCCCGGATGGACAGCTCAAATGGCTCTATGAAGCCGAGCGTGAGCTGGCCGGTATCGCCTCTACCGCGGCCATCAGCGCGGACGGCCAGACGCTGTACTTCGGCGCCAACAAGGGCGGCATCTACGCCGTGGCGGCGACCGATGGCTCCTTGCGCTGGCGCTTCAACATCTACGGATCGGTGTTCAACTCCCCGACGCTGGACAAAGCCGGTGTGCTCTACACGGGCAGCACCGTCGGCCACGTCTTCGGCATCGACAGCGCGACCGGCAAGCAAGTCTTCGACTACGCCGCCGGCTTCTCCGTCTGGACCGCGCCGGCGATCCGCCCCGACGGCTCCTTGGTGGTCGCTACCCAGCATGGGCGCGTCGAGCTGTTGGCGCCCCAGCCGAGCGGTTTGCCGACCACCGGCGGCGGCGGGGCGGCGGGGAACCTCACCCAACCCTCTCCTGCGAGGAGAGGGCAAACGTAGGACGCGGCTGCATCGCGGCGATTCTTGCCACTGTCCACAACGAATATAATTGTCCCGGTCGCCCAGTCCGTTGACTCCGTTGGGAGGGAGCGTCGAGATATGCCGGCGGCGCCGCGACTCCTCGACGTTGTTCGAGTCTTGGATCGAGCGTTGCTCCGCGTGGCCATGGGGGCGACGCTCAGGCTTCTGGCCTGGCGTCTGAGCCGGACAAAATCGCGACGCGCGGCAGGCAGCCGCACCCCTCATGGAGCGCCGCGGGAGGGCAACTAGACGCGACGACGCGGGCGATCCATGAGCAGGCCGGCGGCGAGCGCCGTGCTCACGCCACCCATCAGCTTCGGTAGCCACCGCGGCACGCGCGGCGATCCAGCGGCGATGGCGGCGACCATCAGCGACCCGCTCAGGCCGACAGCCAGGGACAGGCGGCGCGTGCCACCCGCGATCGTCTCCTCCAGGCCCTCGATACCCCGCAACTGCACCCGCATGCCGGCGCCCGGTCGCACGCCAACCGACCCTTCCAGGGCCTCCAATAGCCTGACCAAACGGAGACGCACCTTCTCGGCCTCGTAGAAGAGCTGGCGCGGGCTGGCGCCGTGGACAAGCTGCCGCAGCGTATTCCGGAGTACGTACGACTCAGCGACAGAGAAGGGGTCGAGCGTGGGCTCGAGCTCGGCCGCGATGAGCTGCATCTGCGCGAAGGCCTTGCCGATCAGCGTGAGCGCGGTCGGGACGCGGATGCGGTGGCGGGCGGCGATCCTGGTCACCTCCTGGAGCAACGGCCCGAGCCGTAGCTCCCGCAGGGAGAGGTCTCGATAGCGCGTGATCAGCCCAGCCAGATCCTCGCGGAAGGCCGCCAGGTCCGTTGTGGCGTCCGGCTCGGCATTTCCAAGGAGCAATACGACCTCCGATAGGAAGGCGGCATCGTGCTGAGAGAACGCCAGCAAGAGCAGGAGGATGAGTCCGCGCGCGTCCGCCTCTACCTCGCCGACCATACCCAGGTCGAGGAAGTAGATCCTGTCGTTCCACCACTTCATGTTTCCGGGATGTGGGTCCGCGTGGAAGAAGCCCGCGGTCAGCACCTGGTGGTAGTAGGCCTCGAGGAGTTGGCGCGCCGCCTCTTGTCGCGCGGGACCGGCCGGGGCCTCGCGGGCGGGCGCGCCTTGAATTTCCTGCATCACCAGCAGCCGGGCGGTGGAATATTGCTCATAGACGTCCGGCACTCCCAGGCGCGGGAAGGGAGCGAGCACCTCGCGCATCCGCCGGAGGTTCCCTGCCTCGCTCCGGAAATCGAGCTCGCGGCGCAGCGATGTGGCCAGGTGCTCGACCATGGCGGGCACGTCGAAGACCTGGCGCAGCTCTGGGCGCTTGGCGGCCTGCTGGGCGAACATTTCCAGCAGCGCCAGGTCCTGGAGGATGTCGCGTTCCGCGGTGGGCCGCTGGACCTTGACCACGACACGCTCGCCCGACTCCAGGACAGCGCGGTGGACCTGGGCGATAGTGCCGGCCGCCAGCGGCGCGGGCTCGATGCTGGCGAACACGTCTTCCCAGGGCACTCCCAGCTCCCGCTCCATCGCAGCCACCACCTCGGCCTCGGTCAGCGGCGTCACTCGTTCCTGGAGGGTGGACAGCTCTTCCACCAGGGCTGGAGACAGCAGGTCCGGGCGGGTAGAGAGGATCTGGCCAAGTTTGGCGAAGGTCGGCCCCAGCTCATCCAGGGCCGAACGTAGCCGCCGGGCGGACTCGCGCGCCGCATCGTCCGACTCGGGGCGTCGCAGCAGTTGGCGGACGCCGGCTCGGGCCATGACCCGGCCGATCCGCCAGGCCCTGGCCGTCAGCAGCCCGGACACGGGGTCCGCGGTCGCGGCTCGGCGGCCGCGTCCGCCCGCGCTATCGCTATCGTCGGGCTGCACGGTATTGACGATGACCACGGTGCAGCGCGCGCCATGGGTGATGCGATTCGGGATATTGCCGAGCAGAAACTGCTTGCGTCCGCGCATGCCGGCGTTGCCGAGCACGGCCACGTCTACCGCCTCCTCCTCGACGGCCCGGAGGATGGCCAGCGCGGGATCAGTTGCGACCTCGATGCGCCCGCGCCCGCGATGGCCGGCGAGTTGTTCGGCGAAGCGCTGCAGGGTCTCGCTCGCCTCGCGGCGTCCCGTCTCGACGATCGCGGCGTTTCCGGCGCCGGCCGCCTCGGGCAGCACCTGGAAGAGCAGGAGCTCTGCCTGTGACGCCGCCGCCAGGTCCGCGGCCCACCGGACCGCCCGATCGGCGCTCTGGGAACGATCAGTGGCGACCATCACTCGCCGAATGGAAGGGGCGTCCACACTCGTTGTAACCATCAAAACGCTCCTGGATCGTTATAGGCGAGGGGGCTGGTGGCGTAGCCGGCGAGTAGAGCGGCGGCCTTGCCAGACGAGGCCATCGCTGCCCGGTTGCGCACCATGAGGTTATAGCATGGTTCGTGCTCACCGCGCTTGCGCGGCGGCACCCTATGCGGCAGAATACGTCAACGCCGCCGCCTGGACGCTTGAGGGGGCAGATGCGCTACCCGGAATTCCACTTTCGCTGGCAGTGGATGCTCGCGGCGACGTCCGACGCGCTCTGGCCGCTAGTCGCCAACACCGATCGCTTCAACCGCGACACCGGCGTGCCGGCGGTCGAGCGATGGACCGGCGCGGAACCGCCTCCGGTGAACGGCCGGCAACGGCTGCGCCTGCGCCGCTTCGGCGTGCCCATCGTGTGGGAGGAGGAACCGTTCGAGTGGGTTCGGCCGTCACGGTTCGGTGTGACCCGGCGCTACCGCACCGGTCCTGTCGCCGAGATGCGGACCCGGGCGGACCTGCAACCGCTGCCGAGGGGGGGGACACGGCTGGTGTACCAGGTCTGGGCGCGGCCCCGAACCGCCCTGGGCCTGGTGGCCATCCCAGCGCAGATCGGCATCCTGAGCGCCCGCGCCTTCGACGTGACCTTCCGCCGCTATGGCCAGTTTGCCGCCCGCGGCGAGGCGCCGCGCCAAACGGGTCAGGTTCGCCTGGCTGAGGGAGGGGCGGCACGGCTGGCCAATCTCTACCAGGCGTTGACGGCACAGGGCGCTCGCCCGGACCTGGCAGGTAGGCTGATCCAGACCATCGAGCAGGGTGACGACCTCTCCCTGACCCGCTTGCGTCCCTATGCGCTTGCCGACGCCTGGTCGGCGCCACGTCGGGCCGTGCTGGAGCTCTGCCTCCTCGCCACCCGCCTCGGCCTGCTGGAGCTCCGCTGGGATGTGCTCTGTCCGCTCTGTCGCGGCGCCAAGCGGAGCAGCCAATCCCTGGCCGGCGTGGAGGAGCGGATGCACTGCGACGCTTGCCGGATCGACTTCAGCGCGAATTTCGATCGCTTCGTCGAGGTTACCTTCCGCCCTGGCGCGGCGGTCCGTTCGATCGAGGTCGCCGAGTTCTGCGTCGGCGGTCCCCAGATCACGCCGCACATCGTGGCCCAGCAGCTCCTGCCGGCGGGGACGGAGCGGACGCTGACGCTCCCGCTGGAAGCGGGGCGCTACCGGCTGCGCACGCTCGCCCTGCCCGGCGGCCAGGCGCTAACGGTCGCGCCCGACGGCTCGGGCGAGGCCACGGTGCGCGCCAGTCCCAGCGGCTGGCCGGGCGACGAGCTGCGCCTGGCCTCGACAGCGACGCTGCGCTACGAGAACAGCACGACGGACGAGCAGTTGTTCATTCTGGAACGCATGGCCTGGGCCGACGAGGCGGCCACCGCTGCCGACGTTATCGCCCTGCAACGCTTTCGCGATCTGTTCGCCAGCGAGGCGCTCCGCCCAGGGCAACGGATCGCCGTGGGGAGCCTGGCGGTCGTCTTCACCGACCTGCGCGGCTCCACGCGCCTCTACCGGCAGGTGGGGGATGCGCCCGCCTTCGGCCTGGTGCTGGACCACTTCGACGTGCTCCGCGAAGCCATCGGCGCGGAGGGCGGGGCCGTGGTAAAGACGATCGGCGACGCGGTGATGGCGGTCTTCCGGCGTCCCGTGGCAGCGCTACGGGCGCTGCTGCGCGCGCAGCAGCAACTGGCGGCGCCGCGGGAGGGTACGCGGCCGCTGCTGCTCAAAGCCGGCATCCACTATGGCCCGTGCATCGCCGTCACGCTCAACGATCGCCTCGACTACTTCGGCTCCGCCGTGAATATCGCCGCCCGGCTGGAGGGCCTGTCGTCGGGATCGGATGTGGTCGTCTCAGCGGCGGTTCGCGACGATCCGGAAGTGGCCGAGTGGCTTGCCAACGCTGATGAAGTCCTCGGCGCGGAACCATTGGAGGCCACCTTGAAAGGTCTGGATGAGGAGCGCTTCGTCCTCTGGCGTCTGACCGCGGCCGGTGTCACCGGAGTGCCAGGGAGTAGCGCGACATCGTCAGACCGCGATTCCACGTCTGCAGCTCGACTACTCATGCCTTCCGGCAGCGCGGGCGCGGACGGCCACGCGGTACAGCCCGAGGAGCAGTCCTAGCGCCAGGACTCCGCCGGCCATGACGCCGAAGGGATGGACCCTGGTTGGCGGAGGCGGTGGCGGGACGCGGGCAAGCTCCTCTGACGAGGTTGCCTCGCGCCGGGCCAGTTCCAGTCGCAGGCTCTCCTCGCCCCTGGCCATAGCCCACAGGTGGTTCGCCCGGAAGATCGGCTTCACGACAGCGGAGCCGTAGCGCAGCAGCGGCTTCTCGGCGCGGATCTTCCAGTCATAGGTAACATCCGCCCAGGTCCCGTCCTGCTCGAAGGTCCAAATGCCCCGCCCCTCGAAGTCGCCCGTAGCTTCAAGACTGAAGCCGCGGGGATAGCGCGACTCCGTGACGCGAAACTGCCAGCGCAAGGTGTAGGGCAGCCAGCCCTTCGTGTAGAGGTCGACAACTTTACCGACTCCGCGCTCGTCACCGGGTTCTAACTGATTGACGCGAAGATAGACCGATGGCCACCATCGGGCGAGGGCGGGCGCGTCGCCCAGGATCTGCGCCACCTGGTCGATGGTTGCCCGGACACGCCAACGCGTGACAAAATGGTAGTCGTTGGTCCGTTCGTCCGGCGAGATCACAGCGCCTCTGCCCCCTCCCGGCAACGTGCGATCGCAGCGCCTACGGCCGCTGGCGGGGCCGATAGGTGAGGGCCTCGGCGACGTGGGGCGTGTCGAGCTCCTCACTGTCTGCCAGATCGGCGATAGTGCGGGCCAGCTTGAGCACGCGGTGGTAGCCGCGCGCGGACAGGCCAAGGCGGGCCGCGGCGGTCCGCAACAGCGCCTGCGCCGGCGCGGTGGGCCGGCAATAATGGCGGATCTCGCCGGCCCCCATCTCGGCATTACAGGTGAGTGCCGTTTCGGCCAGCCGCGCTTTGCCGCGAAGGCGCGCCGAGCAGACTCGGGCCCGCACGGCGTCGGAGGCCTCGGCCGGACGCGTGTCGGCCAGCTTGTCCAGGTCGACTCGCGGCACCTCGACGTGCAGGTCGATGCGGTCCAGTAGCGGACCGGACAGCCGCGCCTGGTAGCGGGCGATCATGGTGGGGGTGCAGGTACACTCCCGAGCAGTATCGCCCGCGTGCCCGCAGGGGCAAGGATTCATCGCGCCCACCAGCAGGACGCGGGCGGGGTAGGTGACCGCGCCCTGGGCGCGGCTGATGGTCACCGTGCCGTCCTCTAACGGCTGGCGCAGCACGTCCAGGCCCGAGGCGCCGAACTCGGGGAGCTCGTCGAGGAAGAGGACGCCGCGGTGGGCCAGGCTGAGCTCGCCCGGCCGCGGCCAGCGCCCGCCGCCCACCAGCCCGGCGTGGCTCACCGTGTGGTGGGGGGCGCGGAAGGGGCGCTGCTCGACGAGCGGCTGGTCCGGCGGCAGCAGGCCGGCCACGCTGTAGATTTGGGTCGCCTCCAGCGCCTCCTGGGGCTCCAGCGGCGGCAGGATGCCGGGCAGGCAGCGCGCCAGCAGCGTCTTGCCCGCGCCGGGCGGCCCGCTCAGCAGCACGTTGTGCCCGCCGGCCGCGGCGATCTCCATGGCCCGCTTGGCGTGCTCCTGCCCCTTCACCTCCCGCAGGTCGGGGCCGGCGACGCCATTCGCCAGCCCGTCGAAGCGACCGGGGGAGGGGACGTAGGGGGCGATGACCTCCCGTCCGTGTAGGTGGGCGACGAGCTGGCCGAGCGTGCCCACCGGGACGACCTCCACGTCGGGCACCAGCGCCGCCTCGGGGGCGTCGGCGGCCGGGACGTAGGCGACGCGCAGGCCGCGGGCGCGGGCGACGGCGACCATGGGCAGGATGCCGGCGGTGTGGCGCAGCGAGCCGTCCAGGGAGAGCTCGCCCAGGAAGACGGCGGGGCCGAGGTCTTGGGGGAGCTGGCCGGAGGCGGCCAGGATGCCGGCGGCGATGGGCAGGTCGTAGCTGGAGCCCTCCTTGCGCACCTCGGCCGGGGCGAGGTTGATGGTGATGCGCTGGTAGGGGAAGGCGGCGCCGGCGTTGCGGATGGCGGTGCGCACCCGCTCCTTGGCCTCCTGGATGGCGGCGTCGGGCAGGCCGACCAGCTCCATCTTGAACAGGCCGTGGGCGATGTCGACCTCGACCTCGACCAGGTGGCCGTCCAACCCCAGCAGGGCGCAGGTCAGCACGCGCGCCAGCCCCACCGCCGCCCCCTTCCGAGCACGCGCCAGTATCGCACCGCGCGCGCCGGGAAGCAAGGGCCGACGCGCCACAAAGCGACACCGATGCGAATCTGTGGCTGGCATCGGCGCGCTGCCCTGGGTATACTCCGTCGTGCAAGCTGCTTGATGGCGGCAGTCGATGGAGAAGGCGGTGCCGGCGGGCACTACGGGTGGCACGCGGATTGCGCAGCGAGTCACCGGACGAAAAGGTCGAGGAGGTTAGAGCGTGATCCGTAGAGCACTGGCAGGCATCTCTCTGGCTGCCGTTATGACCGTTGGCTTGGCCGCATGCGGCAACAGCGGGAGCAGCGGCAGCACCAGCGGTGGCGGCGGCAGCAAGTATCCGGGCAATGGTAACGCTGACGCGGGGAAGACCCTGCTCCTGGGCGCCGGCGGCTGCGCCGCTTGTCACACGGTCGCCGGAACGACGGCGGCGGCCAAGATCGGGCCTGAGCTGACCCACGTTGGCACGATGCTCACCGCTGATCAGATCTACACCCAGATTGTGGATCCGCAGGTGCGACCGGCTCCGTACGCTCAGCCGCCGACGAGCACCCACATGACGCCGAACAGCCTGAGCGACCAGCAGCGGCAAGACCTGACGGCCTATCTTTCCACGCTCAAGTAACGAGCCGCTATGGTTGACGGGCTGACGCGGTAAGTTTCGTCAGCATTCGGGAGCGACCAGACGGTCGCTCCCGTTTTGTTTCCGGTGGGGCGGTGGCAGGCGACGGTTACCAGCCCACGGCGAGACGCGCCGCCTCGATCTCGGGAAGGCCGGCAGCGCGAATGCGCGCGGCAGCGCGGTCGACATCGTACGCCACTCGCCGCCATTCCCATTGTTGACCGGATTCTTCCAACAGGAGGTAGCTCGCCCGCCAATCCCGGTCGCGCGGCTGCCCTACCGATCCCGGATTGCAGATGTACCGGCGGCGTCCCGCGCCGGCGAATGAAGCGATCTCCACCGGCCCCGTTACTCGGCCGCGCTCATCAAACACCCCGGCGCGATGGGTGTGGCCGAGCAAGCAGAACTGGGCGGCGAAATGGGCGAAGTTGGCGCGGGCGACACGGCCGTCCAGCACGTATTCCCAGACCGGATCGCGAGGGCTGGCGTGGACGAGCGTGAACGGGTTACGCTCCAGCCGGTGCGGCAGCGCTCGCAGGTACGCGGCGTGATCGGCCTTCAGGTTCTGGGCGGTCCACCGGAGGCAGGCCTGGGCATCGTCGTTGAAGCGGCTCAGTGCGGCTCCCCCGATGGCCGCAAGGTCATGGTTACCCGCGAGGGCGACGGACGCGATGTCGCGCACGCGGGCCACGCAGGCGTCGGGCTCGGCGCCGTAGCCCACGACATCGCCCAGGCACCACCACTCATCCACCGCGCCGGCGTCGGCAATGACCGCGTCCAGCGCGTCCAGGTTGCCGTGAATGTCCGAAATGACGGCGATACGCACGGACGCCTATTGCGAGGAGCCTGAAGGGACGGACGGTTGGGGCAGCAGCTTGGGAGGCGATGCTGCGCCGGCTGGAGCCTGTGGTGTCGTCGTGGCGCTTGGCGGCGTGATACGACCGTCGAGTACGGCCTCTGCCCCGGCGAGCTGAGGGTCGCGTCCGGCGGCGAGATCGGCCAGGCTCATCGCAACGGTGACGTCGGGCGTCACCCCCGCGCCATTGAGCACCCGATTCTGCACGGGCGTCTGCACACGGTCGGCCGCGTATTCGATGGCCGAGCCGTCGGCGAGCGCGTGGACTTCGCCCACCGCCACGCAGCCGGCCGAGCGCGACCCCACCACGGAGCCTTGCTGCTGCTCCTGCACGGCGGCGGCGAAGATCTCGCTGGCCGAGGCGCTGCCGTTGTTGATGAGCACGACCAGCCGGTGAGGAGCCGCGACCGCGCTGCCGCTGGCGTTAATGGTGTCGGTGTGGCCGGCTCGATTTTGGAAGTGCGCCACCGGCCCCCGCGGCACGAAGAGGCTGACCGCCTCGAGTAAGGACTGGACGGTCCCGCCCGAGTTGTCGCGGAGGTCGACAATCCAGAGTTTGGCCTGCCTCTGCTGGAATTGCTGCAGAACCTGCTGCAGCTCCTGCGGCATCTCCGGCGTAAAGCTATAGATGTGGGCGTAGCCGATCTCGTTACCGGCGCTATCGGTGACGGTCCCGGCGTTGAGCGCCGGCGGCGTGACGTCCCGACGGGTGATCGAAAAGTGCAGATTGCCGGCGCCGGTTCGCTGGATGTCGAGACTCACCACCGTACCGACTGGACCGCGGATAAGCGTGACGACGTTGCTGGCGCTGAGCCCCTGGATGTCTTTCCCGTTCACCCGCACGATGGCGTCGCCGGGATGGAGGCCCGCCTGGGCCGCGGGCAAGCCGGCGAAGACTTCACCGATCAGTGGGGTCGAGCCGGGCCGATCCTTGAGGGAAGCGCCGATGCCGCCAAACTGGACCTTCCCCTGGATTTCGGCTTGCTGTTGCTGATATTCGGACGGCGTAAAGAAATTGGTGTGGCAGTCGTTGAGGCTCTGGGTCATCCGCGTGATCGCGGTGTAGGCGATGGCCGTCGGATCGACCTGAGGGAACTGACGGGCGGTGAGCGTAAACTGTTGCGACAGCTCGCTGCGCACCTCTTTCTGGGTTCCCCAGAATGGCTCGTGGGGGAAGGCAGTTGCTGCCGCGCCGTTGCCCTGAGCCACCGCGTCCTGCATGCCCGTCGCCGCGGCCAGCGCCAGGGTGGAGGGATCCAACCGCAGCACGTAGTCGTCCATCAGCGTGTCGTAGGCGGAAAGCACGAGCTGCGCCTGCGCCGGCGGGCCGTGGAAGCGCGGAACGGCAAGGAGACCGGGAGAGCACGCGCTCAGCAGCAAGGTGACGCAACAAAGGAGGGCGATGATTCGACGCATGGCCACCTCGTAGCACCTGTCAGTGGTCAGCCAGCGGTAATCAGCCGGAATTCGTAGCCGGTTGCGCACAAGCTCACGGGGCAGAGTATACCAGCCGCTACGAGCTCCGCACGTTGATCCTGACCACGCTACCCCGCGGCACCAGCGTGCCGGCGAAGGGAGTCTCGCTCTCCACCTGACCGACCTGCACCGAGGAATCGTGCCCGCTGTGGTTGACGAAGTCGGTCGACAGACCGCTGTCCTTGATCTTTGCCTGGGCGTCGCCTTCGGCGAGACCGACCACGTTCGGGACGGCGACCCTGTTCCCGGCGCTCACGGTGAGCGTGACGGTGCTGTCCGGCAAGGCCGCGGCGCTAGGGTTGGGATCCTGGCCGGTGACGATGCCTTCCGCCACCGTCTGGTTGGGTTGCTGCACGACCTTGACGCTGAAGCCGCGGGTGGCAAGCGTGGCGCGCGCCGTGAGGATGTTGAGACCCGTCACGGCGGGCACAGACACCGTAGGCGGTCCGCTGCTCGCCGTGATCTTCACCGTCGAGCCTGCCGGGACGATCGAGGCCGCATCCGGGTTCTGGGCGATGACGATCCCCGCCGGGACGGTGTTGCTGGGCTGGTCGTTCGTCCGCGCCGCGACGAATCCGGCCTGGCTAAGGATCTGGGTGGCGTCCGCCACGGTCTTGCCGAGGACCCCAGGCACGGCCGCGGTCGGGACGGCGGTGACGGTGGGCGAAGGGGGTGGAGATGGGGTGGCGACAGGAATAGGGGTCAACGTCGCGACTGGGGTCAACGTTGGTATCGTCGTGGCCGTAACGGGCGCCGCCGCCGTGGCCGTCTGGGTCGCGAAGTAGCCGGCGGTGGCGGTCTGCCCAGCCAGGGCAGTCTCCGTCGCGTGTGCCCCGCCAACCGTGGGCGTGGCGGGGACGCCGCCAAGCTGCCCCTGTTGGTCGATTCCCGGCGTGGGGGTGACCGTCGGCGGGCTGCCAGGCGGAGTCGCGGTTGGGATCACGGGCGCGGCAGTGCTCGCCAGAGGCGTGACGCTGGGTGTGACGCCGGCGAGACCGACGTTAGCCGGCGTCACGCCGTCGGCGGTCCCCAGCCAGATGGCCGTGGCGCCGACGCCGGCGATCAGCGCGCCTATGAGAAGCACGGCGATCAGGGGAAACCAGGGGGTTGAGCGACGTCGCCCAGCGCCGCGGCCGGTCCAGATGGTAGCACCGGCGCGCACGGCTCCCGTGCCGGGCAACGCCCGCGTGACTGGAGCCGGGGGCGGCGTGCCATCGCCGGACAGATCCGATGTCCCCGCCGGCGCCAGAGGCGCGAACGCGCGTGTCGTCAACTGGGCCGCGCCGCGATACTCGCTCAGCGCCTGGCGCAGCTCGGCGAGCGTGCGAATCGACGCCCCGCGCGGGGCGATGGCCGCCAGCGCGATGGTCCGGAGGGTGGCGGGCAGGCCCGGCGGCAGGTCCGCGGCGCGGGCGATAGGGCGGTTGAGGTCGGCGACGCCCGGCGGCTGCATGGCCGCGACCAGCATGATGGCGATACGCTGGACCAGCGATTGCTCCGATGTAACAGGGAGAGCGCCGGACGCCGGTTGCACCTCCGCGGGATGCAGCAGGAGGTTGCCGAGCTTGACGTGGTCTCCATCCTGCAGCAGCACACTCTCGGGTCCCAGCGGCTCAACCACGAGGTCGCGTTGGAGCGCGGCAGCCGTGGCCTGACAGAGACCGATGCCGAGCTCGACGACCTGCGTAATCGTAAAGGGCGGGCCGTGCTGGAAGCGTTGTGCCAAGGTCACACCCGTAGTGGGCTCGAGGACGGCGTAGACTCGACCATCATCTTCGCCCGTGTCGTACACGATCACCAGGTGCGGATGGTGCTCCACTGCCAGCATCTTGGCGCGCGCCAAGAAACGCGCCCGAACGTCGGCATCGTCCGAGCTGACGACCTCGATGGTAACGTCGCGGCCAAGGTGTTGGTCGTGGCCGGCATAAACCTGCTTGACGCCATCATCGGCGATGAGCGGGCCGAGGTCATAGCGACCGGCCAAGAGCGCGCTGGCTGCCATGGAGTTAGTAGCTCGCCGACGCGGAGGATACCGATTCCCGGCGCGCCAGCAGTGCGCGGGCAACTCCGCATGATCGGTTACAGCGAGCGCCGGTCGGTGGGCAATCGCCTACGTTCGCCACTCGGGCTCCGTGTCTAGCCGACGCATCGGAACTGGCTTCACTGACGGCGGCAGCGGCGTCTCCTCGGGTTGCGTCGGACGAAGCGCCCTGTGCCCGCCGCATGCATTGTACCGGCCAGTGTTGCGAGCCGGACGCCGTAACATCTGGTCTGGTCCGACGGCGATGAACAGATTAGGCCACCCGGCGAGACGCCACGTACAATGCGCGGTGGAGGTATACGTCAGTTTGGCATATAAGCTGTTGGCCCTGGACCTGGACGGCACGCTCATTGGCAACGACTTGTTGGTGTCTGATCGTGTCAAAGGCGCGGTAGCGCGTGCTGAGGCCGCCGGGGTCCGCGTGGCCCTGGCGACCGGTCGTATGTACCGGGCCAGCCTCCCCTACGCCCACGAGCTGGCGATCATCACTCCACTGATCTGTTATCAGGGCGCGCTCGTCCGCGGAGTTGACAACGACGACGTGATCTTTCATCAGCCCGTACCGTTGGAGTCCGCTCGCGAGGCGATCGCCGAGGCCAACCGGCTCGGCTTCGTGATCCTAGGCTACGTCGACGACTGGTGTTACGCAAGCCAGGACTCACCGGAGGCCCAGTTCTATGCCCGGCATTCTCGGGTCCAGCCGCGTTTCGTGGGAGACCTGCTGGCGTGGCTCACTACCGCTCCAACGAAGCTGGTCATCGTCAGCACGGCGGAACAAACGGACGTCAACGTGGCGCACTTCCGCGAGCGATTCGGCGACCGCCTGAATGTGACCAAGTCCTACCCGCTGTTCACCGAGATTATCCACCCCGACGTGTCCAAAGGCCGCGCGCTGGCGCGCCTTGCCGAGCTGGTCGGGGCGACGCGGGACGAGGTCGCCGCCGTCGGCGACAACCTGAACGACCTCGATATGCTCGTCTACGCCGGGCTCGGCATCGCCATGGGCAACGCAGCTCCGGATGTGAAGGCGCAGGCCGATTGGGTCTGCCCACCGGAGGCCGACGATGGCGTGGCCGTGGCCATAGAGGAGCGCATCCTGGCGGGGATACCGGATGGAGTTGCTGCAGGCGCGTGATGCCGGCGGCGAGCCGAGCGCCGCGGCCGTGACGGCGGCCGTGGTCGCGCTTCGCCGCGGTGATCTCGTGATTCTTCCCACTGACACCGTGTACGGCATCGCCGCCGACAGTCGCGACACCGACGCCATCGCCCGGCTCTTCGCAGCCAAGCGTCGCCCCAGCGGCAAGTCGATCCCGTTGCTCGCGGCCTCTATTGAGCAGGCGTCTACCATCGCCGACCTGGCCAGCCCGCTCGTGCAGGGCCTGCTGGCCCGCGGCTGGCCGGGGGCGCTCACCGTGGTCGTGCGCGCAACCGTGCCAATGCCGGTGGGCGTCGTGTCTGGCAACACGGTCGCCGTGCGCGTCCCCGACGACGTCGTCGTCCGGGCGATCGCGGCCGCGCTCGGCCGTCCCCTGGCCGTCACCAGCGCCAACCGATCCGGCGAGGCCGCCGTGGCCACGTTCGCCGAGGCAGTCGCGCCGCTGAGCGACTGGGCCGCCGTGGCTCTCGACGGCGGCCCCTGCCCCGGCGGCGTCGCCTCCACGGTGGTGGACTGCACCGGCAGCCGCCCGGTCGTCCTGCGGCAGGGAGCCGTGGATGTGGCGGAGCTCTCAAGTCCGCTGTAGACCGTTCCGAGGCAGTGTTTGCGCCGCAAGGCTCCTACATGGCCGTGCCGAACGCGGTGCTGACGACGAGACGGGCTGCGCCGCTCCGCCGATACGCCGGGAGAGATTGAGTGGTGCATCTGACAGGTTTGGGGAGCTTCGCGTGAGGCGTCGTCCCCCCGCCTGTCATCCTGGGCTTCCTAGTGTCATCCTGAGCGCAGCGAAGGCCCCCCGGCAGGACAGACCAGACGCCATGCGGTCCCGCGCAGCGCGGACGGCCCTGCCGGGGATCCTTCGCTGCGCTCAGGATGACAACGGGAGGGGCCACGCGACACTGGGAACTGCCTCGACCTTGGTAGATGCACCTTTTAGATGCCGCAATGCGCGGAACTAACGGCTACAGGGTATGGTCGCCGCCGCCCCTGGCGTGGCACACTGGTAGCGGTTTCCTGTTGCTCGGCCTTCTACATGGTGGGGTTCGGCGCGACTGGGCTTGGATCGTCGCGACCGGCGCTGACGACCGGTATGAGTAGGAAGGCGCGAGCAGCTTGATTGAGACCTCGACAGCACCGGCCCCGACCAAAGGCCGCTTCTCGCGGCAACAGATCAGCCGGCGTCGATGGCTATTCATCGTCTTCGCCGCCCTGCTCCTGTCGGCGGAGCTCGACCTGGCGGCGGGAGGCTCGGCCTTTGCTTTCCACGGCGGCGGACCCAGCACGCTCTATGCGGTCGCCTTGCTCATCGGGTGTGGCTTGTCCGTGATCATCTCCGCGGGAGGGATGGCGCTGCTGGTCGTATCCGCGCGCCGGCAGCGCGGCCAGTCGTCGGCGACGGTCCATGCAGATCGAGGGCCGCTGTCGGTGGCGCGTCGGTAGACGGCGTAGCACCGGAAGACGACTCATGCTCGCCGCGCCCGCGGCGACGCTCATTGAGCAGCGCGCCACGGGAAGCGCGGGGTTTCCGGCTGGGCGTCCGTTAGGTAATGTCCAGCAGCGCTTCCTTGGGACCCTCGACGCGCTCGCCGCTCTTGATCATGTTCATCAGCTTGGCGCGACCCTTCATCTCGCCGATGAAGGCGCCGCCGACGAGGCGGTCGTCCTTGAAGAACAGCCGGCGGTAGGTGCGGGCCTGGTGGTCGCAGCGTTGCACGGCTTCGAGGCCGGAGTCTTCCTCACCGGTCAGACCCATCACGCTCATCTTGGTGTCGAACAGCGTGCTGGTGTAGAGCGGGATCTCCACGTACACCTCACGCCGGCCCAGCATGGTCAGCGCCGCGCGCCGGCCCTGGGCAATGGAGTTGGCCCACGTGCCCAAGCGGTGGTGGCTGCCGATCGTGACGTCGTAGAACTCCGCCACGTCACCGGCGGCGTAGACATCGGGGACGCTCGTCTCCAGATACTCGTTGGTGACGATGCCGGTGCGGGTCTCGACCGGCGTATCCTCCAAGATGTCCACGTACATCCGCAAGCCGAGGCCGCAGCCCACCATATCTGCCGATACCGATCGGCCGCTGCGCGTCACCACGCCGGTGGCGGCGCCGTTGCTTCGGCAGACGTGGTCGATCTCCTCGCCGTGGATGACCGTGACGTCGTGTGCTTGGGCGATCTCGTCGACTAGCGCTCCGCCTTCGGGGTCGAAGGTGCGGTGCAGGAAGCGCGGCCCGCGCATAATCCAGGTGCAAGGGACCTTGCGGATGGCGAAGGCGTCGGTCAGCTCGTAGGAGATGTAGCTCCCGCCAACGGTTACGGCCGACTTGGCACGATGGGCGTGGTCGGAAATGGCCTTGGAGTCGTCGAGCGTCTGAAAGTAGTAGACGTTGGCGCAGCCGTCCGCCCCCGGCGCCTGAGAAGGGCGCGGCGTGCCGCCGGTGGCAATCAGCAACTTGTCATAGGGGAACGTGCCGGCGACATCGGTGCTGACCGTCTTTTCCTCGACATCGACGGCGGTCACCCAGGTGTTGAGGCGGAAGTCGATGCCCAGCTTGGCATGCTGCTCCGCTGAGCGCATCATCACCTTTTGCTCGGTCGCTTGCAGCTTGATGAAGGGGGGCAGCGAGACGCGGTTGTAGAGGGCGTACGGCTCACCGGCGATGAGCGTGACGCAGGACGTGGCGTCCTGCTTGCGCAGGGTTTCGGCGGCGGTCGTTCCGGCCGCGCCGTTGCCGACGATCACATAGCGCGTCGGCCGGTCGGTAGGAGAGGCGTCAACCATCTACAGTTTGCTCTCAGCTTTCCAACACGCGTGCTCCGCCACGTGCCTATCCCGATCACGATACATCAAGGGGACGGCTACTGCATCCTCTACGCCAGCTCAAACATCGCCTTGACCCGCGTCGTGGTCGGGGTGGTGAGCTCATGGAAGATGCGCGGACCCTCGTCCAGGGAGACGCTGGACAGCCAGTGGGCGGTGGGGATGCGGCCGCGCGCCAGCAATTCGATGGCGGTGGCGAAGTCGTCGGGCGTGTAGGCGTAGGAGCCGTGGAGGGTCAGCTCCCGCACGATGGCTTCACGCAAGTCGAGCTCGCCGGCGCCGCGCTCGCCGGCGCCGCGCTCCAATCCGATGAATACGGCGACGCCGCCGTTGGCCAGCGCCGACACCGCCTGCTGGCGCGTCGCTGGTGTTCCGACGGCATCGATAGTCCAGGTGGCGCCGGAGCGGGTTTCGCTGCGCACGCGCTCAACCGGATCCTCCAAGCTGAGATCGATGGCGACGTCGGCGCCAAGCTCCCGGGCAACGCGCAGCCGATGGGGGTTGCGGTCGGAGATGAGCAACGGCGAGGCTCCGGCCAGCCGCGCGATCTGCAAGCAGAGCAGGCCGATGGGTCCGGCGCCGACCACGAAACAGGCGCCGAACTTGTTGCGCGGCGCCAGCGTCGCGACGTGGACGGCGTTGGCCAGGGGCTCGGCCAGCGCGCCAAGGTGCAACGGCATGCCGAGCGGCAAGGCGAAGACGTTGTCGACCGGGGCCGCCACCAGCTCCGCGAAGGCGCCCGGCAGATCGACGCCGATGATCTTGCGGCGAGTGCAGACGTTGGCGCGTCCGGCCCGACAGGGGATACAGCGGCCACAGGAGATGATCGGATTGACGGTGACGAGCTCCCCCGGAGAAAACCCTTCCACCTCGCTGCCGGTGGCCATGATCGTGCCGGCCAGCTCGTGTCCCAGGATGAGCGGTGGACGCCGATTGGCAGTGCGGCCCTCGAAGCCGTGCAGATCGGAGCCGCAAATGCCGGCGTAGTGGACGCGCACCAGGACCTCGTCGGGCCCGGGCGTCGGGGCTGGCACGTCCTGCACCTCCATGCGGTGCGTCCCCGTGTACACCAGCGCCTTCATGCGGTCGCTCCTCGCTCCCAGCGGGTACGCCCGGCGAGTCGCCCAGGGGTAGCCGGAGGACCTGGCGGCTCGGGTTTCCTCCCGCGTTTGCTGCTGGCGCACCGTTGATTGCAGCATCGTGGATGTCCGCCCCTTACCGGCTCCCCATCAACTTCCTGGCGGAAACCCGCCGATGAACACGGTACCATGCCAGGGGCCGGCGCTCAGCAGCAGCGAACAGGAACCAGTGGTTGGAGGCCGAGGAACAGGCCCAGACGCCCGTTATCGCACCCCAGCAAGGTGGGTTGCTCCCGCCGCCGGCGTCCGGCGCGGCGGTCCGGTTCACTGCAGTCGCGCCGAAACCGCGCCTTGGCCAGGCGACCGAACTCCAGCATACGTTGCTGGCATGGTACGACTGGCATAAGCGCGACCTGCCCTGGCGGCACTCGCCCGATCCGTACGCCGTGCTGGTGTCGGAGTTCATGCTGCAGCAGACGCAGGCCGATCGGGTGGCGCCGCGCTTTCTGGCCTTTCTGGAGCAGTTCCCGACGCTGGAGGCGCTGGCGACGGCGTCCACCGCCGCGGTCCTGCGCGCCTGGTCGGGCTTGGGCTACAACGTCCGCGCCCTGCGCTTGCAGGCGATCGCCCGCGAGGCTGTCCGGAGCTACGCCGGGCGTCTGCCGGCGGAGATCGACGAGCTGATGCGGTTGCCGGGCGTCGGCCGCTACACCGCCGCCGCCATCGCCTCCTTCGCCTATGGCCGGCAGGCAGCGACCGTCGACACCAACATCCGGCGGGTGCTGCGGCGGCTGTTCGTCGGCGTCGACGCCGTCGCGGCTGCCTTTGGCGACGCCAAGGCGTGGCAGCTTGCCGCCGACGTGCTGCCGCTGGGCCGCGCAGCCGACTGGAACCAGGCGCTGATGGACGTGGGCGCCACCATATGCACCGCCCGCCAGCCGGCCTGCCCCTACTGCCCGCTGGAAGCCCTTTGTCAGGCGCGGCACGACCAGCTCAGCGGCGGCACGCCAATCGACACGCCGGCTAGCGCCAAGCCCGGTGTGGTCAGCGGCCGGCAGCCGGAGCGCTTCGCCGGCTCCTCTCGCTACTACCGCGGCCGAATCGTCCGCGCGCTCACCCAGCTCGAGCCGGGTCACGGCGTCCCATTGGCCAGGCTCGGGCAGCAGATCAAGGAGGATTTCGCCGGCTACGAAACCACCTGGCTGGCCGGCGTGGTCGAGGGCCTAGCCAGGGACGGGCTCGTCAGCGTCCAGGAGGCGGACGGCGAGGTGACCGTATCCCTGCCAGAAGCCGGGGTTTCGGATGTCTCCCCGGATCCGAACCCCGCCTGACGCGGGCTGATGGCTCGATTTGGCCGCGCGCCAGGTGGGCCGGTATACTGACACGGCTAAGGGCCGTTAGCTCAATTGGTAGAGCAGTTGACTCTTAATCAACTGGTTCCGGGTTCGAGTCCCGGGCGGCTCACCACCTCATGCCAGAGGGAAGCCGCCCCGTCAAGCGGCCGCTCGACGGGGCGTTTCGCGTCTGGCGTGGGAATCGGTGTTCGACGGGGGATGCAGTATGACCGCCGAGGTGGCGCGCCTGCTTCGCCATGTGCTGCTGATCGCGAGCCTCTGCCACGCTCAGGTCAAAGAACGTCCAGGTAGGAAAGGCGCCGCCATCCTTGCAGCCCGTCGCAGGCACGCCGTACGCCGGCGGCAGGAGCGCCGGACCCGGCGTGAGGATGGCGGCGTAGACGTTGCCGTTGTCGCCGAACTTGCCGAGCGTGTTGTTGCGCCAGTTCAGCCAGGCAACCGTGCGGCCGCTCACGGCCGGGCTACCCTTCGCATCCACCGCCCGGCAGATCGCAAAGTGCTCACCGCTTTCCAGGTCGATGCCGACCAGTCCCTCCGGCGTCGGCAACACCAGCAGTGAGCCGTCGATAGCCAAGCCGCTTTCCGCCTTGATGAACTCCTCGCTCGTACCGACCGCCCGCTGGGAGCCGTCGGCGGGGTTGAAGACCTGGAAAGGCTGACTGGCGTAGATGCCGACCCCGTTCTGCCCGGTGCGTATGGCCTGCTGCCAAGCCAGGCAGCCTTGCGGCGAGAGGGCCAGGATAGTGCCGTTGGGAACGTGGCCGTGGTAGGGGCAAGGCTGGTGGGGATATCCTGGCTGATGTTAGCTGGAACCCGATTTGGATCCCTCGGCGCCCTCGATCTCGTCGAGCAGGTCACGGAGATGCACACTGAAGCCGGACACGACCGAGCCGGCATCGAGGAGCTCGTCGGCTTCGACGCGTCGGATAGGGCCGTCTGCCCCCTCGTACACCATCGTCACGCCTGCCATGGGATTGATGTACCAGAGCAGCGGAACGCCCGCACGCAGCCAGTCGCGTACCTTCTCCTCCACCTCGGCCGCTCGATCGGAGGGGGAGACCACCTCGATCACGAAGTCGGGCACTGCCGTGGTTGCCGCCGCCCAGACCTCATCTGGGCTCGGCCGCCGCCGAAAGAAGGCCAGGTCCGGTCCGCGGACATCGTGCCGGCTGCCCAGAATGCGCACGTAGCTGTCGGCGGTCACGATGTACCCGAGGCGCGACGCCCGCACCACCGAGCCAAGGAGGACATTAAGCAGCGCGATCAGCGCGCCGTGCCCCCAGCCCGGCATCTCCCACTCCACCAGCCGCCCATTCACCAGCTCCCGCCGTTTCCCGTCGTCTGGAAACAGCTCCAGGTCCTCGACCGAGTAGCGCCGCGTGGCAACGTCGAACGTAGCCATCCCTCCTCCATCTCGTCGAAGCAGTGCCATGATACCGGAACCAGCGGAGTTGACGGATTTGGCACGGCTTGCGGTCTGACCTGCCGCCGCGGCGACCGACGGCGCCGTGGTACGCTGGCAGTGGGCACGGACGGCCCGACCCAGGCTTCGCTGGAGGCGCTCGATACCATTGGTGACACTGTCGCCGGCCTGGCCGACACCCTCGAGGCGCCGGACGTCACGATCGCCGTAGAGTTCAACTGGTCGCCCGTAGTCAAGACGCTGCAGAGCGCGGTGCGCGTGGCCGAACGGGCCGATCATCCGCGGGTCGGGGTGCTGTTTGATCCGGCGCATTACTACGTGACGCCGACCAAGTTCGAGCATCTGACCGCGGAGACGGTACGTTGGATCAAGCATGTTCACCTGGACGATATGCGCGACAAGCCCGGAGAGCTGAGCCATTGCAACGCCGACCGCGTGCTGCCCGGCCAGGGCGTGCTCGACCTGCCGGCCATCATCGCTCGCCTGGAGGGATTCGGCTATGACGGTCGATACTCCATCGAGATGTTCAACGCGGAGCTGTGGCAGACTCCAGTGACCGAAGCAGCTCGTGCCTGCTACCAGAGCTTACTGCCGCTCTGCCGGTAGCCGGCGATAGAGCTGGTGCCGCTTCATTTGACGAAGATGCACCCATAGTTGGAGGGCACATCCACCGCGACCGGCTGGCCGGCCGCGGCCACCGTGATGCTGTTCGCACCGTCAATCCGTTCCCGATACAACCCTGGCTCGGGGAAGGGTACCGACACCGACTGCTGCTGGTCGGAGAAGTTGAGGAACACCATGGCGATCTGCTGCGCGACAGTGGACTGGCGGCGGTAGGCTGCTACGCCGTCCACCGGTCTCGAGTCGGTGTTGTAGTAGAACGACTCTCGACTGCGCAGGGCGGGGCAGGAGTGCCGGAGCTTCCCGAGGATGCGGTAGAGCGGACCAGCGGGGCGCCAGCGTCGTAGAAGTACTCCCAGTGGACGTTGCGCCGGAAATGGACGCGCAGGTCGCCGCTGTCCGGCAGGACGTAGTTGTCGGCGAACTCCTGCCCTTGCCAGAGCATGGGCGTCCCATGGCAGGTGTACAGCTGGAATAGGTGGTCCCGCAGGATCTCCGGGGGGCGGTTGAGCGCCTCGGGAACCTGGATGATCCTGCTGTACTCCCCTGCCTTCGTCCCGCCCGACGGCGTGAAGCGAGGGAGCAGCAGCGACGCGCTATGGGCGTCGTAGGCCATAGCTGGTACCGGGCCGGGTGGGGATGGTGATGTTGGGTGCCGGCTGGAGGGGGATGTCCAGCGGCGCCACGTCGGGCGCGCAACGAGCGTCGTGGTGGATCACGCCCACCACCACCTGGTAGCCATCGCCCGGATCGATCCCCGGCGGGTCCGCCCTGGGTGGCTGGTTCTACATCATCGCGGACGCGTAGCTATCATTACCGCTCTGGACGGATACAGTGCGATCGGTGCCGGCGTACCAAACGTCCATGCCCGCGGCCATCTTGGTCGCGCTGCCTTTCACATGGCAGTTACACCGGCTGGAGGCGCGACGCCCGGAGTTGATGCCGTCAGGAGGTGCATCTATGGTCGAGCCGGAGAGCAGTCAGGATGCGGGGGTGTCGGCACGGTCCGTGATCGTGACCCTTGGGCTGACGATCGTGGGCCTCGCCTACCTCGTCGCGCAGACCCTCGGACTCATCGAGGTCCGGAACCGCGTCGGCTGGGTCGAGGTCGCGATCTTTGCCGTAATCCTGGTAGCGAACTCCCCGTTGTTCAACAGGCTAGAGGAGCTGGCAGTCTCCACGCAGGGAGTGACGTTCCGTGTCCAGAAACAGGTGCAGCAACTGAAGACCGACGTGACGGAGCTCCAGTTTCTGTTCAAATACTTCGTGAACAGATGGGAGCTCCTTCACCTCCAGAAGCTGAACCTGCCCGGACCGTTTGACTACGAAATGTCGCCCGACTTCGAGGGCGAGCTCCGACACTTGCGCGCCCTTGGATTCATCGACAACATCTCGGGGCGGGGCCTGCGCAGCATGCCTCCCAGCGGCAACCTGAAGGACCATTTCTTCATCACGGAACACGGCGTCGAGTATCTGAACTTGCGCGCGAAGCTCAAGGTCGACGCTGAGACAAGGACGACGGCGGGCGTGCCGACCTAGATTGCTGCCGCGCTGAAGGTCGCGGAGGATGCGACCCTGCCCTGACTGGCAGTAACACATGCCCACTCCCCTTCACAAACACGTAACCGCAGGATAATCTTGCACGATCGGGGCGTCAAACAGGGCGGCCATCGCGCCGCCACGATCGAGGTCGGGAGTACGGGGAAGCTGCAATCTCGCCGGCGGGGGCGATGAGACCGTGCGTCCCTCGGCGCTGTCGCAGTTATGGTGGTCGACGGGAATCATTTGTATGGAGATGCAGCCGGGTGCGAGTGCTATCGCCTCGCATCGGGACGGAGGGGGTCGCGGCCGCGTGGATCAGAACCAACTGAACTGGATCGCCGGCTTTATCTGGCGAATCGCGGACGATGTGCTGCGCGACGTCTATGTCCGCGGCAAATACCGCGACGTCATCTTGCCGATGACGGTCATCCGCCGCCTCGACGCGGTGCTCGAGCCCACGAAGCAGGATGTGCTCCGGATGAAGGCGCGGCTCGATGCCGCCGCGATTACCAACCAGGACGCGGCGCTGCGGCAGGCAGCGGGGCAATCCTTCTATAACGCCTCCACCGTCACGCTTCACGACCTGCGGTCGCGAGCGAAGCAGCACCAGCTCAAGGCCGACTTCGAGGCGTACCTCGACGGGTTCTCTCCCAATGTCCACGACATCCTGGACAAGTTCAAGTTCCGCCATCAGATCCCCACCCTGGTCGACGCCGATATCCTCGGCAGCCTGGTCGAGAAGTTCCTCGATCCATCGATCAACCTGAGTCCCGAGCCCGTGTCCCATTTCGACGGCAGCATCCGCCTGCCGGGACTCGACAACCACGCCATGGGCACGATCTTCGAGGAGCTGATCCGGCGCTTCAACGAGGAAAACAACGAGGAGGCCGGCGAGCACTTCACGCCGCGCGACGTGGTGACGCTGATGGCCAACCTGATCTTCCTGCCGATCGCCGGCCAGATCGAGTCGGGCACCTACCTGGTCTACGACGGCGCTTGCGGGACCGGCGGCATGCTGACCGTTGCCGAGCAGACGCTGCAGGAGCTGGCCGCGAGCCATGGCCGGGAGGCGGCGATCCACCTGTTCGGCCAGGAGGTCAACGCCGAGACCTACGCCATCAGCAAGGCCGATCTCCTCCTGAAAGGGGAGGGTGAGGAGGCGGAGAACTTCAGCCACGGCTCGACCTTATCCCAGGACGGCTTCCCGTCGCGGGAGTTCGACTTCATGCTGTCCAATCCTCCCTACGGCAAGAGCTGGAAGACCGACCTCGAGCGCATGGGCGGCCGGGGCGACCTCAAGGACGATCGCTTCGTCGTCTCATATCAGGATGATCCGGAGTTTTCCCTGATCACCCGCTCCAGCGACGGGCAGCTCATGTTCCTGGTCAACTTGCTCAGCAAGATGAAGCACGGCACGCCGCTGGGCAGCCGCGTCGCCGAGGTCCACAACGGCTCTTCGCTGTTCACCGGCGACGCCGGGCAGGGGGAGTCGAACATCCGCCGCTGGATCATCGAGCAGGACTGGCTCGAGGCCGTCATCGCCTTGCCACTGAACATCTTCTACAACACCGGCATCGCCACCTACATCTGGGTGCTCTCCAACCGCAAGCCCGAGCGTCGCCGGGGCAAGGTGCAGCTCATCGACGCCAGCGCCTGGTACCGTCCCCTGCGCAAGAACCTCGGCAAGAAGAACTGCGAGCTGGCCGCCGAAGACATCCGCAGGATCTGCGATCACTTCCTGGCCTTCGAGGAGACCGAGCACTCGAAGGTCTTCCCCAATGCGGCGTTCGGCTACTGGAAGATCACCGTCGAGCGGCCGCTGCGACTGAGTGTCGACCTAACGGAGGCGGCCCGGGAGCGCTTTCGCCGGCTCTGCGTCGTGGTCCGAGAGGAGCCGTTCGCCACGCTGGTGGATCGCATCGCCGCGCTACTCGGCGCCGGTTCGCACCTGGACTTCAACGTCTTCCTGGACCGCGTGGGGGAAACGGCCCGGCGCCATGCCCTCAAGCTAACGGCCAAACAGCAAAGCCTGCTCCGCGACCGGCTCGCCCGGCGGGACGAAGCGGCCGTGCCGGTGATCAAGAGGACTCACCGGCCCGGCAGGGCGGAGCCCGACCCGCTCCACGGTCGCTACCCGGCGGAGGTGGACGGCCAGCCTCGAATCGTGGAGTACGAGCCGGACCCGGAGCTGCGCGACAGCGAGCAAGTGCTCCTGCTGGAGCCGGGTGGAATCGAAGCCTTCTTCCGCCGCGAAGTATTGCCGCACGCTCCGGACGCCTGGATTGATGAGGCCGCCACCAAGGTCGGCTACGAGATCTCCTTCAGCCGCTACTTCTATCAGCCTCCACCTCTGCGGACGCTGGATGCGATCCGCGCAGATATTGAAGCGCTGGAGCGTGAGTCGGAGGGGCTGCTCGGACAGATCCTGGCCGACACGGAGGCTCGCTGATGAGCGAAATTGGTTACGCGGCGCAGGGGTTCACTGCAGGCCGAAAGACGCCGAGCACCTCATCGTTGGGGAGCACACCATGGTTGGCTCACGTTTTCGGTGAAACGAGGAAAGGCCCGCATGGACTGTCAAAAGCCCTGTCCCACACTTACGGCAAGAACAGTCATGTGATGAGTCATGAACGGCAAATCTGATGACATGCAGTCATAGTAAGGCACGGAGATCAGCAAATCCACATTGACTACGGTATGGGAAAGGCCTATTGTAGCGTGCAGTCTTAGAAGTTGGGGCAACGGCATAGAAAGCTGTAGCAGCTGGAGGAGTCCAGCCTGCCGTGGTCAGGCCGTGCGCTTGCCGAAGCGGCGGCCGGTTGCGCCGATCCCATCCGCGCGCCGGACGGCTGCGCTGCCATTCGAGCAGCCTTGCCGATCACTCTGTGCCCTCTGTCCCCACTCGCCAAGATGCTGCGCGTTCGCAGTTATAATCAGTGCTTTCCAGATCCCCGGGCGGGGCTCCGTGACGACGCGGCACAGGCAAGCTGTGTGACAAGGTGGGGAGGAGCGGTGCAATGTTAGCGGCTACCGTATCCGGAAGCTTTCACCGGCACATGCCGGCAATCTACCGCACCGTCGAGGAGCTTCGCGCATTGAGCGTAGCGGTTCTCTCGCCGGCCGATCCTCGCGTCGTGGACACCCTTGGCGAGTTCCTGTTCGTCGCCAGCGATCCAGTTCGTTCCATCCGGCTCGTCCAAGACCGTCACCTTGAGTCGATTCGAGCGTCCGACTTCCTCTGGCTCGTTACGCCCGACGGTTATGTGGGACAGTCAGCGTCGATGGAGTTAGGCTTCGCTGTGGCCTACAACATACCAGTGTTTTGCTCCATCGAACCAGCCGATCAAACGCTGCAGCAGTACGTCCATCAGGTTGCTTCCCTCCGAGACGCCGTCGATACCGCCGCGTCCCTCTCGGCGACGAGGCGGCGATACGCCTCCTTTCTCATCGATCCCCACGGCGCGATCCAGCGGGGGCACGATGCCCTGCAACGTATCGACGATGTCTACTCCAAGCGCCCAGACAAGATTGATGACGATGACGCACGCCAAATCGGCTCGCTTCGACGCAGCGCCTCGGCAGTTCTATCCCGGCTCGGTACGGCGAAGGCCCAGCGATAGAACGGATCGCAATGGAATTCCCGCAGATCGAGTCATTACGTCGTCTGTTGGTAGAGACGGAGGAACTGCACGCCTCGTCGCTTACGCAGTATTACATTCCTGAGTCGAATGGCTTCCGCCATCTTTACCTTCAGGTTGAACCTAGCGCCGATGGCTTTTCAAAAGCTAGCAGCGCCACCTGCATACTATCGCTGGTCGCGACGGATCGATGGGCTGCGGGTCCATGGAAAGATGGGGCGGCCAAGCTGGCGCACGAAATGCTGAAATCGTCCTGGAAGAGTGCCGGCCTCGACGAGAACAACTCCTTTACCGTTGCATTTCTCCTAGAGGCCGTTCTGGCTCTCTTGGAGGTCATGACTAAAGAGGATCGAGAGACTTTTCAGGCAGGCTCGGATAGTGAGAGGCGGATATCAGAAGCCACTGACTACCTCTTGAAGGCGATTGAACACGGATCAGTCCGACTAGAGCCCTATCCGCCTTCCGCGTATCTGACACAGCTGGTGTCCCGTGTGCTAACAAAGATGGATCGTCTTACCTCTGAGACGAAGGGATTTATATGCGAATGGGCATGGCACGAGATACATCATCAGTTAGCGCTACTGTTGGCCAAAAGCAAGGCACTGGACTATTTTCAGCTTGCCTACTGCATCATTCTCGTCTCGTCATCTCAGGATCCGGGAAAGGAAACTCCTGATCAGAGCTTGATATTGCAGGCCGCGATCCGTCAACTCTTCTCGGGTCAACTGCCCGATGGGAGTTGGCCTCGTAGTCGCCCTCTTTTCCATTATCCGCGTTTCGGGAATGCATACTGTTACGAATACGAGATGTTGGTGCAGCTCCTTCAAGCGCCTTTGCAGGACAAGCTTCTTCCACACTTAGATAAGCTAGGATTGGCAGCCCACAGCCTGAGGGAGACATCTTTTCCCCTACCAAACGGCGGTCGGGGTTGGTCATCCGGGCACCATTCACAAATTGCTGGGCCAGAGTCTTGGTCCACCGCGTCCGCCTACCATTTCTGCCATGTTCTCGGGCGCTTGGTGGCGGAAGCAATTCGTCAGTCTGTATTCAACTACCTGGGCGCGGTGTACCTTCCCGCCAGGTCTGCGTCCAAGTCTCCCGAGTTTGCCGAGAACTTTCTAGACTGTCCCGTAAGGTATGGTGGTCAGACACTGTCATTGAAGTGTGTGATCCTCGATCACTTTGTCCGGCCTATTGAGCGTGAGGTGGCCAGAATTGAAGCGGGCGGATCGTTGTCCCCAGGCACTGCTATGTCCGCGATACTGTTTGGTCCTCCTGGTACCTCGAAGACCGAGCTGACAAAGATCATAGCTGACTATCTCGGATGGCCGCGACTCGCGATAGACCCGTCTCACTTCGTGCGGAAGGGGTTGGATCAGGTTCAGGCTGAGGCGGATCGCATTTTCGGCATGCTCGCCGTTTCGGAGAGGATTGTGGTATTGCTTGATGAGTTCGATGAAATGGTGCGAGATCGACATCAGGCGAGCGAGGTGTTGTCGAGATTCCTAACCACGGCGATGCTCCCGAAGCTGGCAGCCATCAATAAGAGCCGGCGCATTGTTTTTATAGTTGCTACGAACTATATTGATCAGTTCGACCTGGCGATTAGCAGACCTGGTAGGTTTGATCTAATTATTCAGGTTATGCCGCCCACAGTCAACGAGAAGCTTCGATACTGGCCAGAACTCGAAGCGCATCTAGGCAGGATTGGCGTTACGATCTCAGACGATATCCGGGAGAGATTGGCTGACCTTACATATGATGAGTTTCGCTCGCTAGTTGGGGTCCTGAGGTCGGTGAGTGGCGTACAGGAAGCCCTTTCGCTCGTTGATCGGCAAGTATCGGGGTGTACACTTCAGAGTAAGCTTGAATTACAGTCGGAGTCCAGCAAGACGTGGAGAGATACTTGCTCCGAGCAGGCAAATAAAATTCGTCTACCGCTTAGTCCAGGGAATGAGCCTGGGGGCAAGACCTGAGTCGATTACTTGATCTGGCGCGGTGTCTTCCGTTGCGCGGCGCGCTTTCGTGTTGATTTTGTCTCGGAATGCTCGGGTATGGCACCAAATGTCGACACTGCGTGATGAGTACGCGCAATGTACTCGGTGGACGAACGGTTTTGCTTGGCTACACTCCGCGTCCAGCGACCGGGGAGCGGCGCACGCAATTGCTCGCTCGTGGCCCGTGCGGGGCTGCGTACGCGGCCTGCGCTTCCCGGCAGTGGCACTAACGATTGGCGGACCGTCTCACGCTCGGTCTGAGGTCAAGAACGCCAACCGGGAAATGCATCACCTGCTCTATGTGAATTTGGCGGAGCACCTATGGGATTCTTACCAGCCGCTGGTCGTGGCGGAGGTGTGAGCATCGATCTGTGTCCCTTCTCAGATTACCGGCCGTCGCGGATGCCATGGTTAGGGACGATCCCGGCGCATTGGGAAGAGAAGCGCGCCAAGTACCTGTTCCGAGAAGTGGACGAGCGCTCGGTAGCCGGTAACGAGGATCTCCTGTCCGTGTCGCACCTCACCGGTGTTACGCCGCGCCGTCAGAAGAACGTCACCATGTTCATGGCAGAGTCCTACACCGGCCACAAGCTCTGCTGTCCCGGCGACCTGGTGGTCAATACGATGTGGGCCTGGATGGGGGCGCTTGGCGTCGCGAAGGAGGCCGGGCTAGTCAGCCCGTCCTACCATGTCTACCGGCCGGCGGACCAGACCGCCTTATTGCCCGAATACGCCGATCACCTCCTGCGGACGCAGCCATATGTATCCGAATACATCTGTCGCTCCACCGGAGTTCACTCGTCGCGACTGCGGTTGTATCCCGAGCAATTCCTCGATATCGGGATCGTCTACGCGCCAATTGAGGAACAGCGCGCGATGCTGTCGTACCTCAACGCAAAGGACCGGGCCATCCGTCGCTACATCCGTAACAAGCAACGGCTCATCGCGCTGCTCAACGAGCAGAAGCAGGCCATCATCGACCGGGCGGTCACGCGTGGCGTGGACGCGGGGGCGCGCCTGGCGCCTTCCGGCATTGAGTGGCTGAGCGATGTGCCCGCGCACTGGATACTGAAGCCATTGAAGAGATGGGTAGCAATCAACCAGCGGTCCCTACAAGAGGACACGAATCCGGACTATGTGTTCCAATACCTGGACATTGGAGCGGTCGGGACTGGGTTCCTCGTTGCGCCACCGGAGCGTGTTCGATTCGGTGACGCACCGTCCCGCGCCCGGCGAATCCTTTCCAAAGGGGACACCATCGTGTCGACCGTTCGAACGTATCTCAGGGCCGTCTATTACGTTGCCGAGGTGACGGATGATCTCGTGGCCTCTACCGGCTTTGCTACCCTGACACCCGCTGCCGGGGTGCTACCAGAATATCTGGGCTACGTATTACAGAGTGCCGGCTTCGTCGAGCGTGTGACGGCGTATTCCGTTGGCGTTGCCTATCCAGCAATTGCCGAATCGCGGCTTGGGTCACTTCGGCTCGCACTCCCGCCGACGCTAAGGGAGCAGTGCGACATAGTCGAGCATATCAAGGAGGCGACGCAGGAGCTGACAATTGGGATCCGCCAAGCACAGCGGGAGATCGACCTCGTTCGCGAGTACCGCACCCGACTCATCGCCGACGTGGTGACCGGTAAGCTGGACGTGCGGCACGTGCCGCTGGACGCGCTGGCGACCCTGGACGGCCACGCGTCACCAGATGATGTGGAGGCGGCGCTGGCGGACGATGCGGTGGAGGAGGATACGTATCCCGAAGGCGCGGCGGACGCGGAGGATGGCGACGGGTAGCAGGCGTCCCAGTGGGTCATCGTGGCCCATTGCGGCAGGTGGTATCGTGACAACGCAATCGCTCGCTCGTGAAAGGCAGGCGCCCATGCTCACCGCCGAAGTCGCGGAATTGCAAGCGGCCCTGACCCATTATTTGGAGCAAGTACAGGCTGGCGAGGACGTGGTCGTGACCGATCGAGGCAAGGAGATTGCGCGCCTGGTTCCGGCGCAGCGGTCGAGCCCGGCGGCCGGCGGCGACTATGCCGACCTAGTGGCGCGGGGCCTCCTCATCCCGGCTACGAAAAAGGCATCCGCGGATGACCTTCGCGACCTCCCGCGCTTCGCCGACCCGGATGGACTGCTGTTGAAGGCCTTACTGGAGGAGCGTGAGGAGAACCGGTGAGATTCTGGGACAGCTCAGCCGTCCTCCCGATCTGCGTCCAAGAGCCCCGATCATCGACGCTGCTCCAATTGCGTCGAGACGACGCCGACATCGTCGTCTGGTGGGCGACAACGGTCGAGAGCGTCTCGGCCGTGCAGCGCCTGCTCCGGATGCGGCGCGGCGAGAGGGCTTCACTGTCCTACCCTAGTCGATGGCCTCGCTTGCCTGGCGACGCCGACGACCTGAGGAGTACTCATGAACGAGTTGCACCGGATCACGGTCCGGCCGGAACAGTGCGGCGTACGTCCGTGCATTCGCGGGATGCGGATACGGGTAAAGGACATCCTCGATCTCCTGGCCTCGGGCACGAGCCGCGAGGAAATCCTGGCGGACTATCCGTATCTTGAAGACGGCGACATCACAGCGGCGCTGGAGTACTCGGCGCGTCAACCGATATCGCGTGAGTTCGATGCAAACAACTGACACCAGCGAGCGCGGCCTGGAGTCCCTCATCGTCGCCGCGCTCACCGGGCAGGCGGCGGCGCCCGCCAGGGAGCCGGGGGCAGTGCGGGAGCACCTGGACGCCCGCGCGGGCCGCTGCGTCGCGGGGGATCCCGCCGACTACGACCGCGATCACGCCGTCGACACGGCCAAGCTGCTGACGTTCTTGAGCACGACCCAGCCCAGAGTAGTCGAGGCGCTCGAGCTCTACTCCGGGAGGCTCAGGCTGCGGCAGCTCCTCGACCGGCTGCAGGGCGAGGTCGCCAAGCGCGGCGTGATCGA
>CALBSQ010000251.1 GCA_937967325.1 uncultured Chloroflexota bacterium
ACCTACGGGCGTGACGCCATCCAATGGGCGCTGCTGCACGCTCCCGACTCATGGAACGGCCTACCGGTCGATTTTGGCCGCGCCTTCTTGAGCACGGTGTCGCTGTCCGACGCCTTCCCCGCAGGCGGTGGCGACAGTGCATTGCTGCCGTTACTGAACCTGGAAATTTGGGGCCTGCCGACCAGCGCGCCGGCATATGACCCCAACAACCACAACTTCGTCTATTTGCGCTTCCAGCGCGGCATCATGCACTACGACGCCGCCTGTAATTGTACGCAGGGCATCCTATTGGCCGACTATCTGAAGGCGCTCTTGCTGAACCAGGGCGTACCGGCCGACCTCGCCGGCGAAGCCGCCGGATCGCCGTTCTACGGGCAATACGACCCGATCGCGCTCGACTGGCTCAGCCACCCCCAGTTGCTGCCCGGCACCGACCTGAGCAATGCCTTCGAAAGGGGTTAGGGGCAATACGGCTCAGAAAACGGGCCAGGAAGCGCGGTGGGGGCGCCGGGGCGGCGACTGCGGTCCGCCGCCAGAGTCCGGCACTGCGGTGCGCCGAACGGCTCCAGCTGAAATCGCCGCTGTCGTATCTGGAGCCAATCTTTCATTCGGTCCCGACCGCAGTCGCGTACTCTGGCGGCAGACCGCAGTCGCCGCCCCGGCGCCCCCTAACCCCTAATTAGTGCCTGAAATGGCGCAGGCCGCTGCTGGTGACCATGGCGACGCCGTGACGGTCGCAGATGTCGATGCTCTCCTGGTCCCGGATGGAGCCGCCGGGATGGATAATCGCGGTGACGCCGGCGGCGATTCCGGCTTCGACACCGTCGGAAAAGGGGAAGAAGCCGTCGGTTGCCATGACCGCTCCTCTGGCGCGATCACCGGCCTTCTTGGCGGCGATCTCCGCGGCGAGGACGCGGCTCTGCTGGCCGGCTCCGGTCCCGACGATGGCCAGATGCTTGGCCAGCACCACGCAGTTCGACTTGACGTGCTTGCAGGCGCGGAAGGCGAAGAGCAGGTCGGCCAGCTCCTCCAGCGTCGGTTGGCGCTTGGTGACCGGCGCGAGCCTGATCTGCTCGTCGCGCGTGTCGTCGGGGGTCTGCAGGAGCAGTCCTCCGCTCACGCGCTTGATGTCCAGATCGAGGAGCGGGTAGGGCTGGCCGGCGGCGCGCGGGTCCGACGGGGCCAGGGGGGCGGTGGTCTGGAGGACGACCATCTGGCCCTGCTTCTTGCGCTTCAGGATACGCATCGCCGCCTCGTCATAGCCGGGAGCAATGATGGCGTCGTAGTTCAAGGGGCGGATCTCCCGTGCCGTCGCCTCGTCCACGACCCGATTGCAGCCGATCACGCCGCCGTACGCGGCCATTGGGTCGCCCGCGTGCGCCGCACGATACGCCTCCACCAACTCGGGATGGCAGGCGAGACCGCAGGGATTGGTGTGCTTGATGATGACGACGGTGGGCGACACGAAATCGCGAACCGCGTCGAGCGCGGCCTGCAGATCGAGCAGGTTGTTGAAGGAGACTTCTCTGCCGTTAAGCTGGGTCGCGCCGGCTAGCGACGGACCGGCCTCGGCTACCCCGAGCTGGCGATAGAACGCGGCGCGTTGATGCGGATTCTCCCCGTAGCGGAGATCCTCGATTTTCTCCAGCGGCAGAACCAGGCGGTCTGGGAACTGCTCCGGCTCGTCGCGAGCCATCCAGGCGCCGATGGCGGCGTCGTAGGCGGCCGTGAGACGATAGGCGGCGGTAGCCAGGCGGCGTCGCAACTCAAGGGTGAGGCCCTCCGACTGTTCCACTGCCGTCAGTACGGCGTCGTATTGAGCGGGAGCGGACACCACGGCGACGCGCGCGAAGTTCTTGGCGGCAGCGCGGAGCAGGGCAACGCCGCCGATGTCGATCGCCTCGATACGTTGCTCGCTCGAGAGGTCCGCCTGCTTCAGGAGCTCCAGAAAGGGATAGAGGTTCACCACGACCATGTCGAACAGCGGCAACTGATGCTCGAGGATGTCGCGCTGGTCATCCGGATCCGACGTTCTCGCCAGGATGCCGCCGTGAATCAGGGGGTGCAGTGTCTTGACGCGCCCGCCCAGCATTTCCGGTGAGCCGGAAATCTCCGCGACCGAACGGACGGGCAATCCAGCATCCACCAGCGTCGCCAGGGTTCGTCCTGTAGCTACCAGTTCCCAACCGAGCCGGTGGAGGCCGCCGGCAAAAGCTGCCAGGCCGGTCTTATTGTCGGTGCTGAGTAAGGCTCGCATGGCTGGGATCGC
The DNA here is from genome assembly GCA_937967325.1 of uncultured Chloroflexota bacterium. Taxonomy (GTDB): domain Bacteria; phylum Chloroflexota; class UBA4733; order UBA4733; family UBA4733; genus UBA4733. The sequence continues at coordinate 2,270 of CALBSQ010000251.1, forward strand.
CTAGGTCCGCCGGACCAAATGAGAGGGTACGCTGCATCGCATCGGCTCCATTGTACAGGAACGAACGGGCAACGACGAATTTGAAAGTGGCCTGGCCCTCACCCCCGGTCCCTCGCCCGCAGAGGCGCTACATCTCGCGGATTGTCGTGGCAATTTCCGGCATTCGCTTGTGGACCAGGAAGCGGATGCGCCCCAGGTTGCCGGCGCCACTGAGCAGCACGGCCAATAGCGCTTCCTGTCCGACGGGCTGCAGGAGCACGGTGCTGTCAGCAAACGTGGCGATCGCTTCTTGGAGCTCCTTGCGCTCCATTTCCTTTGACAGCGACTGCAGGCTGCCGACGATACTGGCGGCGATGGCCGCGACTGCTTCCAGGTCCTCCTGACCCCCTTGCTGGGAACCATGGATCAACAGCCCGTCGCTGCCGGCGACGACTACGGCGCGAACGCCATCGGCGGCAGCAATACCCTGCAGCAGCCCCTCCAGTTGGGCCATGGCGACCTCCCGGTGCAAACAGCGAATGCTCGCGGCCCGAGTATCATACTATTGCCACAAGCTGGCAGGTGCGGTGGGACCTTTGGGGGGCCGGAGGCCGGGGAGCAGGGGGGCAGAGGAGCGGAGGAGCAGGGACTAAGGGACGCATCGCGGACAGCCGGAAGGTGCGCGCCCGATTGGCCGCACGTGCGACCCGTACCCAGGTCACCCTTGCTCCCCTGCTCCTCTGCTCCCCGGCCCCCGGCCCCCCAACTGGAGCCGTGCGGTAGCGTCCGCGAGTCGCTGCATCGCCAGTTCCAGATTGGCGATGGAGTTGGCGTAGGAGAGACGAAGATAGCCTTCGCCGGCTGCGCCGAAGCTGACGCCGTGCAGCAGCGCCACCCCGGCCTCTTGCAGGAAGTAGTCGGCGAGCGCTCGCGAGCTGTCGCCCAATTGCCCGACGTTGGGGAAAGCGTAGAAGGCGCCGTCCGGAGCCAGGCATTGCCAGCCGGGGATGGCGTTGAGGCCCTCGACGACGCGCGCCCGCCGCTCGGCGAACTGGGCCATCATGGCGTCGACCGGCTCTTGCGGACCGGTGAGGGCGGCTAGCCCTGCTATCTGGGTAAAGGTCGCCGTGCAGGAGTTGCTGTTGGTCATCAACAGATCGATCTGCTCCGCAAGCTTGCCGGGGAAGACGCCGTAGCCGATACGCCACCCGGTCATGGCATAGGTCTTGGAGAAGCCGTCGAGGATGATCGTCCGGCCGGCCATGCCGTCCTGGCTGGCGATGCTGTGCCGCGCGTGGCCGTAGGTCATGCGGCCGTAGATTTCGTCGCTGAGCACCACCAGCGAGCGATCGCGCACCAGCTCGGCGATGCGGGCCAGATCGTCCTGAGTCAGCATGCTGCCGCAGGGGTTGTGGGGAGAGTTCAGGATCAACATCCGGCTGCGCGGGGAAAGCTTCGCCTCCAGCTCCGCGACGTCGAGCCGGAAGCCGCGCCGCTCGCGCAGGGCCAGTGGGACAGGGACGCCGCCGACAAAGTTGACCAGCGATGCATAGATGGGGAAGCCGGGGTCGGGCAGGAGCACCTCATCGCCCGCTTCGATGGTAGCGAGGATCGAGAAGAACATGATGGGCTTGGCGCCGGGGGTCACGATGACTTGGTCCGCTCGCACGGGAATGCCGCGCGTGCGGGCCACGTCGGCGGCAATCGCTTCGCGCAGCGCGGGCAGCCCGGCGGGCGGACCGTAGTGCGTGTAGCCGTCGCGCAGCGCCTTGACGCCCGCCTCGACGATGTGCTCGGGCGTCGCGAAGTCCGGCTCACCGATTTCCAGGTGGATGACGTCACGCCCATGCGCCTCCAGGGCGCGCGCGCGCACCAACACGTCGAAGGCGCTCTCGTTGCTCAAACGGCCCACTCGATCCGCTTGGGGCAGCTCCATCGCATACTCCTCCATCACTCACCGCCACGTCGTAGCATAGCGTCATGCAACTGGCGGCCAACGTTGGTGGCCGGCAGCGCCGGACCGATTTGTGGAGCAGGGGAGCATGAAGGATCTCTACCAACTGGGGGTGCCGTTTTGGGATTTGGCGCTCCGCTGCGCGGTGATCTACCTGGTGATGATCATCGGGCTGCGCGCCTTCGGCAAGCGCGAGGTCGGCCAGTTCACGCTGTTCGACCTGGTGTTGGTGCTGCTCATCGCCAACGCGGTGCAGCCGGCGATGACCGGACCGGACAGCTCGCTGCTCGGAGGCGTCATCATCATCGCCACGCTGCTCATCCTCAACCTGATCATCAGTCGCTTGCGCGAGGAAAGCCCCTTTTTCCGCCGCTTGATTCAGGCGCGTGCCACCGTCATTGCTCAGGGTGGGAGCTGGCTTCCGGACGCGCTCCGGCGGGAAGGGCTCGAGCTGGACGAGTGCGACGCGGCGCTCCGCGAGCACGGGCTGTCCGACGTCTCCGAGACCAAGCTCGCGGTGCTGGAAACCGACGGCACGATCAGTGTGGTCCCCATAGACAGCCCGACCCTGCACGGCAAGCGCCGCGTCCGCTACCATCACCGCAATGTGTGATCCCAGCGCGGTAGAGAAGACGGCCAAAATGCGCTGCGCGCTGCCGCACCGCCCTGACCATCGGACCGGGTGCGGTAGGCTGTGATGCGGAGGAGCATTGCGAGTGGATGAGATAACGACCGCGGCGCGAGACCAGCCCGTCATCATGGTTCGAGGGAGTCTCGTCGGGCTAGGCCCTTTGGTTCACGGACACATTCCCTTGTATTTACAATGGATGAACGACCCCGAGGTGACGCGGGGCCTGGGCCGGTCTGGGCCATTCACGCTGGAGGAGGAAGAACGCTGGTACGAACGCGCCGCGTCCGACGGCCGCGGGGTGACCTTCACCATTTACGAGGTCGCGTCCGGCGAGCCTATCGGCACCTGCGGGCTGCATGACCTGAACCACCTCAATGGACGGGCGACCTTCGGCATCGCCATCGGCGACAAGCGCTATTGGAATCGTGGCTACGGGACGGAAGCAACCCGGCTCACGCTGGACTATGCCTTCAACATCCTGCCGCTGCGCAATGTCATGCTTTCCGTGTACAGCTTCAATCCCCGCGCCCAGCGTGCCTACGAGAAGGCGGGCTTCCGTGTCATCGGACGGCGCCGAGGCTCGGTCTTCCTCGCCGGTCGCCAGTACGACGAGATCCTCATGGATGCCATATCGGAAGAATTCCAGAGCCCGTTCCTGAAAGCGGTCCTGGAGGCGGAAACGCCAGCCGCCGAACGAGCGCAGTGACATCTACCCGGCAGATCGTGCCGGAGGGCAGGACGTACGCTCTCAGGGCCGCCATGGCCGGCGTGTTCGATCTCGGACGTTGCGGAGAATCCGCGACAAGGGCACGGAAATGCTGGGGAAGAGAGGACACGTCAGGATGTCGCCTTCCCGTAGTGTCACTGGCTTGCCGTACTGTCCGGCGGTGTACTGCGGCCCTAATAGGGTGTACTGGTCGATAGTACGATCTCGCGGATTCACAATCCAGTAGTGCGGGACGCCGTTTCGTCGGTGGATGTCCAGCTTCTCGACCAGGTCGCGCTCGGCATTGCTGGGCGAGAGAACCTCGATTACTAGATCCGGCACTCCCTCGAAGACTCGATAGGCCGCCCTGTCTTCGCGCTCCAGCTTGATGAAGTACAGGTCAGGATGGGTGACGTCGCGGGATTGATCGCCGTGGACAGCATAGTCGAAAGCTACCGCATGCGGACCGGGGAACACGTAGCCGTAGCCGGCATCTTGGACCGTCATGAGGAAGTGGGTGAGCTCTGCAACGACCAGGGAGTGATTCGTGGCCGGCGCGTTCCACACGACGAGCTGTCCTCCGAGAATCTCATAGATCTGGCCGTCTTGCGGCATATTGAGCAGGTCGTCCAGCGTAAAGGGCCGCGTCGTCGTGACCATACCATCCCTCGCTTTCGCGCTCGTGGCGCGCCCACCGCTGCGATGTCGAGCAAGCGTAAGACTAGCCTACCACGGCGGGCGAAGACGTCACCGGCCCTCGTGCAAGCACCATTTGGGGCGACGGGTAGAATTCACCGACAGGGATTGGGGGAGCCTGTGGCGCAACTGCATGCCGAAGCCGATCTGTGGGTGGCAGCGCCGCCTCGCGACATCTACGCGCGGCTGGCCGATTACCGTCAGCAACACTCGCATGTCTTGCCGTCCGCTTACCACGAGTACACGGTCGAATCCGGCGGGCAAGGCGCGGGAACGATCGTGAGCTGGGTCCTGCACGTCGGCAACCACCGGCGGCCCTACCGGATGCAGGTGAGCGAGCCACAGGCGGGCGAGCTGCTGGTGGAGCAAGACACGAACTCCTCCTTCAGGAACGAGTGGCGTGTGCTGGCCGAAGGGAGTGGAACCCGCGTGCGGCTCTCCACCACCTGGGAGCAGCGCAGCCACGGCTTTCCAGCCATATTCGAGCGGCTGTTCGCCCCGCGCTCGCTTTCCCGGCTCCATCAGGAGACGCTGCGGCGACTGGCAGCGGAGGTCACGGCTTCCAGTTAGTCGGCCGTTTGACTCGCCCCTACACCGGGGAGCCTACGGTACTGCGTCGTCTGTGGCATGCGACCCCCTACGGGGCATTGGTCGCCCGGGGAGTTTGCGGTGGTTGCCCCGACTCCCCAGTCTCGACGAGGGTCTTCAGATCTGAGAGCAAGGTAGGCCAACCCCGGCCGGCCATCTCGTAGGTCTTGGTCTCCCCATCGAAGTCGTCGTGTGTCACGGTGAGCTTGCAGGTGTCGCCCATCGGCTGGATCTCCCAGGTCACTCGCGACGGGCGATCGCGGCGGGCTTCCGCATGCTCCACGAACAGCCAGGTCTGGACCAGCTTCCTCGCGTAGACGACCTCGACTAGCACGCCGTCCACGTGGATGCAACCGTTCCCGTCCCTGTAGCGGATCGGAGCGCCCGGTAGCCAGGTAGACTCCACGTCCGTGCCCCTGGCATAGCGGCGAGTGAACTCAGGCTTGGTGATCGCCTCCCACAACTGCTCCGGCGTGGTCCGGATGGAAACCTCGAACACGTGTCTGGGTCGGCCCGCCATGGTGCCCCTCGCTTGTCGCTTCGAGCTGCGCCTTGAGTCCGCTGAGCGCGGCGACGAACGGCTCATTGTACTTGTTGATCCAGCGATCGTGGATCAACCGGATGGGGACCGGGTTCAGGTAGTGAAACTTCTCGCGGCCGACCTTGCGCGTCGCTACGAGTCCAGCCTCCTCCAAGACACGCAGGTGCTTCATGACGCCGAAGCGCGACATGTCGAGGTAGGATTCCAGCTCGGTGAGCGTTTGACCATCTCGCTCGAACAGGCGGTCGAGCAGGAGACGGCGGCTGGGGTCGGCCAGCGCCTTGAAGACGTCATCCATGTGCATCTCCATGATGCACCTCCATGATACGTGCGCGGAAGGTCACATGACAAGGGAACCTCTGCCCGCGCCCCTCTGCGCCTCTCAGGCAGCCGGACTGACTGCCGTCTCCGCCACCGCAACCCCCGCATCCGTGGCCACCTTGGCAACCTTGCTGTTACGCTCGATGGCGACACAGCTCAGCGCTGCCAGCGCCAGCACCGCCACCACCACCGCCAGTGTAGGACGCATGGCATCGACGAAGCCGCTGGCGAAGACGTCGTGGGCGAGGCGTTGTAGTTGCTGGGCGACTTGCGTCGACGTCGCTGGGGGCAATTGTATGCCGGTATGCTGGCCGGCGCCGACCTGGAGACCGGCGCTTCCGGCTGGCTCGAATCCGGCGACGAAGCGCCGGCGCAAGCCGGCTGGTACCTGCCCGGCGTACTCGACGGCCCGGCGCGGCAGGGCGAGCGCGAGCTGGTTCTGCAGGACCGCGCCGACGACCGCGGCGCCGACGACGCCGCCCAGCGACAGCATGGTGCTGAGCACACCCGACGCCGCTCCGGCCAGGGCCGGCGGCACCTGCCGCATGGCCGTCGCGGCCGTCGTGGCAAACACGCAGGCCGAGCCGAAGCCCGCCAGCGCCAAGGGGAACAGGAAGGTAGCCCAGGACGAGCTCGGCGTCACCAGCCGGGCGACCAGCCCCATGCCGGCGGCGAGACTGGCCAGGCCGGTCATGATGATGAATTTGCCGCCGATCCGGTCCGCCAGGCGTCCCCCGAACGGCGCCACGAAGAAGGAGACCACGGAGAACATCGCCACGACCAATCCGGCCCGCAGCGCACTCATCCCGAGCACTGATTGGAGGTACAGGGTCAGCGGGAGGAAGAAGCCGAAGATGCCGAAGCCGGTGGCGAGGTTGAGGCCGCTCATCAGCGCAAAGTTGCGCCTGGCGAACAAGGAGAGCGGGAGGAGCGGCTGCGCCTGGAACCGCTCCCAAATCAGGAAGGCCGCCAGGGCGAGAATCCCAAACCCGATGACCTCGGGGATAGTGATCCCATCACCTATCACGCCCCAGTTGTAATGCTGGCCCTCGATCAGGCCGAAGACGATCGCGAGGAGCGCGCCGCTGGCGAGTACGACGCCAAACAGGTCCAGCCGCCGCTGCCGGCCCGCGCGCAGGTCCGGTATGACCAGGACGGTGGCCAGCAGGGTAAGGATGCCGACCGGCACGTTGAGGTAGAAGATCCAGCGCCAGCTCCAGTCGGTCACGATGAGGCCACCCAACGTGGGGCCGGCTACTGTGCCCAGGCCGAGGGTCGCTCCCCAGATGCCGAAGGCCGATCCCCGTCGCTCGGCGGGGAAGATCGCCGTGACCGTCGCCAGCACTTGCGGCGTGAGCAGCGCCCCGCCCACCCCCTGCGCGACGCGGGCGGCGACTAATTGCTGGACATCCTGGGCCAGCCCGCAGCAGCCGGAGGCGATGGTGAAGATCGCCAGGCCCGCGGCAAAGACGGCGCGCTGGCCGAACAGGTCGCCCAGGCGCCCGCCGGTGATGAGCAGCACGGCATAGGCCAGGGTATAGGCGAACACCACCCACAGGATCTGGTCAAGTGACGCCTGCAGGGCGGTGATGATGCTGGGCATAGCGACGTTCACGATGGTGGTGTCCAGCGCCGTCATGAAGGTCCCCAAGCAAACGACGAGCAGGACTCCCCAGGGATTGGTCTTGTGGTGCATGGCTGTTTCCTCTCTCTTGTATCCGATGGGTATCAGCGTGGGCTGCGTTACCACGGTGTTCCTCCACTACTGCTTCTTGTCGTTCCAGAGCGCCGTTCGGCGGCGCCTCCCGCTGAGGCATTCCCTCCTCTCCCCGCCGATACGTTACCTTTTGGTCACGCGCCAGTATAGGTGACTAACGGGTCACCTGTCAAGGGCCGGACACGTGGGCATGTTCATGGAGACCCGGGACCCGCGGACAGTGGTGGCAGGCTCATCGCCGGGGGCGAGCCGGCCGTGACGAAGCGGCTCGCGCCGCGTCTCCATGCACGTCTTTGTTGGCGGAGCTGGCCGGGGGTGGGGGCCCGTTCCTCCGGGCGCGGGATCCAGCACGCTTCCTGAGGTGATTGGCGAGGCCATGCTAGTGTTCTCACGTTTACTTCATTCACCGCCGTGCGCTCTCAGACGCGGTGGTGTCGCCGCGGAAGGGGCGCGATGTGTCCCACCGCGAGAAAGGACTCCGTGCCACAATGCAGCCACGCGAGCCAGCTCAGGCGCGCCCCGGCGAGCTTGCCAGCGCCGCGCGCATCTACGATCGTCTCCTGGGCGGCGCCCACAACTTCGCCGTCGATCGCGCGGCGGCCCAGCGCTTGATCGAGATCTTCCCCGACGTCCGGCGTGTCACCTGGGCGAACCGCGCCTTCTTGCGGCGGGTGGTTACTTTCCTGCTGCAGGAGGGGATCGACCAGTTTCTGGACGTGGGCTCCGGCATCCCGGCCGTGGGCAGCGTCCACGAGATCGCGGCCGAGATCAATCCGGCGGCGCACATCGTGTACGTGGATACGGACCCGGTGGTCCTGCAGCACGGTCTCGCCATCCTGCAAGGGCATCCCTCCGCCGCCGCGATCCAGGCCGACGCCCGGCAGCCGCGACTGATCCTCGAGCATGCGGAGGTGCAGCGCCTGCTGGATTTTCGCCGCCCGGTGGCCGTGCTACTCGTCGCGCTGCTGCAGTTCGTGCCGAATGACGACGAGGCCGTCGCGCTGGTGGCCGAGTTTAAGCAGGCGCTGCCTTCGGGGGGCTATCTCGCCCTGGCCCACCCGACGCCCGATGGCGTGCCGGCGGTGACGCTGGAGCAGCTCGAGCGCCTCTATGAGGGAACCACCAACCCGGCGAGGGCGCGGCCGCGCGCCCAGGTCGAGCGCTTCTTCGACGGGCTGGAGGTCGTCGATCCGGGCGTGGTCTTCGTGCCGCAATGGCGACCGGAGACGGACCGCGACGTCTTTGTCCACGAGCCGGGGCGCTCGAGCAACGTCGGTGGGGTCGGCCGCAAGCTGTAAGGCGGGATGAAGAGGAAACGCAGTGGAACAGGCGGATCGGCAGGACGTGCGCTCGCGGCTGCAGGCACGCGAGCAGGCCGTCGCGGCGCGCTGGCTCGAGGCCATTGTCGATACGGGCTTCGTACCGGCCAACCTCACCGAGGTATCCCGACAGGTGGCGTCCTGGACGGCGCAGGTAGGCGACCTGCTCGCCGCGGAAGCGTGGGCGCCGGAAGCGGCGCGGTCGGTCGGCGCGGCGCTAGGGCGGCTGCACGCCCGGGAGGCCGAGACGCTGGCGCAGACGCTCGCGGCGCTGGGGCAGGAGATCCTGGTCGGGATGCCGCCGGGCCGGGCAGCGGTGCTGCAGCCGCGGCTCGTCGCCATCCTTGCCGCCATCGCTGCCGGGTTTTTGCAGCAGGCGCAGGCGACGCTGTTAGAGGAGCAGGAGCTGGCACGGGACGCGCTAGCCGTGGCGCTGCGGCGGAGCGAGGCGCGCTATCGCGCCATTTTCCAGCATTCGGCGTTGGGCATCGCCCTGCTGGACATGCACGGCCGCATCCTGGAGACCAACGCGGCGCTGCACACCATCCTCGGCTATGGCGCCGCCGAGTTGCGCCACGTCCCCGCCGTCGGCATCACCCACCCCGAGGACGTCGCCAAGACACTCCGTTTCTACGACGAGATCATGTCGGGCCGGCGCGACCAGGGCCAACTGGTGAAGCGCTATCGTCACCAGGACGGCCAGATTGTCTACGCCCGGCTGAGCATGTCGCTGGTGCGGGAGGACGGCGGCGAGCCCCAGTTCGCCATCACCCTGGTCGAGGATCTCACGGCACGGCGGCGGGCGGAAGCCGAACGCCTGGATGCCTTCCGTGGCTTGACGGCGCGCGTGGAGGCGGAGCGCCTGCGGCTGGCGCGAGAGCTGCACGACGGGCCCATGCAGACGCTGCTCGGCGCGCTCGGCTACCTCGGCGCCTACGAGCGGGCGACCGACCAGGCCGCCGCCCGTCCGCACCTCCAGACGGCGCGACGGCTCGTTGCCGGCGTGGTCGACATGTTGCGCACGCTGGCCGGGGAGCTGCGGCCGCCGGTCTTGGAGCGCTACGGGTTGGCCGCCGCGCTGCGCTCGCACGCGTCCGAGATCCAGGCGGCCCATCCGGAGCTGGAGATGCACGTCGACGTGGCGCCGGGGTACCGCCCGCTGCCCGAGCGGATGGAGCTGGCCCTCTTTCGCATCTGCCAGGAGGCGTTGCGCAACGTGGTGGATCACGCCCGGGCGCGCCATGCCTGGCTGCGCCTCGACATGGAGGCAGGTGGGGTGACCTTGGAGGTGCGCGACGATGGCGCCGGCTTTGCTCCGCCCGTCAGCTTGCGTGATCTGGCGCGGCAGGGCCACTTCGGGCTGCTGAGCATGGAGGAGCGGACCAAGGCCATCGCCGGCGACCTGACAGTGCGGTCGTCCCCCGGCCAGGGAACGTCGATCACGGTCGTAGCGCCGCGCCGCCGCGCCCGCCGGGCGAAAGGGTAATGGGACGCCGGGGCGTGCCAGGATTGAAGGGGAGCTTGCAGATGGGTACCGAAGTCACGGATCGAATCACGACCATTCGGATCGTCATCGCCGACGACCACCCGGTGGCCAGGGCAGGCTTCCGAACGCTCCTGACCACCGCCCCCGACATCGAGGTGGTGGGCGAAGCGGAGAATGGGCGGCAGGCCATGCACATGGTGGAGGAGCTCCACCCCGACGTGCTGGTGTTGGACATGTCCATGCCGGATATCGAGGGCGACGAGGTGGCGCGCCGGTTGCGCGCGGCCGGATTGGCGGCGCCGATCCTGGCCTTCAGCGCCTACTCGGACGACGAGCGCGTGTTCGCCGCCGTGGACAGCGGGGTGGCGGGGTATCTGCTCAAGGACGAGGCGGGGGAGGCCCTAGCGGCGGCGATCCGCGCGGTGGCGCGGGGGTCGCGCGCTTAGTACAGCTCCGCCATCGCGGAGCTGATCCTGGCGCGGGAGCAGGCCGGCGCCCACGCCAGGCGCCGAGGCGACCTCGACCTCCCCACGGACCGTGAACAGGAAGTGCTGCGGCTACTGGCTCGCGGCCACCACAACCAAGAGATCGCCGAGGAGCTGGTGGTGACCGAGCGGACCGTGCGGGCGCACATCGAGAGCCTCTACCGCAAGCTCGGGGGCGGCTCGCGGGTGGAGCTGCTGCACCGGGCGAAGGCGCGGCGCTGGCTGCGATAGGGACCCGCCGATTCCATCTCTGCGAGAAATGGCCGGTCGGTGGCTTCCGCGCCATGTCCCGGCACCTCAATCTCGCACCCTGGCGGTTCCGCCAGGGTCAAAAACTGGCGGAACCGCCAGTAGCATTGAAAGCGCACTATCGGTAAGCTTGACACATCCCGCCTTCGCTTGGGGGACTCGCCGTTGGGTGCATTGCCCCGGGGGCGGGGCAGTATTGGAGCACGCTGATTTCGAGGAAGCTGACTGCTAACGCCAGCTACGCTACGGCTGACGCGGGCGCCGGTCTTTCTCGTCAGGCAGCGTGGGAGACATGTGAGGTTGGCCCGGCTCCAAATCAGTGGTCGAAAGGAAACGAAGCACATGCACGACTCCGATGCTGATTCCGCCAGTCTGAGTCGAGGCGACCGGAGGCTCCGCCGATCGCGGTTTTTGAGGCTTCTTGCCGCCGTCGGTGGCGCTGTCGGCCTCGGTCTGCGCGGTCCCTTGCTGGGTGGCAACGAGACCGCCGCCGAAGCGGATTCCCCACCTTCCCCTCCGGCCTACCTCGCCTCAGTCAAGTTACCGGCCGCCTTTGAAGGCTATCCGGCCCCATGCCACCTGCCCGACGGATTCAAGCTGCTCGACGTGTACACCGATCGCCGCGACGACTTCGGGCGCGGCTCGCAGGAACTCGGCTACTGGTTCATCACGAGCAAGTTCCCCGCATACCCAATCGCCGGGTTCAGGCCCATCCTCGTCTTCGTCGCGAAGCAGCCACAACTACCCTGGCTGTGGAAGACCCAAGGCCACAGCAGCCAGCCACGCAACCTGACGCTGGCTTCCGGTCAGACGGTTCCCGCCGACTATCACGACGGCCACTGGGTGCGTGACGCCTGGCAGTTGTGGGAGAAGCCCGCGAGCTCGCTGTCGGCGAAGGATGTGCGGATTTCGAGCGGCGACGAGGTGATCGTCTAGTATACCGCCGACTACCATTCACTGACCTTCAAGTATGGCGGCTACACCATCGGCGTTTCCGGGTACCGGACCATAGGTGTGGATCTCGGCGAGCTGTCCCGCGTCGCTGGCTCGATCGTCTAACCATCAGAGGCTCCGGTATTGAGCGTGCCGCCGCGAGCGACCTAGATCGTGCGCTCCCAGACGCTTTGGTGGGTAACGGGCTTCGCAGGGATCCTTCAGGCTTCGGGGCGATGTGACTCGTCGGTCGCGTCAAGTTCCCGTCGCAAGCGTTCGACCTCTCGTTCCAAAACCTCGCGTGCCTCTGCCTCGCGCTGCGCTTGCTCCTCCGCTGCCTGCGCACGGTCTAAGGCTGCTTGCATCTGCTGTTGGAGCGCCAATCGCTCCAGCATTTCGGCGCGCAGCCGCCTATCGACCTCCCACAGCGCCGGCAGCGCCTCCCCAGTAGGGAGGTCGACCAGCCGCACCCAGCCGTCACGGACCGCCCAGCCGAAGGGCACGACCTCGCTGCGCAGCACGGCGTCGGGAGCCGCGATGACGTGTACTGGCTCCGGGCGGGCACGGCCCGACGCGTCGCGGAACCGCCAGGCTTGCAGGCGCGGCTCCGGCGCGAACTTGCCCAGCGGATCGACGACCACGTATTCGCGCACCCCCTCGCGCCGGTACCAGTCGCGCTTGCGTTCCAGGTCGCCGTTGTCCAGGGAGCTGTCGGACAGCACCTCGATCACCAGGTCGGGCGCCTTGCCCTCCTCGGCGATCACGTAGCGCGGCCGCACGCGATCGGGCACGCCCAGCGCCACCAGCACGTCCGGCGCGCAGTAGTCCTGGCGGCGCACGCCCTCAGCGTCCCGGTACAGGCGGATTTCCTCCGCCACGGAACACGTAGGCCCGCACAGGCGGGCATAGAGCGGGTAGTGCAAGTTGTCGATGGTGAGGCCATGTTCTTGGGCGGCCAAGGGCTCGTCCTGCTCCTCATCTTCACGCGGCAACTCCGGCGACAGTAGCTGAACTGTATCGCTCTGCATGGCGGGGCGCCCCTTTCGCCACTAGGCTAGCACAGGCGGAGACGAGCGGCTCTGGCTTTGGTGTCCGTCAGGGCCGCGTTTGCGACTCCGGGACGGGTTCTGAAACAGTGGCGCTCCAGCCGCCATCTCCATTAGCGGCGTAGCCGAGCAACTCTTGAGGCAGACCAGCGGCGGGAGGAACGGCCACGATGCGCATGCCCAGTACCTCCTGCAAGAGATGGCTCACTTCGTCGGCTCGCGGCAGACCATCCATCGCGACACCTGCGCTGACATTCAGCAGCTCGATACCAATCGGCTCGTCAAGCATATAGTCGATGAGCCGATCCTTTGGCAGTGCTTCAGTGCGATCGACGTGGGCAGCATCGCGCAAGTAGACGTAGGCCGCGTCCGCTTCCGGGTCATAGCGTAGATGCACGTTCGTCTCCTGATCCGATTCGCTTCAGCCAAGGTCAAGGGACGGTGATGAGCTCCTGCACCATCGCCGCGGTCCCAAGCCGCTGCCCGGTCGCCTGCTCCACCGTCGTCTCCCAGTCGTACCGGCTGCCCAGTCGGTACAGGCGCTCGATCAGGTGGGCCCCCGCCCCCCGGTGACCGTAGAAGCCGCCGACGTCGCGCATCAAGGAAGCGTAGAACTGCGCCACGGCCATCTCGCCCAGGATGTAGACGTAGTAGTGGCCGGGGAAGTTGGCCAGGTGGATCTTGGCGGCCCAGTCAGGGGCTTTCCGGCCCTCAGGGCGTGGCACGAGCTGGAAGCGCTCTATCAGGTCCCACCAGAGGGCATCCAGGTCGCCGTCGGGGTCGCGGAACATCGCCCGCTCGAAGTGGGCCATCACCAGCGACCATCGCGCGAAGACCAGCCCTTCCACCCGTTGGGCCTCCTGGAGTTGATTTGCCAGCTCTGCCGACCGGGCGGCGGGGACCCCGGCGACCTCCGTGAGCCAGGGCGCGGTCACGGCGACACGCTCCAGCAGTTGCGATTCCGTTTCGGCGACCAGGCTGTGCGGTGGGTCGACGAGCAGGTCGGGCAGCTCGCGATTGCCGTACTCCCAGTGCATGGCGTGGCCGAGCTCGTGGAGCAGCACGCTGGTCCAGTGGTACGTTTCATTGAGGTTGCAGAGGACGCGCACGTCGCTGCCGTTGGGCTGGACGTACATGCAGAAGGCGTGCTGGTTCTTCCCGGGACGCGGGTACAGGTCGCTGCGGGCGAGGATGCCCCGCGCCTCCAGGCCGACCGTGTCCAGCGTGCGCACGACGAGGTCCTCGGGCCGCTTCCCCGCAAAGAACGGATCGAGTGGAGGTCCCGCGGAGCGCGGCGGGCGCTGGAAGAAGGGGTCGCCGTAGTGCCAGGGGCGCAGGTCGTCTGCTCCCACCTTGAAGTGCTGGGCAAGCTGCTCGTCCAGCTTCACCTTCGCCTGCCGGTAGGGAGCGTCAGTTGCCTGCTCCAGCTCGTCGAGCAGGCTGAACAGACGCTCGTCGCCGAGCTCGCCCAGCACCAGATCCTTCTGGAAGGCGTCGGCGAAGCCCTGGCGGCGGGCCGACTCGTTGCGCAGGCGCAGCATCTCCCGCGCCGGTCCGGCTGCCTCGGCGCCGATCTGCTTGGCTGCCTCCCAGGTGCGCCGGACCTCGGCGGAATCCACGCTGGCGGCAAGTACTTCATTCAGGTCGTTCTCCGACCAAGAACGGCCGTCCAGAGAGGCGCGGAAACGGTTGAACAGGCCCTGCTGCTCGGCGCTGAGCTGAGTCAGCCGCTCCAATGTCTGACCATCTTGCTGCCCGCCCAGATACTCCCGCCACAGCAGGTCGCCCTGCCGGTCGAGGATGGCGTCGCCGCTCGGACCTTTGGCGTGCCAGGCGTCCAGTTGGGCGTAGCGACCTTCATCGGCAAAGTGGCGGCGGACGGCAAGCGCCTTCCGCCGCTCCTGCTCTTGGGCAGCTTCCGTTCCGGTCGTCGCGAACTCCCAATGGGCCTGGCGCGATTCAGTTATCGGTCCGCGAGCAAACGCTTCCTCCGCGGCAAAGAAGGCGCGGGTGTCTTTGGCCATGGCATGGCTCCATCTCAGTTGCCGATCAGAAATCAGCGCTCATTGTAGGCTGCTCAGGCGGCCCTAGTGCGCGCAGGGATCGTAGACGAAGTAGTGGATCGTCCGGCTCACCTCACAGTAGTTGGCCGACAGCGCTTCGATCATCTGGGGCGTGAAGCGTTCGATCTGGAGCTGTGGGGACAGCTCGTACGTCATGATCACCAGCGCGAAGCGCTGCTGGCGGATCGCCTCAAGCAGCGGCTGCTGATCCCATCGCCCGGCACGGGCCTCCTCGGAGAACTCGAATGGCTGCAGGTAGACTTGCTTGCCGCTGAGCAGGGTGTGGGTCATGTCCTCATCCAACACGTCGCCGGGCGTGCCGGCTGCCAACGGGTCCAACGCTGCTTGCTCCTGCCGGTCGCTCAGGCCGAGCGTCGCCTTGTACAGATTGTGGTAGTTGCCCTCGA
>CALBSQ010000252.1 GCA_937967325.1 uncultured Chloroflexota bacterium
ACGCGGGGCCACTTAGCGCCGGCGACGCGGGCCAGGATCGTCAACACGCTACGGTCCCTGTGCACGTTCGCCCATACCATCGGCTACGCGCGCTTCAACGTGACGGCGGCCGTCAGGGCGCCGAAGGTGAAGGACCGGCTCGGCGAGCGCATCCTGAGCCAGTCGGACATCTTTCGGATGCTGCATCAGGCTGAGCCGGAGCCGCGCAACCACGCCCTGCTCGTGCTGGCCTATGCTTCCGGCGGGCGGGTGTCGGAGCTGGTGGGCCTGTCCTGGCGGGACGTGCAGCCGCGAGAGCAGGCGGGCCAGGTCGTACTCTACGGCAAGGGTGGCAAGACGCGCGCCGTGGTGTTGCCGGAAGCGGCCTGGCGAGTGCTGCTCGAGCTCGGGCGCGGCTCGCCTGGCGATCCGGTGTTCGTCTCGCGGCAGGGGAGCCGGCTCAGCGCCGTGCAGGCCTGGCGGATCGTCCGGAAGGTTGCCGAGAAGGCCGGGATACCCTTGCCCGTTTCGCCGCACTGGTGGCGGCACGCCCACGCGAGCCACGCCCTGGATCGCCACGCGCCGGTCCACGTCGTGCAGCAGACGCTTGGGCATGCCAGCCTGGCCACCACCAGCCGCTACGCCCATGTTAGGCCGGGCGAGAGCAGCGGCAGGTACCTGGGGCTGGAGGAGCTGTAGAGGCGCTGCCCGTCCGAGGCGCCCGGGCGATCAGCCCGGCAGCGGCATTGCAAGTGGTGTCCTAGGCATTGCGGCGAATAGTCTGAAGGTATACCTCAGCAGGTCCCCCGTTTTGGAGAGTCGAAGGCAACCCCGCCGCGGTGCAAGTCAGCGATATCTGCCCCGATTTTGATGGTAAGCCCGGGACGATGATTTCCCACGCCAGCAATGAGAATGCTTTGTCCGCTTTGACTCTTATGATCGATGAAGGCACGAAGATGCGCTGCCGGTACCCCTTGAAGATGGGGAGGCGCTCCGCTACGTGCCAGTGGATCGTATACACCTTGACAGGGCTGCGCCTTAATTCACCGGGGATCCAGCGAAAGCTTCTCTGCTCAGCTTCATCGCTCATCAGCCCCTTGGTGTTGGGCGGTACTTCCACCTCAAGATCAGCGTCAAAGCTCAATTCAATGGCCGCGTATTCGATCGGTGTATCCGAATCGTTCACCACGAACAGATCGAGCGCGAAACCGCTGGATAGCTTATCTCCCGCCGCAACGTTGACGGTAAGTGGCCCCTGTGGCCAGTCCGTAGGGAAGGCGTACTCGACGCGCAGGTCAGATTCTTGTGCCAATTCGGGGAGCTCCGTTCTTACATCGATGCAGTGTACAGTTGACCCGAGCAGTCGGCGATTCAGGCTGTCGGCATCATCTTCGTCGGCAAGGAGATAACAGTATGCACACCATCGCGCTAGTTTTCACCGTCGTCGGACTCGTCGGTGACATTACCGGTGCCGCTATATTGGCCCGTGGGCTGCTCATCACCGACGTGGAAGCCGTCGAGCTCGGTGTAGCCCGAGTAGCTGGCAAAACACTGGAAGAGAATTCCCGGCTCCCCCAAGTGCGAGATCGGGTAAAGCAGATGCACGACGCACGACGCGGTCTCTTGCTGCTTGGTCTTGGCTTCGTTGACCAACTTCTGGGGGCCGTAGCGTCCTATGTCGCCCATTAGCCGTTCCGACCTATCGAGGCAGCTTGCAGGCCATCCTGGCGCGGTTCAGGGGCATTACCGATGGGAGGGGCATCCTGTGGCTACCGCCGAGGTAGGGCGCTCGGGCTACCCTGCTCTGGGTCACGGGGTAGGCGTCTGCGGTAGCCCGGAGGGTAGCGCGGTGGTAGATGCCACGTTGGAGCGACTGCCCATCGCCGAGGCGGCACGCCGACTGAGGCTCAGTCCGAAGACGCTTCGACGCCACGCCCAGCAGGGCACGATCCCCGTCGACCTGCGGCCGGAGAAGACGCCCGTAGGGTGGTATCTCACGCTACCTCAGGGGTATGCCTGGCCGCTGGCCCAGCCTGGCAGCGCTCGGGGTAGCCCTGAGTCGGCCGGCGATGGCAGGCCGGTGGTAGGCCAGGAATCGGAGCCTGGGCTAGCCCGGGGTACCCCAGCGGTTGAGGCGGCCGTCAAGGCTGCCGTGGCAGCGACCGTGGAGACGTGGCGACCGCTGCTCGATCAGGCGCTCGATCGCGCCAGCCAGGCCGAGCAGGCCGCGGCCATGTGGCAGGAGCGGGCGTGCAACCTCGAAGCGGAGCTGCAGCACGTGCTGGCGCTGCCGGCGCACGAGGAAGGACCGGAATCGCCGCGGCGGCGCTGGTGGCAGTGGTGGAGGAAGCCTTAAGCGTGTGAGTGAAGTCCCGTCTCCAGAGGTCCGGCAGCTCGTCAACCGTGTCCGCGCGGCAACCTCAGCATCTCTGCCCGCGCCCCCCACGCCGCCGGGTGTCCGGATCCCAGCTCCGGCCAGTATCGACTTCGTCTATGGCGAAGCCACAGCAGCACTGGCCAGCCAGCGGCAGGATCTGAACTCCCTGGACACCAAAGCCGGCGTGCTCATCGGCGCCAGCGCCGCGGCCTTCGGCCTGATCGCCACCAACGGCGGGAGCGCGCTCAGCATCTTCGCCCGGCACCCAGCCCTCCAGACCGTCTCCTTGGTCATGCTCGCGGCAGCCCTGCTTGGCCTCGTCGGGGCCGTGTTCGTCAGGAGCTACATCGAGTATCCCGACGTCGCAAGGCTGATCGGCCTGGCCGAACTCCAAGAGGGTGAGATCAAGACGCTCTCGCTCGACGTCATCCATCGCGCCTGGGCGCACAACCGCGCCTTGATCCTGAAGAAGTCGCGCTGGCTACTTGCCGGCCAGTTCGTCCTTGGCCTGTTCGTGTTCGTTGTCGTATGCTTCAAGGTGAGCGAGTGGGACAAGCTCAGCGCGGCGCTAGCTTGGCTACGCAATGCCCTACGCGTCGGCGGCACGTAGCGGCGCGACGATTTGTCAGCGGGCATGGGGGATCGATCATGGGAGATCGGCAACACCGGCGAATCTTGCTTCGACGCGATGAACCGGCGCGGGAATCCGCCGACGGGCGGCGTGCGCATGAGAGTACAACCGCCTCGAACACCCAGAACGGGGCGTTGCCGCCCAATTTCTCGCCGTACGTCCCCCCCACCTCGCCCGAAGGCTTGATCTACTACTCGCGAAAGAGTGGCAATCCCGATCTGGATACGACGGCAAAGCCGGATCTGGACAAGCTCGAAAAGTAGCCCGCGTCGCCCCTTCCCTGCTGTCCTGGGCCAACCTGGCGCGATCCACGGGTATCACTGATGCGCTTCGGCTCCAACGGCGGATACTGCTATGGAGCAGAGGGGGACCGCCGGCTATGGCCGCGCACTCTCGCTACGACCATCTGCTGGTCTGGAGCGACGGCGCGGCCCGGGGCAACCCCGGTCCGGCGGCGCTGGGGATCATCATTCGAGACGCGGCTACCGCGACGGTCGTTCGGCAACTTGGCCGCCACCTGTCCGACCGCCTGACGAACAACGAGGCCGAGTACCTGGCCTTCGAGGCGGCCGTCCTGGCGGCGGCGAGCCTGGCGCCCGGTCGGGTCACCTTCCACACCGACAGCGCCTTGGTGGCGAACCAGCTCACCGGTCGCTGGAAGATTCGGGAGGAGCGGCTGCGACCGCACCACGACCGTATCCGTGAACTCCTTACGCGGCTGCCCGCGTACAGCATCGTCCCGATCCCGCGAGCGCGGAACCGCGAGGCCGATGCCCTCGCCAACCGGGCGCTCGACGGATCCCCCACCGACGAGTAGTTGCGCCAAGGGGTGTAGCTGGCGCCCCGCGCCAACCCGCGCGACCGGTCCACCGTACCTTGCGCGTTACTTGACCGCTACTTGCCCCCACCGTCCGAGCCGAAGATACCGCCAGGGCGGGGAGAAAGGCGCGGAACTCAGAACTCCCCACCCTGACTCCACACCCAAGCCGCCCACGTAACTCCCAAGTAACTCCCAAGTAACGCTGTCCCAGAGGGAAAGCAACGGCTGCCCTCCGGCAAGTAACGCGGCGCGACGGCCCCACTCTATCCCTCTTTCTCATGGTCCTCCCGCACGGGAACGGCTTACACGCGCCTTACCCGTGCCGCCAATCGACAGGCCACGTGCGGTCAGCTCGTGCAACCACCCGTACAGCGACCCGTGGACACCATGGAATTCCACATCCGCATTCCACACCAAAGCCTCCCAGGTAAGGCACAGGTAAGGATCTCACCAGAGGCAGACCCAGGGCTGCCAACTCGTGGGTACGGTGCGGCGCACGGCCCGACCGTCTCCCCTCCCGGTACTCCTCGCCTTGTGTTCGCCGCTCGCACGGTCTACGCTCCTCCCGTCGACGTCGCCAAGGAGAGGTACCGTGGGACTGGCAAACATCCTGTGGACCGTGGTCGTAATCCTAGTCGTGCTGTGGCTGCTCGGCCTGGTGATCCACATCGGAGGCGGCCTCATCTAC
>CALBSQ010000253.1 GCA_937967325.1 uncultured Chloroflexota bacterium
GCGGCGGACACTCAAGGGTATGAACATGTACATACTTGTCGTCGAAGACGACCCCCGCGTCGCTCGACTGGTCGAACGCGCGCTCTCTGAGGCAGGGAATCGCATTGACGTGGCATGGGATGGCTTGGATGGCTTGTCCCGCGCCCGGACAGAGGCCTACGATCTTGTCGTCCTTGACGTGCTATTGCCGGGCATGGACGGGCTCGAGGTGTGCCGCAAGCTACGCCAGGAGCGCGTCCGCACCCCCGTCCTCATGCTCACGGCCCGAGACGGCATCCCCGACCGTGTGCGTGGCCTCGACGCTGGAGCGGATGATTACCTGGTCAAGCCATTCGCCCTGGAAGAGCTGGTGGCGCGTATTCGCGCGTTGCACCGCCGCACCGGCGCCTCATCCGGCGATGAGGTGCTCAAGGTCGGTGAGCTCGCCCTTGATATGGCTCGGCGAGAGGCGAAGCGCGACGGTCAGTTGATCGAGCTGACCTCGAAGGAATTTCAGTTGCTGGAGTACCTCATGCGGCACGCAGGCCGGGTACTCACGAAGGACCAGATCACCAACCATGTGTGGGGATATGATTCCGAGGCCACCTCCAACGTCGTCGAGATCTACATCCACTACCTGCGCGATAAGATCGATCGCGGTTTCTCGCGGCCGCTGCTGCGCACCGTTCGTGGTGTTGGATACACCATCAAGGAGTGAGGTCGGTGTTCACCCACGTTCGGCTGCGTATGTTGGGCTGGACCTTGCTGGTCATGGGTGTCATCCTCGCTCTTGTCGGCAGCCTGATCTATCTCAGCCTAGCCGGCAGCCTTACGGCTGAAGTCGACCGCAACCTTTCCGACCGCGGGCAGGAGATGGTGTCCTTTCTCCAGCGTTTCGACACTAAGGGTCTCACGTTGGGGCCGGACGGTTACCGAGGGGGCTACTTCTATCTGGTCATCGATCCCAATGGACACGTGCTTGCTAATCCGCAGCAAATCCGCTTCGACGTGCTTCCACTGTCGGGGCCGGTCAGCTCGGCCAAACCGTTCACGACCAGCGTCCTGGCCGGTGAGCCGGTCCGGCTGTACTTGCGACCGCTGGCCGATATCGGGTTCGGGTCGTCCATACTGGTTGTCGGCCAGAGCCTGGCGTCGGAAGAGCAGGCGCTCCACCGGCTGGTGGTGGTGCTCATTGCCACCGGCATCGCCGGGCTGCTGCTGTGCGTGGCTGGGGCTTGGTTTCTCGCGGGTCGGGCGTTAGTACCGATCCAGCGCGCCTTCGGCAGGCAGCAGGAGTTCGCCGCCGACGCAGCCCACGAGCTGCGCACGCCGCTTACCGTACTGCACGCGGCCACCGACCTCTTGCAACAGCATCGGACCGAGCCGCTGGACAATAACGGAGAACTGTTCGACGACGTTCGTCAAGAGATCGGCCGCATGGAGCGGCTAGTGACCGATCTGCTCACCTTGGCGCGCTCGGACCTGGGTGAGCTGGACCTGGCAGTCGGTCAGGTCAACCTCGTTCCCCTCGCCACGGAGATGGTGCGGCTAGCGGCACCGTTAGCCGGGGAGCGCGGCCTTGAGTTGACATCGGCGAGCGACTCGGAACCGGTGACTGTTGAGGCCGACCCCGATCGTCTCCAGCAGGTACTGCTGATCCTCCTCGACAATGCGATCAAACATACTCCCCCCGGCGGTAAGGTAACGCTTGCGGCCCGGCGACAAGGTGGTGAGGCGCTGATCGAGGTGAAGGACACCGGTGAGGGCATCTCCCCGGAACATCTGCCGCGCCTCTTTGATCGCTTCTACCGTGCCGATCGCGCCCGTTCTCGCTCGGGCGGGGTTGGTTTGGGTCTGGCCATCGCCAAGTCGCTGGTGGAGGCCCACGGCGGTCAGCTCAGCGTGACGAGTGTCCTCGGCAGCGGCGTCACCGTCACGATCCGCTTGCCGTCCGTCGGCCATGCGCCCTCACTCTCGAACCGAGTGAGCCACCTGGCCTCCCGCCTGTCGCGCCGCCCAGTCGCCCGCTGAAGGTGCGTCGCGCAAGAAGCAAGCAATTGGCGGGACGCTCGCACATAGATTGGGTGCGCCACAACGTACCGCATCGACCTGGCGGTGTGCCACGGAGCGCGGGCGTCCCGCCCGCCCCAGCTCGCGCGGACGCGGGACAGCGTCCGTGCTGCAGGCATGCTCGCCAGCCGGGACCGGCGGGGCGGGCGGGACGCCCGCGCTCCGTGGCACGACTGCTCCGGCGCTAGCTTGCTGCGAAACGCGGAGATGCACCCACCTAGGTTCGACCGCTTGACGAGTCGACCCGACTGTTGCTACGGTCTCTCTGTGCAGGCTGCTGGTCAGCCGCGGAGAAGGTAACAAGTAATGACAGTCAACGTCGGCTTTGTGGGCTGCGGCGCTCGAGCCGTCCGCGAGATGATGGATCTGGTGCGCATGCCGAACGTCCGGATCGCCGGTCTCTGCGATATCTCGGAGGATCTGGTCGTCTCGGCGTTGGAGCGGCTCAACGGTAGCAAGCCCGAAGGCGACCCGGTCGCGGCGCCGGCCTTCACCGATCACCGCCGCATGCTCGACACGGTCGACCTCGACGCGGTATACGTGGCGCTCCCACCGTTCGCCCACGGCGCCGTGGAGCACGCGGTGATCGACGCAGGCAAGGCCATGCTCGTGGAGAAGCCACTGGCCGTGGAGATGGGCGTTGCGAGCGAGATCGACGCCCACATTCGGGAGAAGGGCATTGTCAACAGCGTCGGCTACCAGGGCCGCTATGGCGCGCTGGTCGATCAGGCGCGTCAATTGCTGTCCGGCGTGCCCATCGGCCTGGTCATGGCAATCCGCCTGGGCGGTCTGCCGGGCAAGCTGTGGTGGCGCATCCAATCCCAGTCTGGCGGCATGCTTATCGAGCAGCACACGCACGCCGTGGACCTGATGCGCTATCTGGCCGGCGAGGTAGAGACCGTGTACGCGGCCGCCGGTACGGTCCTGTTGAAGGACGTTCCGCAGCTGGACATCGACGACGTCAATGCCGCCAGCGTGACCTTTGCCAGTGGGGCCGTCGGCAGCATCGTCAATACCTGTGCCGTGTCGGGCGCGTCGATGCCCAACGTGAGCGGTTATGTCCACGTCGTGGCTCGCGACCTCACCCTTGCGGTGTCCAACAGCGCGCTCCACGTCATGCGGCGCGGTGAAGAGCGACAGGAGATCAAGGCCGAGCGCGACGAAGGCAATTTCAAGCTCAACGCCGCCTTTATCCACGCTGTCGAAAGCGGCGACCGATCCGAGATCCGTTCGGACTACCGCGACAGCCTGCGCACGCATGCGGTCACGGTTGGTGCGGTGCAGTCTGCCCGCACAGGCCGGCCCGTCCACGTCCGGGACCTCTTGGCAACATCATAATCCGCATCGGCGCACGATTTGCAGTGAAGGGGATGTGAACATGGCGGTGACTACCGTTTTGATCGGCTGCGGCGGGCGCGGCATTCAGGCCCACGGCAAGCTGGCCAAGCAATCGGAGAAGCTCGACCTGCTGGCGGTCTGCGACCTGGACGACGCGCGCCGGACCGCGGCGAGCGAACAGTTAGGGGCGCCCGGTGTTCGCGACTATCACGACCTGCTCGCACGTGCCGAGGTGCAATCCGTGCTGATCGCCACCAACGCCAGGTGGCACGCGCCGATCGCCTTCGACGCCATCAAGGCGGGCAAGCACGTGCTCATCGAGAAGCCGCTGGCGGACACGGCCGAGTCGGCCTATGCCCTGGCGGAAGCGGCGCAGCGAGCGGGCGTCATCGGCATGGTCGGCTACCAGTTCCGACTGAGCAGCTTCGGGCAGACGTTCCAGCAGCTTGCCGCCCAGATCGCTCCGCTGCAGGGTCTGTTCACCGTCCAGCGCGGTCCCATGGGCCAGCAGTATTTCTTCCCCGAGCACTACGGCGGCGTGGTGGACACGGCTACCCACACCATCCATTTGGCCCTCTGGTCCATGGGCGGGACGCCGACCGGCGTCTATGGTCGCGTCGGTCGCGGCTCGCTCGTCGGCGACCGAACGATCGAGGATTTCGAGATGGTGATTGAGTTCGATGGCGGCGTTCGCACCGCGACGGTGGTGTCCAGCATGTTCGGGATTCAAGCCGGCAACACGCTGCAGATAATCGGCAAGCAAGGGTCCGTGTTGAGCCACGACCGCAAGCACATTCGCGTGGTGCGCCATCCGGCGATCGTCCAGCCCGGCCGCTTCGCCGGGATGGCGGAGCTCACCAAGGAAGATGTGGAAACGGCCGGCGAGGGTGACGCCACTGGCCCCATGCTCGACCATTTCGCGGACCTCATTAGCGGCGCAGCGAAGGAGCAAGTCGGCGCCACACTTCGCGAAGGCGCGGCAGCCATCGCCGTCACCGAAGCCATGGCCCGCTCAGCGGAGAGCGGCTGCAAGGTGACGCCATAGCGGCTGGATGCGGGGCAGCGACTGGTCTGAACGTAGGAAATAGCCGAGGCGGCCGGGGCGCCG
>CALBSQ010000254.1 GCA_937967325.1 uncultured Chloroflexota bacterium
AATCGAGCGTGGATGGGCCCCGAGCCGTTACCAGCTCTGGCTCTCCGATGCCCTAGAGGGCCAGGTGCTTGCCCCGAGACGGGGTCCGCGCAACTGAGATACGATTCTCGGCACGGCAGGCAGGTCGACGTTGAGGAGGATTGGGAATGCCAACCTACATGGACGTACACGAGGGAATGCACGTCACGCCGGAACAGCTGGCTGCAGCGCACCAGCGCGATGTGGAGGCGCAAAAGGGCACCGGCGTTGAATACAAGCGTTACTGGCTTGACTCGAAGGCCGGTAAGGTCTTCTGCCTCGCAACCGGACCCAGCAAGGAGGCGGTGGCGGCAGTGCATAAGAAGGCCGGCCACCCTGCCAGCGAACTCTACGAGGTCCACGAAGGACACTAGCCGGTCGTCGGTCCGGTGAGGTGAGGGGCCAGCCGAGACCGACCCCTCCCTTTTATTACTGGTTACTTCGTGCCGACGAGCGTCGCGCAGGCAGATGGGCTGAGTCCGAGCACGTTCCAAAGGAAGGCTTCCTCGCCAACGCTGCCGTAGTGGGCACCCGGGTCGACCGCGCCGGTGAAGTGATCTCCGAAGGGAGGGACCGTGGCGAACTGGCCCTGCGCGATCAGGCTCCGCAGCGGGCCAAGACAGTCCTGGTACGTGGTGACAAAGTGACTCGGATTCGGCTGGGTTTGCGGCGAGCCGATCCGACCATCATTGGCCGCCAGCACCGGTGCCGGCAGCGCGAGCAGCGATCCGACGACCGCGAGCGTGATGACAAACCGCTTCATGCTGGTTCTCCTCCTGGCGTGAGGTCGAGGGCTTCGACCACGCGCGTGAACGGAATCTGGGCCGCCTCGTTGACGTCTCGAACCCGCTGCGCGTTTTCCGCTTCGAAGAGGCAGAGGCAACGCGCCTCGCCGGGTACATAAGTACTCCGGATGTAGCGCACCTGTTTCCCTTCCTTCGTAAATCGCTGGCTGGTTTCGATCGCGGCCTTCTGCGCGTCGCCGAGTTGCTCGAGCGTGATCCCCGGAAGATCGCGCTCGACCATGTATACCGCCATATCAACACCTCCGTTTTTCTTGTCTGCAGGAGGTATACAGAGGCGCTGGCAGCCCTGCCATCGGTACAAAGACCTAGGCCTGTACCTATTTTTCGCTTCGGGGCCGGTGCTGATCCGCCCAGCGCGCGATCTGCAGGCGCGAATGGAAGCCGAGCTTGTTCAAGATGTGCTCGATGTGAGCGTCGGCGGTCCTTTCCGAGATAGACAGCTTCGCAGCGATCTCGCGGTTGGTCAGTCCGCCCGCAACAAGGTTCGCGATTTGCACCTCCCGAGGTGTCAGAGTCCCGCTAGTGGCTCGGCCGCCGGTAGTTTGTTTTGCCTCTTGGATTCCCAGTTGAGAAGCCGCATCAGCACTCAAGGTCTCTCCCGCCGCCCACTGACTCTTGAAGGTCTCCGGCCCGAGGGCGAGCGCTGCCGCTTCCATCGCCTGGTCGTGATTACCGAGATGCGGCGCGATCAGGCTCACGCCCATACGGGTCCGAGCAGCTTCCGCCGCACCGAGGAGTTGCGCCGCCACCTGGCCAGCACCCTCGGCGGCCTTGATCCACGCGAGGAGCTCCAGGCAAAGCGCAATTCCCCAGCGGTCGTCCAGCTCGCGGCGCACCTCGAGTGACTCGCGGACACGGGCGATGGCGTCGTCGCTGCGGCCTTCCAGGAAATCAAGCAAGCCCAACCCAAACAGCGAGAAGGCGATATGCCAGCGGTCGCCGACTTGGCGCTTGAGCGCGAGGCCCTCCTCGTGTAGCCGCCGAGCCCGGCCATAGTCGCCGGTGTAGGAAAGGGTCTCGCCCAGTTCATACAGGGCAATGTGCGTCCCCACCTGGTCGCCGATCTCACGGTATCGGGCCAGGCTCTCATCAAGCACCGTAACCGCGCGCGCCAAATCGCCGTGGTAGTAGGCACCAATCCCGAGCCGCAGGAGGGAGAGTGCGATTCCCGCGTCGTCGCCCACCGCCTTTCCGATTGCGAGACTCTCTTCCAAAAAGCGCAGCGCGACCGTCGTTTCACCCTGGCCGTAGGCAAGGAAGCCTGCGACGTTGAGCGCCTTTCCCCGCAAAGCGCTCGGCTCGCCACCCCGTGCCAGCAGGGCCTCGAGCCACATCCGTCCTTCGCCGTGATGGCCGCGAACCTGCCAGAACAACCACAGGGCCGTGACTATCCGGAGGCCGCCGTCGGCACGATCGCGATCGCCCCTGGCCCAATCGAGAGCCGCGCGCACGTTGTCGAGATCACGATCGATCCGCAGAAACCAGGCGGCCTGGTTGCGTCCGCGCCATTCCGATTCCGCCCGCTCGCTGAGGGAGAGCACCCACAGGAAGTGGCGCTCACGAATCGGCAGTTCCTCCTTCGACTGGCGGAGACGATCGATGCCGTGCTGTCGGACGGTCTCCAGCATGCGATATCGGGCCTCCCCTCCAACTTCATACACAACGACGATCGATTGCTCAGCGAGCGTCCCCACCAGGTCGAGGACAGCGCCTGCGTCGATCCCATCACCGCCGGCCACCGCCTCAGCGGCGTCAACCCCAAAGTCGCCCGCGCAGACCGCAAGCCGGCGCCATGCATCCTGCTCCGAAGGGCTGAGTAGGTCGAAACTCCAGTCCATCAGAGCCCGCAGCGTGCGGTGCCGGGGCAACGCGGTTCGACTGCCGCCGGTAAGCAAGCGGAAACGATCGTCGAGTCGGGCGTTCACCTGCTCGGGAGTGAGGATACCCGTGCGCACAGCGGCCAGCTCGATCGCGAGCGGAATGCCATCGAGCCTCCGGCAAATCTGCCCGACCGCGAGGGCGTTGGCCTGGGTCAGCACAAAAGCGCTATTCACTCCGCGGGCGCGGTCAACGAACAGCCGGACCGCGTCGTAGGTGGCCAGGAGGTCGTGCGATTGGACTGTTTCGGGCGGGGCGGGCAACGATGGAACGCGGTAGATCACCTCGCCGCCGATTCCCAGCGGTCTCCGGCTGGTGACGAGGATTGTGAGGCGGGCACAGACCCTCAACACCGCGTCCGCGAAGGCCGCGCACTCTGCCAGCAGGTGCTCGCAGTTGTCCAGCACGAGCAGAAGACGCTTATCGCGAAGGCGGTCGGACAGCGTCGCGAGCAGGGGCCGTCGCGCCTGCTCAGGGACCTTCAAGGCAGAAGCAATCGCCTGTGGCACGAGCCGGGGATCCGTCAGGCCGGCGAGATCGACCAGGGCAACGCCGTCCGTGAAGTCCGGCAGGTGACGACGCACAAGCTCGATCGCGAGGCGCGTCTTGCCGGCGCCGCCGGCACCGACGAGCGAGAGCAATCGTGCCCCGTTCAGGAGTGTCGCTAGTTCCCCCAGTTCGCGCTCGCGGCCGACAAAGCTGCTCAGATCCGCGGGCAGGCTCCGCATCGCGACCGTCAGGTGACCGGACGTATCGGCCGGTGTTCGGTTTTTGCGAGGTGCCGCGCGGGGTCCGGGTCAAGCGCCTGGCGCTCGGCCGATTCGTAGTAGGCAGCGTTGGCGGCCTCGTAGGTGCCTGGACCGTGGTAGCGAAGGATCCAGATGAACTGATTGTGCTTCTCGTCGATCCACGGGCCGACGATCTCGAAGCCAAACTTCTGGCGCAGAGGCCGGATCCGATCCTTCCATTCTCCAACCCATATCGCCATCACGCCCGGCTTGACGGTATAGATCCGTAGCTCGTCTTGCGTCACGGTGCCCTCCCTGGGCTTCATTTTCGTTCCCCACAAGTAGGCTAATCGAATAAGCGAGACTAGGCGTTGGATGCTCGACAGCCTGGATCGCAGCCCGTTCCCCCCGATTGCCGAGTACGCCTTCCTTGCGGACGGCGAGGTCAACGCGCTGATCGCGCCCAGCGGGAACGTCGAGTGGAT
>CALBSQ010000255.1 GCA_937967325.1 uncultured Chloroflexota bacterium
CCATCCGATCTTCCTCCCCACGTCCCCTGCCCCTAAAGGAGCAGGCTAAGATTACAAAGCCGGCTCAAGCCGGCTTGAGTTCCAGGCGCCCCTGTTATCGCCTGTCACAATGGTCGCGTGCGCGTCTCCTATAATGGGCACGTGTTGGAACTTTCGTACCAAGTAGCGGCCACGTCCCCTTCCCGATATGTCCGCGTCGGCATCGGCGGATGATGGCAGCAGTTCAGCACGCCGACGATCTCCAGCGTACTCGCCGTACCCTTGGCTCGGTGTATACCCCCCCGCTCCTGGCGACCTGGCTTGCCGGTGAGTTAGCGCGGCGCCTTCCATCTCGTGATCGCCTGCGAATCCTAGATCCGGCCTGCGGTGAAGGGGTGCTCTTACGGGCGGTGCTGGACGCGACCGACCAACCCCTGACCGTTGCCGGAATCGATAGGGACGGACGGGCGCTGCAACGCGCTCGGACGGTGCTGCCTGCCGACGCCCTCCTCGTCCAGGCCGACGCCCTCACCTTGCCGCGCTTCGGGCTGAACGACCAGGCGACGCCCCAGCGAGACAATGGCCGCCCCAATGCCGTGATCGCCAATCCCCCCTGGGGCGCCGAGGTGCCCCATTCCCGAGCAGCGCTCCAGGCCGCCCACTTTACGCTCGCTCAGGGCCAGTTCGATAGCTTCGAGCTGTTCATCGAGCTGTCCCTGGGTCTGGTAGAGGAGAGCGGAGTCCTGGCCTTTATCATTCCGGATGCCGTGTTCCTGCCCGAGCACCGGGCGCTGCGCCGTCTACTGGTTGACACTACCCAGCTCCTCCTGATTGCCCGTCTGGGCGAAGGGTTCTTCGACGGCGTCTATCGCGGCACGACGATACTCGTCTGCCGAAGAGCGCGGGCTCCCGACGACCACACGGTACGCTGCTTTCGTCTGGATAAGCAGTGGCGAAAACGCGTCCTGGCAGGCGCGGCGACGCTGGAACAGGCACAGGCGCGGCTGGCGCACGATGTTCCACAACAGCATTTTGCTCGCGACCCCGAGGCTCGCTTCGACATCGATCTGCGCCGGCAAGAACACAGCATCGTCAAGCGGTTAGAGCAAGCCTCTCTCCCATGGCGCCGCTGGTTGGTGACCGGACGGGGCGTTGAGATCTCCAAATACGGCGCAGTGCTCTGCTGTCCTCACTGTGGGGTGGGGACCCCAGCGCCTCGGCAGCCCCGCTTGCTGCAGTGTGCGGGCTGCGCCAGGCCATTCCGCTCGGAGTCCGCAAGGCGAGAACGCATCGTTCGCGCCGATGGATCCCCTGACCCCAACTGGCGGCCACTCATCGCCGGGGAAGACGTGGAACGCTACCGCTGCCATCCGTCGCGGCAGATTCGACTCGGCGTGCCCGGGATCAATTACAAGACTCCAGAGACGTTCGCGGCCCGCAAGCTACTGGTCCGGAAGACCGGGGTCGGACTCAAGGCGGCTATTGACGACTCAGGGGCGTACACCACGCAGGTCGTGTTCCACTACTCCGTCCCTCCCCGTTTGCCTGCTCCTCCATTCTTGTTAGACTACCTGCTTGGGGTGCTGTGTTCCCGTGTCATGCTGGCCTATCACTTGAAGCGGTGGGGCGAAAACGAATGGCGATCCCATCCCTACGTCACACAGAGGATTCTTTCCGCCTTGCCGGTTCCCGACCTGGCTCCCGGCGCCTGGCAATGGCGGCAGGCCCAGGCGATCGCGACCGCGGTCGATGCTCGCCGGCGGGTGAACCGCCACGATGGTGACGAGGACCTGGCAGTGGAGCGCCTGGTTGCTGGCCTCTACGGTCTCACCGACGCCGACTGCGCCTGGGTGCTGCAGGTCCTAGAGGATGCCGAAGCGCTCGAGCCGATTCGCACGCTCCGTCTCTCCGATCCTCGTTTGCTCCGGCCCGTACTGGCCCAATGAACAGCCACAATGTCGTATCGCTACATAGGCAACAAGACGCGCTTCCTGCCGACGCTACTCAGCGTGATTCGCGATCTGGTACGGCCAGGCGCTACCGTTGCCGACCTGATGTGCGGTACCGCCGCGGTCTCCGAGGCGCTCCGCCGCGGCGGTTACCGCGTGGTGGCTTCCGACATCATGACCTACGCGGTGCAGCACGCCACCGTGCGGCTGACGCTCACCAAGCCGCCTGACTTTGCCGGAGTGGGAGGTCCCTCGTATCCCATGCTGCTGGCTGAGCTGCACCAATTGCCCCCGGTTCAGGGCTTGATGTACCGGGAATACAGTCCGGCCGGCGCCCCGCGCGCCGGCTGCGCGCCGCGCAGCTATCTCTCGCCCGCCAACGCCGCCCACGTCGACGCCATCAATGCCCGGTTGGGAGAGTGGGAGCGGGAAGGGCGGCTGACCTCACCAGAGCGCGCGCTGCTGCGGCACGACCTGATTCTGGCAGTAAATCGGGTGGCGAACATCGCCGGGACGTACGGCCACTTTCGCTCCAAGTGGGGCAACGGCGCACTCAGTCCGCTCACGCTACTCCCGAGCGAGTTCGTACCCGAGCAGGCAGCGGGGCACCGCATCCTGCAAGGCCGCGCCGAGGACGTTTCCACCGAAATCGCGGCCGATTTATGTTATCTCGACCCGCCCTATACCAAGCGACAGTATGCCGCCAACTATCACCTCATCGAGACCCTGGCCAGGGGCGACGAGCCGGAGGCCGTCGGCGTCAGCGGCTTGCGCCCTTGGCGGGATCAATACTCCAACTTCTGCTCCAAGCTGCGGCTGCGGGATGCCTTCCGGGTCATCATCACCTCGATGCACTGCTCGCACTATCTCATCAGCTACAGCGCCGATGGCTTGTTATCCAAGGCGGAGCTGCACCACTTCCTCTCCCAGTTTGGCAAGGTCGAGCTGATGGAGTTCGACTATCCGCGCTTTCGGAGCAACGACAGTCCGCTGGGACTGACCGGCACAGAGTATCTCTTTCACCTGGTAAGGTGCCAGCGTGACGAGTGACGCGGGTCTCACGCCGGCAGCACTGTTTTATCGTCAGATCACGCCGGGCGACTTCTGGAATATCGAGCGCGCCTCCGGCGTCGGTCCTGAGACCGGCGGCGGTCAAACCTACATCGACGTTCCCTTGGGCGGGGCCCTCTCCGCCAGCGAGCTGTGGCGGTTTCTGGGGGCTCCGGAGCCGCTGACGCCGGCCGACGCCTGGCCGGCGAGGACCATCGCGGTCAAGACTGTCGGCAAGCCGGAGGAGCAGGCGCCGCTCGAATTCGGTCCTCGCCAGAGCAATAGTCGCTATAAGATTAGCAACCAGAACCGGCACCGGCGCAACGCCCGCCACCCGGCCTGGACTGCGCGCAACGGCTTTCCACAGGCTCCCGCCTCGGCGAGGAGGGACCAGATGCCGGAGGTTGCATCGCTCAGGATCTACGTCGTCAAGACCGTCGACGGTGACTACTATGCCGGGTACGTGAATGCCGATTGCCTGCCGGATGGCTGGCCGACAGGCTTCGGTCTGGAGCGGCTCTTCGACCGCGGGCGCGACAACAACGTCGGCGTGATCGAATGGTCGGGCGAACAGGCGCTGGACCTGCCACCGCTCGTGACGCAAGTGTTCGAGGCGTGGCGGAGGAAACCCAACGTGCTGCTCTACGGACCGTCCGGCACGGGCAAGACGCACGCGATGCAGCTCATCTGGGATATCCTCAGCGGCGATCGACCGCCGCGGCGTCTCCTGCTTCAGCCCCACAATGGGCAGGCCCCGTTCGCCGTCGGAGAGGTAGCGCCACCCTTTCCCCTGCCGGTACACCGGGAATGGGTGACCTTCCACCAGAACTACAGTTACGAGAACTTCGTCCTGGCGCTGCGTCCGGAGCCGGCCCCGTCCGGCTTCACGCTCAAGCCGCGCATGGGCGCGCTGCTCGACGCGGCGGTCCGCGCCGACCCCACCCTGGCCAATCCCGGCGGCGTTGCGGCGCCGGCGTCCTTAATCTGCATCGACGAAGTGAACCGCGGCAACGTCTCGCGAATCTTCGGCGAGTTCATCACCTTCATGGATCGCGACTACCGGGCGACGGTGGACGGCTGCGGCAACCGGCGCGCGCTGCCGGTCCCGCTCTCCAACGTCAAGGTCGAGGAAGACGCCGACGGCCGCCGGCGCACGGAGCCCATCGAGACGATCGACGGCTTGCCGGTCCGCTTACCGGCGCCCTGGAACTTCCCGGAGCACGTCTATCTCCTGGCCAGTATGAATTCGGTCGACCGCGCCGTGGCCCCACTCGACACCGCGCTGGCGCGCCGCTTCGTGCGGATCGAGGTTCCCCCTGATCTGCAGCTCCTGGCAGCCCACCTGGGGCTGCCCAGCCAGGGAGAGCTGCTCAGCCGATGGCAGTCGCTGCCCGGCGGGCTTGCAGAAGTGCATGCGATGGCTGAGCAACCAGCCGGGCGTCTCCAGCTCCAACTCGAAGAAGCAGGTAGCGGCTACCGGAGTGGCGCCGGCGCAGCGGACCTTGTCGACGCCGTACACCGGGCGCCTACCATCGGTGAGATCGCCTGGTTCCTCCTCTACCGGCTGAACTACGAGTTAGCGGCGTCGCTGGGTCCGGACTTCGAGCTGGGGCATACCTACCTCTGGGAGGTCGGCCGCACCGTTGTGGAGCTCGACCGTCTCAGGGCGCTGGCCGGGGCGTGGGACCAGGCTATCTATCCCCAGCTCCGCGAGCGCTACATCAACCGTCCCGACGAGCTACTGCGACTGTTGCGACTGGCGGCGGGTGACACTCCGCCTACCCAGTTCCTGTTGAAGACACGGCCGCTGCCCGCCGGCGGCACGTCCTCTAGTAGTGCGCGTAAGGAGGTGCTGGAATCAGTACGTCTGGAGCAGTTCGTCCCGGACCGACCGGACGACGTCAAGCTGACGCTCCGCTATTTGGCAGGCGTCTAGCGGGTCGTTTGTGTTGTCGGGTGCCATTTGCCCCGCGATCGCGCAGCGTCGACCGGCCGGGTAGGGGCAGGCACAGAGACCTGCCCCTACCCGGCCGGCTCAGAATGGCGTCCCGCGTGCCAACTGACCCGCTCGCCATATGCGCCTGAGGCTCACCGAATATGGGCAGCCAGTCCCCTGGCTGGGAACAGATGCCGATCTTGAGCGTCTGGGCGGCGAAGCGCTGCGCTGGAGGAGCGTCCTCGGGCTGGCCGGCTCGCCCATTGCTATCGAATACTTGGGGGGACACCGGCATACGGTCCGCGCCGAGGGGGTCACCGGCTTTCTGCAGGTTGGGCGGACTGCCGTCGAGATCCGACCGAAGTTTCTCGCTGGAGGCGATGAGGCGGACTGGCGGCGTGCCCTTTGGGCCATCCTGGCCGTGGTCGAGGAGCGCCCGCGGGTCGGCGAGCTCACGCTGGCGACCAGAACCGACGCCGAGAGCTTACCGGACCTGCTCGGTTGGGTGCTGGTGGAAAGCCTGGAGCAAGGACACGCGCTCGGGTTTCCCCGTGGCTACGTCGAGCACAGCAGCTCCGTCGACGTACTGAGGGGACGGCTGGAAGTCAATCGCATCGCGGAGATGCTGGTAACGCCCTACTCGCTGCCGTGCGTGTATGACGTGTACGACGAGGATGTGGCGGTCAACCGGCTCTTTCGCTGGGCCGCCCTCATACTCGGCGGCTTGGCGCGTTCGCCTTTCCTGAGCCGACGGCTGGGCGATGCCGCGGCGGCCATCGGCCACGCCGCGGACACCCCCCCTGGAATCATCGAAGCCGAGCACATCAGCCTACCGGCGACCTATCGACATCTGGAGCCGGCGTTGCACGTCGCACGGATGCTGCTCCGTCGCGAGTCGCTGCTGCACGTGTGGGGGCAGGAGCAAGCCGTCAGCTTCCTCTGGAACTCTGCCGACATCTTCGAGCGCTTTGTGAACTATCTGCTCCTCCAGCTCTGCGGGCGGACTGTCGGAGTCCGCCTCGACGACCGCGGACAGACGCTCGCAATGCCGATATCGTCCGGAGTGACAACCCCTCCGGCCATCCTCACCTACCCCGACGCCCGCCTTCGTGCCGGCGGACGGACGCGACTGGTCCTTGATGCAAAATACAAGACGCTGGGCACGGGAGGCCGCCCCAGCAATGAGGACATCTACCAGGTGATGGCAGCCGGCCGCGTCAATGCCTGCGACGAGGTCTACCTGCTCTACCCCAGCCCGTCCGGCGCGCGCCTGGCGCCGCTACGCTGGTCGCTCCTGGGCGCCGGGCAACCCCGCCGAGTCACCGCCCTGTTCATCGACCTCCTCGAGATGGGCCGGCCAGCGGGCGAGGAGCGGCTCGGTCAGGCCCTCGCGGTCGATCTGGGAACCTCGCTGCAGCCGCTGCTCGACGCCACGACATCGACGGGAGCGCGGCCATCGGAGAGGGCTGTACCCTTAACTTCCCCCGCAGTACGCTGGGATACGTCAACGTTGCGATAGGAGCGAGCACATGGCCGGTCGGGCATCGGCGCCGCCCACGATATGGGCCGATCCAACCTTCGCGGCCGGCTACGATCGCACATTTGGGCAACAGCTCGCTCCTGTCGTGGCACAGCTCCTACTACAACTTGCACTCCCCCAACCAGGCGAACAAACGCTGGAATGCGCCTGCGGCACGGGGGCGCTGACGCTGCCACTCGCACGCGCGCTCGGCAACGACCGGTACCTGCTGGCCACTGACCGATCACCCGCCATGCTGGCGCTGGCAACGGGGAAAGCCGCGGCGCTCGATGGCGCGGCGATCGGATTCCTGCTACAAGACATGCAGGCGCTCGGCATGGCACCGAGCCAGTTCCAGCTCGCAATCGCCAACCTCGGGCTCCAGGTCGTAGACAACCGAGTGCGGGCGCTGCGCGAGCTACGGCGGATTCTCCGTCCCAGTGGCCGGCTGGCCTTCTCCGTCCCCGGCGACTGGTCACTGGAGCCGTTCTGGACCTATTTCTGGCGGCGTGTGGCGCAGCCCGATGCCGCGCCGGCGCTCCAGTCCGCACCACGACGCTGGACAGCGGCCGACGTCGCCGCCTCGTTGCTGGGCGACCAGACCGAGTGGAGGAGCCAGATCGAAGCCGCCGGCTTTGTGTACGTCACCCTGTCGGTCGAACGGGCCGTGGCCTGGTTCCCCAGCGCCAGGGACTTTCTTGCAACGGGAGCCTTCGGTCACATCGGCCGTGCCCGCGGCCTGATCGGCGATGAGCAGGTTCGCGATCGCGTCTTCGCCGACGTTACTGAGCGTCTGGATCAGCGCCGTACCCCGCAAGGCGTGCCCATCGACGTGACGGTGCTATGTCCGGTCGCCTACGCGCCGGCCGGCTAGGGCGCCGGGGGGCCAGGGAGCAGGGGGGGCAGAGGAGCAGAGGAGCAAGGGAGATCGGGGGCTGGTCGGACGGATGGCCGATCGGAGTGGTTCCATCCCATTGACGACCGTGCTGCCCGGCGCCATCTCGCCTCTGCTCCTCTGCCCCCCGGCTCCCCGGCCCCGGCGACTCAGTTCATCGTCCGGCGAACGGTCTCCACCATGGCCAGTAGCTCACGGACGGAGGGCACGTCGGCGCCCTGGGGTCGCACCTGGAGGAAAGTGGACAGCTCCTGCTTCGCTGCTTGCCATTGACCGCGCTGCACAAGCAGGACCGCGTGATCGCACAGCTCCCCGACGTCATCGGGCTGAAGCGCCCTGAGCCGGCTAGTCGCTCGCAGCGCCTGCTGGGTGTCGTTGCGACGCAGGTAGGCGTGTTTCAGGTTGCGGAGCATGCGGACAATGATGTCGCCGGACGTCGCCGGTTGCACCATTGCACGCCGCAGTGGCATTGCCCGGCCGTAAATCCGGTGGAGCTGGGCTTCCAGATCGGACCTGGCCAGCGCCAGGCCCCGTCGGAACGGATCGAGGTAGCGAACACTATCGCTCGCGTATACGCCGACGATGAAGTGGCCAGGGAAGCCGATTCCGCGCACGTCCAGACCGGCCCGCCGTCCTACGTCGATGTAGACGACGGACAACGTGATCGGCAGCCCAATTCGGCGCCGCAGCACGATATCGAGATAACTGTTCGCCGGATCGTAGTAGTCATCCTCGTTCCCACGAAAGCCGACGGTGTAGCCCAAATACCGCGCCAGCGCGTCCGCCGCCGAGTCCAGCAGTGGAGCTGCTCCCAGCCTGGAGCGAAGACCTGTCCCCAGCTCATCAAGAATCTGAATCGAGCCGTGGGCGTCCGGGTGATCGCCGCTTAGCTCGGCCAGCAGGAGCGCCGCGGCGGCGAGATCAACTGCCTCGTCAGGTCGATCGAGAGCTGCTCGGAGCCGCTCGGTCGCAGCGGCTTCATCATCCATAGTCGCCTTCTGCCCTGAGTCTCAGGTCTACCTATCGAGTCTGGTGCATTATCCAGGATAGGAAGGCGAAAAAGGCATCGGCGACACCGCGCCCTGCAAATGGTCGGGGATGGACCGGATAGCGCCGGCAGGAGCTGCTGACAGCTCCGGCGTCACTCCGCCACTGGGCCCGGTCGGCCGGCACGAGCAATACCCGTACCCTTGAGGCAGAGGGCGATGGGTATGGCGACGACAGCCATGACGGCGCCGACGAGAAAGCAATCGTCGAAGCTCGTCACCGCCGCGGTGGTCGACACCTGGCGAGCCAGCAGCATGATTGCATCGATCTGGGCCTGCATGGGGGTGCCGCCACGGTGGAGCACCATCTGCTGCGCCGCTGCCAGCATGCCGCGCACCGGCGGCGCGTCCGGGGTGACCATCTGGGAGAGCATCGCCTGGTGGTACGTCTCCCGGCTGGACAACAGCGTGGCGAAAATTGCCGTGCCGAAGGCGCTGAAGATCTGACGCAGGACATTGGTGAGGGATGATCCCCGCGCCACCATAGGACCGCTGAGCGTGTTCATCGCTGCCGTCATGGTCGGCATCATGCACAGTCCCATCCCCATGCCACGGACCACCAATGTGATGATTAGGTAGGAGTTTGAGGTATTCAAGTCCAGGATGGCTAGCCGCCAGGTGGCAAAAGCCAGGACCACTAGGCCGCTGACCATCAGTGGGCGTGGGCCGATACGGTCGAACAGGCGACCGGAGATGGGCATCATCAGCGCGGCGCCGATCGATTGCGGGAACGTCAGCAGGCCGCTCTGCAGCGCGCCGAGGCCGCGCACGTTCTGCAGGAACAGCGGGAGCAGGAAGATCGAAGAGAAGGTCCCCACTGTGACGACGAAGGAGACCGCCGTCGCCAGGGTATAGGTGGAGTTCTTGAAGATGCTCAGGTCGAGCAGCGGCTGGCTATCCGTCAGCTCGACCACGACCCAGATTACCAGGAGCAGCGCGCCGCCGCCCAGCAGCAAGACGATGTGCGGCGTGCCCCAACCGTCGGTCGGGGCATAGGTCAAGCCGTAGAGGAGCGCCGCGAAGCCGCTGCCGGAGAGGACGAAACCTGGCCAGTCGAAGCGCAGCCCGCGCCGCGTTTCTGTCTCCCGCAAGATGGTCGAGCCCAGTACAAGACCGAGCATGCCCACCGGGATGTTCATGGTGAAGATCACGCGCCAGTCGATGTACTCGACCACGTAGCCGCCCACCGTTGGCCCGAGCACGGGGGCCACCATAAGCGGTAGGCCGAAGATGCCCATGAGCGTACCGCGCTGGCTGGGCGGCACTACCTTGAATAAGATCGTCATTCCCAATGGCCCCATCATGCCGCCACCCAGGCCCTGCAGCACGCGGAAGGCCACCAGGCTCGGCACGTTCCAGGCCAGACCGCAGAGTAGCGACCCAACCGTGAAGCAGAACATGGAGATGAGATAGAGGCGCTTGGTGCCGAAGGTGTCCGACAGGTAGCCGGTTGCCGGCATGATGATAGCCAGCGCCAGCATGTAGCCGGTGAGTACCAGTTGCGTCGTGTTGATCGTGGCCTGGAAGACGGTGATGATGCGGGGCAACGCCACATTGACCACGGTCTGGTCGAGCATGGTCATGAAGGAGCCGACAATGATGACCATCAGCGCCTGCCATTGGTAGGAGAGGCCGTGCAGCCGGAGGCGGGGCCGCGGCGCGCTCAGTGCCCCGGTGATTGCTGCCATTCTCTCACTCCTCTCGGCCGGCCGGCTACCCTACTGGACGTGGATCTTTACCTCGACGGAGCTGCCCAGTACCAGCGGCTGCCGTCCGTAATCGACGGCGATCTTCACCGGCACGAGCTGGGCCACCTTGGTATAGTTGCCCGACGTGTTGCCCTGCGGCAGCAGCGAGAAACTGGCGGTGCTGGCCCGGCCCACCGCCAGGACGCGCCCGGTGAGATCCTGACCCAGCGTGTCGATGTGTACGGTGACGAGCTGGCCCACCTGAACACGACCGATCCTGGTTTCCTCTACCTGGGTCAGCACCCACAGGCGGCTCGGATCCACGATCGTCACGATGGCCTGCCCCACCGCTACCGTGTCGCCCGGGTTGCCCAGGCGCTGGACCACTACGCCATCCATCGGCGCGGTGACGGGGACCTGCTGGTCCTCCGTGCCGAGGAAGCCCAGTCGCGGCGTGCCGTCGGCGGTGACGCTGAGCTGGGTAGGTAACGTGACAGTGGCAATTTGCTCATTTTTGGTCACCGTGGAGCCCACGTCGACACTGACGGCGCTGATGCGACCAGCGTTCAAGCTGCCAATCTGCACCAATGCGCCGGTGACCTGCGCATTATCGGTGGAAACGTAGAGGGCCTGATCGCGCCAGTACCGAAATCCAAGGATGATCGCCGCGATGAACACGACCAGCAGTAAGGGCAGCAGCACCCGGCGTCTGGTATTGCGCGGCGCGGGCGGGCCTGCCAATGGTGTGTCAGCGCTGACGCCGTTCGCGATTGCTGGAGATTGCGCCGGCGAGGCGGGACGGTCCGCCACCGCGGCGCCGGCGCCAGCGGCGCCGTAGGTCTGCTGTTGAGAACTCTCGCGTCCGGGCGCGCGTCCGCTGTTATCCATAGATCGCTCTCCTCATCACTGGCACGCCACGGCCAATGGTTGCCGGCAAATAGCGCCCACCTTGCGCTCAACTCGCGGCTCGCTCCTCCTCGTCAGCGACGGCGCCCGCCGCCTCGTCCAACGCTCGCAGCCCATTGATCAACCCTGACAACTGTTCCTCGCTCAATTGCCGGAGGCAGCGCCGCAGGCGATCCAGTCTCCCTTGCTGCAATCGGTTGATCAACGCCCCGCCGTGGCCGGTCAAGCGGACCAAAGAGCGCCGGCGATTGTCGGGATCGTCCGATCGCTCGACGAGGTGGAATTGGACGAGCCGGTCGACGACACGGCTGCCCGCGGAGATGCCGACGCCGAGACGATCAGCCAACGCACTGACGGTGAGCGGCTGCTCCTGCAGCAGCACAAAGAGCGCCTTCACCTGCGCCATGGAGAGCTCCAGTTGGAGCCAATCCGTGGCGGAAGTTCGGCCCAGTGTCTGAAAGGTCTGCCGGCACTGCGCCAGCGTCGACTCTATCAACTCCTCACCAGCGGAGTTAATCACAACTCCTCGCCCCCACTACGCTCGGCTGCGTGGCAACAGCGCCAGTATGCAGAATAGTTCCCGATTCGTCAACTGTTGCAATCTGGCGCGCTATCGCAGGCGTTGGCCCCTCGCGCCAAGACTCTGGGGCCCGAATGGCGCAAATCCGCGGCACAGGCGCGCCAGCCCGGCAGCGGACGCGCGGACTTGGATAGACATCGCGCCCTGGCAACTAAAGACGCCCGCGCTCAAGCGCGGCCGTACACCGGCAGGATGGCGCCGCTCACGTCGGCGGCATCGTCCGAAGCCAGGAACAAGATAACGCGGGCGACCGAGTCTGGGGTCACCCAGCGCTCGCGCGCCTTGGCCGAAGCGCCGGTCAGCATGGCCGGGGTGGCCACCACACTGGGAGCTACCGCGTTGACGGTGACGTTGCGATCGCGATATTCCTCCGCGGCCGCGACGGTCAACGCTTCCAGTCCGGCCTTGGCGGCGGTGTAGGCGGCAACGTTGCGCCCGATGGCGCGGGCGGAGCGCGAGGAGATATTGACGATGCGACCATGTCCGTGCGCGGCCATACCCGGCAGAACGGCCCTCATTGCCTGAAGCGTGGCCAGCAGATTGACGTCGAGCATGCGCTGCCACTCGTCCAGGAGACTGTCGCCCACCGCCTTGCCGCCGGAGAATGCGCCGGTCGCGTTCACCAGGATGTCCACCCGATCACGCCAGGCCAGCACCTCTCGAACGGCCTGTTCGGCAGCGCCCGGCTGCAGCAGATCGGCGGCGATGGTGAGCAGCGCGTCACCAGCGCCCACGTTGGTGCGGAGTTGCGCGAGCTCATCCGCGCGGCGCGCCAGAGCGGCAACAAGGGCGCCTTCGGCCAGGAACGCCGCCACCACCGCCCGGCCGATCCCACCGCTGCCGCCAGTCACTAGCGCCACCCGCCCGGCAAAGCGCTGAGCGTCCATCGCTCGCCCTTTCTGTTCCAGCCACTGCCTGACTGGTCTCGATCGTACACGGCCTCACCAATATGTCAAGCTCGTTTGTCCCCCAGCGGAGGTCGGCGCGAGTCTTGTGCCGGATGCAGTGGGAGGATGTCGCCGCGCACGAGGTTCCTCAGGACGCCGGCCGCCTATGTACCGCCGGCTTGCGCTTGCTTGAGGAGCGTCGTCATCTGGCTGCATGCCTTGGTCATGCCCGTCCTGGCATCCTCCTTGTTGGCGAGGATGAGCGCACGCTCGTCGTAGTACGGCTTCTTGACCGG
This sequence comes from uncultured Chloroflexota bacterium, assembly GCA_937967325.1. Classification (GTDB taxonomy): domain Bacteria; phylum Chloroflexota; class UBA4733; order UBA4733; family UBA4733; genus UBA4733. Next base: position 12,732 of record CALBSQ010000255.1, read on the forward strand.
GTCGTTATTTGGCAGCACCTGAATCGGCTTGCCGTACTTGCTGGCGATGTCGTACACCAGCTCGATGTGCGCCGGCGTGGCATTGCCCTTCTTTTGTTCCGCCACCCAGCCGCTCAGCGCGGACAGCCGGCTCGGCAGGTTGCCCGGCAGGACCACGAGGTCGGGCGTCTGATTGCGCGTCCACCAGGATAGAAACGCCCACGCATCCTGAGCGTGCGGCGATTGCGCCGGCAGGGAATGGGCCGGCGCGCCCTTGATGATGACGATTCGACCTTTCGGGCCGCTCGGTGGGACGGCGATGTCCCAGTCCAAACCTTGGACGGTGCGGAACTGGGCGATCTGATAGGAACCCGCGATAGCCATGCCGAGCCGCTTGGTGGCGAAGGGGCCGTACTGGTCCCCCTTGGCAAAGTCGCCGGCCGACGCCGGGGAGACCTGGTACTTGTAGATCAGGTCCTGCCAGAACTGCAGCGCGTCGATGCTGTCGCTCGAGTCGAGCAAGCAGGTGGAGAGGTCGGGGGAGAAATAGTCCCAGCCGAAGGAGTAGAGCAGCGTGCGCGTGAAATAGGTCAGGTGGAAGCCGTACACGGAGTCTTGCGGGGAATCGCCTGGCTTGGAGAGCTTCTGGGCCGCTTCGAGCAGGTGCTGCCAGGTCCAGCTTTCGTCGGGCGGCGGGACACCGGCCGCGCTGAACAGCGCCGTGTTGTAAAACAGCGGCGAGGTGGCGAACATGGTGTACCAGGCGTAATACTTGCCCGTCTGCTGCGGCCAGCGCCCCAATTCCTGCGCGACCGCCATGTAGTCGGACACGTTGATCTTGTCACGACTGAGCATGGGGTCGAGCGGCTGGAGCGCGCCCTTGGTGCCCAGGGCCTGGCTTTCAATCCAGTTGGTTTCGCAGAGGTCGGGTGGCGTCCCTCCTGCTAGCAATGCCGTGAGCTTGGAGGCGTAGTTGTCGGTTATCACCTGCTGCTTCACCGCGATCCCCGGCTGCATCTTGGCGTAGGCCGTGTTTAGTTGCTTGTAGACGTCCAGGGAGGGCGGCTGGCCTAGCCAGGAGGTGATCTCCAGGGTCAGTTGCTTCTGACCGGGGGCAGTCGCCGCCGAGGTAGCCGTGGCGGCAGTGCTCACCGCCAACCGTGCTGTTGTAGCAGTACTCGAGGTCGATGCTTTTTGCGCTGAAGGGACCACCGCCGAACTGGTAGTTGCCATGGTCGCCGCCGGGCTGCTCGCGCAGGAGGCTAGTAAGCCAACCCCAGCGAGCCCCAGGAAGTTGCCGGCGAGCACGAGCAACGTGCGCCGGCTCAGTGGCGCCGCATGTCGTCGCAGGACCATGAACGGAGCCTCCTCACTCGCGGAGCACCTGATGACCTGCCACTGGATAGGGCTGATGTACCACCGGGCGTTCGCAGCTAGCCGGTAGCAGACACCACAGTATACTCGGTCGCGTTCGTGGCGCATCGGCCCAGCGGGTCGCCAAACGTCGTCGCCATCCCTACACTACTCGGCGAACGAGGAGACCAAGCCCGATGCCTGGTAAACAGCGACCGAACGTCCTGCTCATCATGAGCGACCAGCACCGTGGGGACTGCCTGGACTTTGTGGCCCGGCCGGACGGACAGCAGCTCCGGGTCCAGACACCGCACCTGCGCCGGCTGGCGGAGGAAGGGATCTGCTTCCGCAATTGCTACTCCGAATCCCCCGTCTGCGTCCCGGCACGCGCGCTGCTCCAGACGGGAATCCTGCCGCACCGCTCGGGCATCTTCGCCAACGGTGATCCATTGCCCGCGAATGCGCCGACGCTGGCCGGGTGCCTGGCAGCGAACGGCTACTTCACGCAGGCCATCGGCAAGATGCACTTCCGGCCGGTGCGAGCCCACCACGGGCTGCAGCGCCTGTGGCTGTCTGAGGAGATCCCTTACACGGTGGCGGAAGACGAGTTCTTGCGGTTCCTCCTCGGCGCCGGCTATGGCCACGTCGAGGAGCCGAACGGCATCCGGCACGAGATGTACCTGCTGCCCCAGGTCAGCCAGCTCCCCGAGACGCATCACACCACGGCCTGGACGGGACGCGAGACGATTCGCTTCCTGCGCGAGCAGACAACCGAGCGGCGCGAGCAGCCCTTCTTCTGCTGGACGTCATTCCAGAAGCCGCATCCGCCGTTCGAGCCGCCGGTACCGTGGCACCGCCTGTACCAGCCCTCCATGGCGCCCGCGCCGGTGAAGTCGGACGACGAGCTGCGCTGGCTACCGACCACCATGGGTTCGGCGGCGTTCCAGCAGTTCATTGACCAGTTCCCCGACTACAACCGCCTGGCCACGATGTGGAGCTACTACTTCAGCGCCATCTCCTTCATCGATTCCTGGATCGGCATGCTGCTGGACGAGCTGGAGCGTCTCGCCCTGCGCGAGAATACGCTGGTGCTGTACGTGTCCGACCACGGCGAGCACATGGGCGACCACTGGACGTTCGGCAAGAGCACCTTCTACGACGCCGCGGCCCACGTCCCGGCCATCCTCTCCTGGCCGGCCGGACTGCCGCAAGGCAAAGTCCGGCGCCAGCTCGTCGGGCTGACCGACGTGGCGCCAACCATTCTCGACGCGGCAGGCGTCGATCCCGCTCCCTTCGGCCTTCGCCCCGACGGCTTGAGCTTGCTGCCCGCGGCGCGAGAGGATGCGCCGACCAGGCCGGTGTTGATCGGCCAGGTGGGGAAGGGCGCAAGCGCTCACCTGGCGGCGCTCAACGCCGATTGGAAATACGTCTACGCCGCCGGAGACAATCGAGAGCTGCTCTTCCGGCGCAACGGTCCCGAGGGCGAGCTCCGCAACGAGCTGGTCGACCCGAGTCGGGAAGCCGCCGCTGCCGCCGAAGAGCTACGGGCGACGCTGCAGCAGCGCTACCGGCACGACGGGGCCACCGAGGCGCTCGACGAACACAGCCCCAATGGCTTCCGACTGCTGCCGGCGCGCAACACGCCCGACTTGCGGGCCAGCGACCCCGAGGTCAGGCACACGCGGCGGATGTGGCAGTACGCTCGCTGGATCCGCGAGCTGCCCGAAGGCTGGACACCGCCGCCCGCATCGGAGGCCGGCAGCATCCCGGCCGATCAACCCCCGCGCTCCGATCGCTCCCGCTACACCTGGGCACGCATGCTTGGATCATGATTAGGGCCCTTCGTTGCCCCAGCGAGCGTATCCAGCGGGAGTGCCGGGGCGGGGACTGCGGTCCGCCGCCAGAGCACCCGACCGCCGTCGGGACAGTGTGGCAGGACGTTTCGACGTTCTGGGGACGCTCTCTCCCATGGCACCGATCGGCGCACCGCAGTGCCGGACTCTGGCGGCGGACCGCAGTCCCCGCCCCGGCATTGCCAACGTAACGAAAGGACCCCAGATCGTGATCGATGGCCGTTGACAGGGTATCGGCGGTACGGTAGTATCCGAGCTTGAATAATGTATACATTATTCGATTTGCGGGCTAATTGACGACGCGGCACGGCTAGCTGCGCGAGAAAACTAGCTCAACTTGAGGAGGAGGCCAATGGAAAAGCCGACACGGCGCGCGTTGCTCCGCACGGTAGGTATCCTGGGCATCGCGGGCGTTTCCGCTTCGCTGCTCGCCGCGTGTGGCGGCGCAGGCGCTGCTGCCACATCATCCACGGCGGCCACGTCATTGCAGGGGCCGGCCGCCACGTCGGCCGCGCCAACATCCGCCGCGACGAGCGCGGGTTCGGCCGTGGTTACAACCAGCAGCGCGGCGCCGGCCGCATCCACGTCAGCCGCCGCTACCTCAGCGGCGGCAGCTACGGTGAGCGCGCCCGCCAGCTCACAGGCTCCCAGTGCCGCTGGGCAGGCCATGACGATCTCCATGCTCTACCAGGACTGGCCACCGCTGAGCGACACGCTGAAGCACGCGGTCACTACCTTCAAGGCTAAGCAACCCCAGGTCACACTGACGCTCGTCCCGGTGGGCTACGGTGACCTGCCGACCAAGGTCAAGACCGCCATTGCCGCCGGAGCCGGACCGGAGATGTTCCACACCTACAGCGACTTCTGGCGGGCCGTCGACGCCTCGCAGGTGATGCTGGCGCTCACGCCGCTGCTGTTCTCGCGCGACGAGCTGAATCAGCTCACCTTCCCCACGCTGCTGGACTCCGTGCCCGCCAAGCGCAAGGAAGTCTATCTGCTGCCCTACGCCGACGGCTTGAACGGCGACGCGCTCCTGTATAACAAGACGCTCCTCGCCAGCGGCGCAGTCGACCCCAACAACCTGACGACCCTGGACGACATCATCAGCGCGGGCGCCAAGCTCACCCAGGCCCAGGGTGGCACGATCAGCCGAGCGGGTAACCAGATCGACAACAAGCAGGATCCCATTCGCAACTGGATTCTGGACCAGGGCGACACCTTCTACGACACCCAGAACCACAAATGGACCTGGCAGACCAACGCCGCCGAGCAAGCCATGCAGAAGATCGTGGACTTCTACAAGCAAGGCACGGCCTGGGTCAAGGCGCCGCAAGGCATCAAAGACCCCATCGGCGAGGCGCAAGCAGCCATGAAGCCGGCCGCCGGCTTCTATGAGCTGTCCGGCTACGCCAAGAGCTACCCGCACACGGAGCTAGTGGACGTTCCCATGCCCGGCTTCGTGCCCGGCAAGGACCCTCACTACTTCCAGACGGCCATCTCCGGCTTCGCGCTCTCGGCGTTGCTCAAGCCAGGGGATGAGCGGGCCAAGATCGGCGCCGCCTTCCTCCGCCACCTCTTCTCCCCGAGTGAAGTCACGGCGCTGGCCGATCAGTACAGCGGCGCCATCTTCATCAACGGCATCTACTCCGACGCCGGTTTCAAGGGCACGACCTTCGGCCCGGTCCGCTCCTTCCTGTCCGACAAAGTGATCGCGCACACGCTCATGATGGACATGGCGGTCGAGCCCGGCTTCGGCACGCAGATCAACAACGTCATCGCCGGCACCCAGTCGATCCAGGCCGCCCTGGCCGAGATGCAGCAGATCTACACGGGCAAAGAAGACGAGGCCCGCAAGAACATGACGCAAGGGTAGGGGAGAAGAGTACAAGCTATGGGTCTCAAGCTGGCAATCGTCGGGACCGGGTCGTTCGCACGCAGTTTCATTCCGTCCTACAAGGTCCACCCGTTGGTCGATGAAATCGCGCTCTGCGACCTTGATCCGGCCAAGCTGGAGCAAGCCTCGCGCGAGTACGACATCCCCAAGACCTATCCCTCGCTCGACGCGGTCTGTCAGAGCGACGTCGACGCCGCCGTGATCATCACGCAGAACTGGCTGCACGCCCCCCAGGCCGTGCAGGCGCTGCGGGCCGGAAAGCACGTCTACACGGCCGTGCCCACCGGCATCACGGTCGAGGAGATCGCGGCGCTGGTGCGAGCGGTGGAGGAGACCGGCCTGATCTACATGCTCGGCGAGACCAGCTACTACCGCTCCGAGGACATTTATTGCCGGGAGCGGTTTGCTGAGGGCGACTTCGGCCCCATCGTCTACGCCGAGGCCGAGTACTACCACGACTTTTCGCACGGCCTCTACGAGGTAATGCAGCACCGCGCCGGCGAGCGCTGGCGGGAGTACGCCGGCAGCCCTCCCATGCACTACCCGACCCACTCCACGAGCCAGGTCGTCTCCGTCACCGGCGCGCACATGACCCACGTCTCCTGCCAGGGGTTCGTGGATCAGCACGAGGACGGACTCTTTCGAGCGGACGTCAATCGCTGGAAGAACACCTTCAGCAACGAGTCGGCGCTGTTCAAGATGTCGGACGGCAGCGCCTGCCGCATCAACGAGTTCCGCCGCGTCGGCCACCCCGGCGTGGAGCGGCTGACCCAGCTGCTCGGCACCGAGGCCGGTTACGAGGCCAGCTTCGCCGGGCGGCACTGGCTCACCAAGGACCGCGGGCAAGCGCTGCGGCTCGACGAGCTGCTCGCGTCCGGGGAGGTCACCGTCGACGGCGTGACCTTCCGCGGCGTGTCCAAGGTCCACGAGGTGGCGCGGCTGCCTAAGGCGTTCGCGACGCTGCATACCGGGCACGGCGGCTCCCACCAATTCCTGGTCGACGATTTCGTCAAGGCCTGCGTCAACCGTGCGCACCCGCCCAACAACGTGTGGCTGGCCGCCCGCTACGCAGTCCCCGGCATCGTCGCCCACGAGTCGGCCCTGCGCGGCGGGGAGCTGCTGGAGATTCCGGATTTCGGGGACCCGCCCGCGCGGTAATAATCGACGCACGTGTATTCTGCTCCCAGACCGTGCTGAAGGGAGGTGCATCACAGAAAGAGCGCTGGTAATCGGTTGTGCGGCCGGCGCAAGCTTAGTGTGGAGGCTGCCAAGCGGTTGACGAAGTCTCGTGTTGTGCACCGGCGGTTCGGACGAACGGGGTAGGGGCAGGTCTCTGTGCCTGCCCTGGTGACCGTGCCCATCAGGCAAGGTCCGATGGTGGCGGAGGTAGGGCAGGCACAGAGACCTGCCCCTACACAACCCCGCCGACAGCGCCGGAACAAATACTGAAACGTCATCTGGCACCGGGCGACCACTACAAGGGGTATCAGGAAGGAGGATTCGAGCCATGATCGCACGTTCCGGGCCCCAAGCGCGCCGAAGCTTTCTGATTGGCTTGCTGGGTGCAGCGGCGTCAGTCGCGCTGACCACCGCCTGCGGCAGCTCTGCCGCTACCGCGACGTCGACGGCCGCTTCAAGCTCAGCGCAGGCAACAACGAATCAGCCGGCGAGCACCCAGGCAACGGCTTCCTCAGCGCCCACGTCTGCCCAAGCCACGACCATCGCATCAACCGCGGCTGCGCCGACGGCGGCGCCAACGCCGGCCCCGACGGCAGCCGCCACGGCCGCACCAGCCGGTGGCAAGAGCGTCGTCCAACCGCTCCTGCCGGGCGATCCCCAGTACGTGGATGCCTGGAAGCAGATCTTTACCAACTTCCAGACGAAGCAGCCGGGGATTACTGTCGATCCCATCTTCACGACGCAGAATTATGACGACAAAACCGTTGCCCTCGTCGCCGCCAACACGCCGCCCGGCCTGTGGTCCGCCTGGGGAGACACCGGAATCAAGCACTGGGCGGCGAAAGGGCTGGTCGAAAACCTCGACCCATACATCCAGCGAGACAAGTTCGATCTCAGCGTCTTCAATGACCAGTACCTGCCGTACATGAAGTTTGAAGGGCACACCATATCCCTGCCGCTGGAGGAGTTCCCCTTCAACGTCTACTATGACAAGACGATCTTTCAGAAAGTTGGCGCCGCGCCGCCGTCCACCGATTGGAACGACAAGAGCTGGACGTGGGACAAGTTCCTCGAGCTGGCCAAGGCGCTGACGCGTAGCGACGGCGGCAAGACCAGCCAGTGGGGCATCGGGAGCGCCGGCTTCAGCGGCGCGCGCTTCTCGGCGATGCTGTTCGGTGGCGATTGGTTCCCCGAGGATGGCTACCTGACCGGTTGGATCAAGGAGTTCACCGGCAACACGCCGGAGGTCATCCAGGCCTACCAGTACCTCTCCGACTTGAGCTACAAATATCACGTCGCTCCCACGGCGGACGAGCAGAAGGCGAACGGCGGCGTCTCGAAGATGTTCATGGCCGGCTTGATCGGCATGACCATCTCGGATGCGAACTTCTTCGAGACGCTGCGCCGTGGAGCACCCGGATTAGACTGGGGCGTGGCCGCCGTACCTCTGCCGCCGATCAAGCCGCGCCGGACGCTCATCTGGGTCGGCAACTACGGCTTCTTCCAGGGGGTCAAGAACCGAGACGCTGCCTGGCAGCTCCTTAAGTACGTGGAGACCCCGGAGGCCCAGGTCATCTACCCACTGCAATCGGGGCCGGTGCCCTCGCTCAAGAGCCTGGCCGGCGACTGGATCAAGCTGCGTCAGCAATCCAACAAGCAGACGGCCGACGTGCTGCAGGTGGCAATCGATGCCATCCCCGTGTCCCACATCTCCGCCGATAACTACACCGTGAATTGGACCGATCTGGACAAGGTTGTCAGCAAGCCGATGGGCGACGTGCTGACCGGCAAGCAAGACGCCCAAACCGCGATTCAGTCGCTGACGGCGGCGGCCCAGGAGGCGATCAAGCTGAGTAGCGCGGCCGCGACGAGTTAGTGGACCGGGATCAAGCCATCCGAGGCGAGATCCCGGGGCGCATGCGATACAGGAAAGGAACGTGATGCGGGTCGCGATTATCGGCCTGGCTTCGAGATACTGGCCCGCGGCGTTTGCCGACCGGCTGCTCGCCGTACCGGAAGTCGAGCTGGCAGGAGCGGCCTACTGCGGTCGGGACGACCAGTTCATCACGGCGTCGCTCGGCTCCTCCAAGGAGGCATTCGCGGCCCGCTACTCCATTCCTCTCTACGCCGATCCGAAGGAACTGATTCGGGAGCAGCGGCCTGAGGCAGTGGTCATCTGCGAGGAGTCGATTGGGCAACACCGTTATGTCGATCTGGCTGCCGAAGCAGGAGTACACTGTTTCATCGCCAAGCCCATGGCCACGACACTGGAAGCGGCGGACCAGATGGTCAGCGCCGTCGAGCGCGCCGGCGTCGTGGCCAGCACCGGCTCGACCCAGCGCTTCGACGGCGCTTTGCGCCAGGTCTGGGAGCAGCTGCGCCGGGAGGAGATCGGTGACATCGTCTCCATCCGCGTTATGCACCAGCACGGCAACATCGACGCTTTCGGCCCCGACGACTGGTATCGCAAGCCGGAAAACGGTGGGCCGGAGTTATCGCTCTTCTGGTACGTGGTCGATTGCCTGCGCTGGCTGACCGGCAAAGAGATAGCCGGCGTCTACTCCCAGTACGACAACTTCCTCTGGCCACAGTCGCCTTTCTTCGACAACGCCAAGGCGTTAGTGCGCTTCGACGACGGAACACTCGGCTCTATCGACGCCTATTTCTGCATGCGCTGGCGCTATCCCTCCTGGGAAGTGGAGATCGTGGGCAGCAAGGGAGCGATCAAGACGACGCAGAGCAACTTCGAGGGTACGCGCTACGGTCCCGACGGCGCCGGCAGCTTCTACCGTGCCCAAAACGACCACCTGGGCGCCGAGCTTCGCCATTGGCTCGGCGCCTGCCAGGGCAAGTGGCCGCCGGAAGTCTCGCTCGCCGATGCCAGGCGGACCATCGAAGTCAGCCTCGCCTGCCTCCAGTCGGCTCAAACAGGGCAGCCGGTGGGCCTGCCATTGGAGGCCGCGGAGCCGATTGTCGCCGGGCGTGACAAATACACGAGGGGGATCGGGGCACATGCATAAGGGGGATTGCTGCCGATAGGAGTGACATTGCCAGCCGGCCCGGTAGGGGCAGGTCTCTGTGCCTGCCCTGGTTGCCCCGCCAACCACTGCTCCGGCGGCGCATGCGGACATTGCCACGGCGTTTACCGGTGGCACCGTTAGGAGCGGCGGTATCAGGGCAGGCACAGAGACCTGCCCCTACCGGGCCGGCTGATGATGCCGGAACGCTTTTGCCAATGGGCGCGTGATCCTCATGGGGGAAAGCCATCGAGCGCGAACCCGACGATTCAACGTCGGGCGGCGCCGGTGACGAGGATGCCGTCGGTGGTCATTGGAACGTCGGCATGGCTACCCGCCAGCAACGGCGATCCGATGTCACGCAAGTTCCCCTCCACATCGAACGCCGGTGGCTCGGGGCGCGTGACCACCTCCAACGCTGCGTTGGCGCGGATATCGTCCATCAGCGAGGTGGACGCCATGAACTCGCCAAGGCGCAGCGTGTTGGCGATGCGCAGGAGCCGAGGCTCACGTCCCACGGCGTTGCAGGTGAGTAGCGCCGCCGCGAAGGCCAGGCGATCCGAAGGCAGCACCATCGGCAGCGCCACTGGCCCCACCACGGTCGAGGTGAGCCCGTTGGGATAGGTGTGACCGAAGTCCATCTTCCGCGCGGCGCGCACCGTGGTGAAATCCGCTGTCCCGATCCCGTTGGCATTGCCGCCGGTCTGCGCGGTGAGGTCGAGCACCACCTGCTTGGCCACCACCGGTCCACCGCTGGCGAACGGTGTCGGGTAGCGGCCGGTGATGTTGGGATCGGCGCCGTCGCCACTGATATTCTTGCCGATCTCGTCGATGACCAGCACGTCGAGCTGATCGAACGGGATCCGTGGCATGGCCGCTTTGGCCTCTGACAGCAGCGCAGGCTCGTCGGCAAGGATGCGGCTGGCCGGGACCGCCACCAGCTTGTACGGCTCGTCGTGCGCATTTTCCAGGACGGCGAGGCCGAAACTGATGGGCGAGCGGGCGAGCGCCACCTCGGCCAAGGCCGGGACGCGACGCGCCATATCGCCGAATCCGGCCGCGTGGCAGGCGGCGGCGCCCGATTGCTTCCCAATGCCGATGGCGATCATCTTGGCGAGACCGCTCTCATAGGCGCCGCGGAAGGCCGTGTGGGGCTTGATTCGGGCAACAAAGACGATGCCGTCGGCGCCGAGGGCATGGCGGTCCAAGCGCACCGGGATACCGTCTTCGGTCTGGCCTACCTCGTCGGTTGCCATGTCCGAGACAATCGGGGCGCCCACACGCCCCTCCGTCACGCCGAGGTGCGCTAGGACGTCACGCTGACCGGCGGCCGTGGCGCCGCCATGGCTGCCCATCGCCGGAAAGACAAATGGTTCGGCGCCACGGCGACGCAGCTCCCGTGCCAGCGCGGCAACGATCTCGGAGAGGCGACCAATGCCGCGGCTGCCCACGCCGATAGCGATGCGCTGGCCGGCGCGCACCAGATCCTGCAGCTCGGGTTGCCGCAACTGCTGCGTCACGGCCGCATCGATGTCGGTTATCGGGGCATGAGTACGCATGGTGTAGCGCACCCGCACCATATGGGGGATCGGCACGCCATCAAGCAGGCCGTGCAGCGTGTCCTCGGGAACCTCAAAGGTGATGCGCATCAGTGCTCTCCTCACGATAGTGACGTTGCGCGAATTATACGACTAGTACGGACCCTCACCCCCGGCGCCAACCACGCCGTGAAAGTGGCCCCGTGAACAACTGCCTGTGCTACCTTCTCCCATGACGTGACGGATGGCACGGGAACGGAAGGTGGCGCATGGCCAAAGACATCGGCATCGGCGTTATCGGCATCGGCATGGGCCTGACCCTTTGTCCGTTGAACCGCGACGCCAATTCTCGCCTGGAAGTGCGGGGCATCTGCGCCACGCGTCTGGAGCGCCTGGCGACGGCCGCCGAGGAGTGGGGCATCGGCTACACCACCACCGATTACCGCGAGCTGATCCGCCGGCCCGACATTGACGCCATCGGCGTCTACTCACCGGACCATCTGCACGCCGAGCACGTGCTGGCCGCGCTCCATGCGGGAAAGCACGTTGTTTGCACCAAGCCGATGGTCACGCGAGTGGAAGACGCGGCAGAGATCGTCGAGCTGGTCGACCGGACCGGGCTCAAGCTCCTCGTGGGCCAGACCATGCGCTTCGACTCCCAATTCGTCACCGCCCGCCGGTTGCGCGACGACGGCGACCTCGGCGACATCATCATGGCGGAGGCGCACTACGTCCACGACATCCGTCACGTCTGGGAGCTGACGCCCTGGCGGCTGCAAGCCCCTCAGGACTTCATGTACGGCGGCGTCTCTCACCCAGTCGACTTGCTGCGCTGGTTTTTCGGCGACGTCGACGAGGTCCACGCCTTGGGACGCATGGGCAACGTGACGCCAGAGTATCCGCTAATGGACAACTTCCTGCTCAACCTCAACTTCAAGAGCGGTGTTATCGCCCGCGTGCTCGGCGCCTACGGGGTGGTCCACCCACCAATGCCGATGATGGGACTGCGCCTCTACGGCACAAAGGGGAGCCTTTCCGCCGACTTCACCGACCAACAAGGCGGGCCGGTCAAGCTGGTGCTGGACAAGGTGCCGACGCATCCTGTCGCGGTCATGGACTTCCCACCGGAGCTGGAAGGCGCTTACGGCCACGGACCGAACGTGCTGCGCTACATGCGCCATTTTGAGGAATGCCTAAACGAGGGCAAGGAGCCTTCGCCCAATGCCCTCGACGGCGCCAAGTCCATCGCTGTGTGCAGCGCAGCATGGGAGTCCATCCACACCGGTCAAGTTCTCAACGTGCGCAATGAGTTCTGAGAGGCCCTACCGGTACCCACGGGGACCTTCCCAATTGTCATCCTGAGCGCAGCGAAGGTCCCCTGGCAAGGCCGTCAACGCTACGCGGTCCCGTGCCGCCACTGGTTTGTCCTGCCAGGGGTCCTTCGCTGCGCTCAGGATGACATTTTGGACAGCCCGGGACAAAACGGCAAGCCTAGCCAGGCAGACGCAACCCCAACCCGTGTATACTTAATACATGGCCTACACGAAAAGCACGGTGAGCGCACGCGCCATTGCGCGGGGGGGCAGCGACGGCATTGCTCCGAAGCCTCGCCCGATCAATGCCACAGCCTTGCAGCGCCCGCCCACGCTAGTCGAACATGCCCTGGAGACGATCCGGCGGGCGATTGTGCATGGCGAGCTGCAGCCCGGACAGCGGCTGCGCGAGGAGGAGCTGGCCGAGCAGTTAGGGATCAGCCGCGCGCCTGTTCGTGAGGCCATGCGCGCGTTGGAATATGAGGGACTCGTTCGCAGCGAGCCACACCGCGCCACCTACGTCGCCGCGCCGAGCGAAGAGGAGATCGAAGAGATCTACCGGGTGCGTGCCGAGGTGGAGAGCATCGCGGCACGGCGTGCCGCCCTGGCAGTGGCGGCGGAGCCGGCGCGTCTGCAACGCTATCAAGGGCTCCTCGACCGGATGCGCCACGCCGCTGCACAGCACGACCTCTATGAGTTGACCGCGGCTGACCTGGATTTCCACCGGCTGATCTTGGACGATTCCGGCTACACCTTGCTGCCACGCGTCTGGGCCGCCATGTTTGGTCTCATGCGCGGGCGGATGAGCATTATCCTGGCGGAACAGCCGGAGGGCGACATCGTCGGCTACACCGCCGAATCACACGCGCCGGTCGTTGCGGCGCTGGCCACCGGCGACCCCGAACAGGCCGCGGCTGCGATCCGCCGGCACATCCTGGAGACCTTGGACCTCTGGCTGCAGGTCCGGCCGTAGACGTCTACTTTCCTGCCTGCGCCTCTGCCTTGGCCTTGTCGAGGCCGCGGCGGATGGCGTCGTCGGCCTGGCCGCCGGCCGTCTTGGCATCGGTCTGGCCCTGCCAGAGCGGGGTGAGCGCCTTGCCGACGTCGCCAACCCAGTAGTTGCTCCCCGGCTCGCGGTACAGGTTCTTGCCGTAGGTTGGGAGGTCGGCCATCACCTTGCGGTGCGCCGGCTTGCCGTTGGGCTGCAGGAAGTCCGCCGACTGCGCCACCTTGATCAGACAGGGCGTGCCGGTCTGGGCAAAGAGCTTCATCGCTTCCTCGCCCACCAGGAACTTCAGCACGTCCCAGGACTCGGCGCGGTGCTTGGTCGAGGCGTACATGGAGAGGGTGTTGGTGCCAATATAGGTCTGGCGGCCTGATGAGCCGGCCGCGCCGACCGGCACCGGCGCCAGGTCCCACTCGTAGGCCGTCATCTGCTGGACGTAGGTATCGACGTTCCAGGTCCCGTTGACTTCCTTGATCTCGTCGGCGGTCGGCTGGACGTGGTACTTCTGCACCAGGTCGGCCAGCCAGCTGAGCGCGGTCTGCGAGGGCCCGGACGAAAGCGTCCCTTGCGTGCCGGCATTGTCCATGTAGTCGCCACCAGCGGAGAAGAGGAAGCCGTCCATATTCTTCGGGCCGGTCGCGCCGACGACACCAAACTGGGGCACTTGCTGCTCGCGATGCGTCAGCTTCTGCGCCGCCTGGAGGAACTGATCCCAGGTCCAGTCGGAGGCGGGCTCCGGCACGCCGTCCTTGGCGAAGAGCGTCTTGTTGTAGTAGATCACCATCCCGACGTTGGTCTCCGGCATGGCGTAGAGCGTCCCCTTGCCGAAGCCCAAGCTGCCCTTGGTGTAGCGACCGTCGTCGACCGTCTCCGAGTACCACTGGCTCAAGTCCAGCTTGTCCTGCCCCACCAGCGGCTCCAGCGACTGGAGGTAGCCGCGATCGGCGTACTGGACAAACACGGAGGGATCCATTATCGACAGGTCGGGCGGCGTGCCGGCGAGCGCCTGGGTCTGCAGCTTGGTCCAGATGTCCTGGGCAATCACGTCCTGCTCCGGCTTCACGCCGGGATGGTCCTTGGTATAGCCGGTAAAGAGAGTATTCAGGCGGTCGTTCCAGGGCTGAAAGCTGTACATGGCAAAGCGCACCGTGATCGTTGTTCCAGCGGGAGCCTGGCTGCTCGCGGCGACAGTGCTTTGCGCGCTGGCCGAGGTGGAGATGGCAGCCGAGGATGACGCCGGCGCCACGGCGCTGTTTGATGCCGCGCTGCTACCAGAGGCCACCGATGCGGCCGACGTGGCAGCGCGCTGAGAGGACGCCTGGGTAGCCGTCGCCGATGAGGCGCTCGCGGTGGTCACGGCGCTCCCACCGCAGGCCGCGAGCACACCGACACCGGCAAGGCTGAGCGCGCCGCCGGCAAGCGTCAACAGGGAGCGACGGCTCAGTTGCGGCCGTGCTTGCTTCCGGGACATGGGTACCGACTCCTTTCCGTGGCGAAGAACACCGAGGTTGTGCTATACATTATACAATCGACAAAGGAGGAGCAAGCCGTGGCGGAGCTGACCTTCGTGTTCACCAACGACGACGCCGGTTCCGGAGACGTCACGCTCTTCCACGAGCTGCTCGATTTCCTGGAGCGCCGCCACGTGCGCGGGACTTTCTTCACCGTCCCTAACGCCCAGGGCCGCCCGCTTGACGAGCGACCGGATTGGATCGACGCGCTGAAGCGTGCGCAGGCGTTAGGGCACGAGATCGGTCTCCACGGCTACCGGCACGAGGGCTTCGAGTTTGGCTGTCCTCCCGACTTCATGCTCGACCTGATGGGAGTCAAGGCCTGGGAGAGACTCCAGGGCAACCGCCAGGAGCTGCACGATTCGTGGAAGCGCGCTGTATTGCAAGAGAAGATCGAGCGGGGGATGGCTATCTTCGAGCGGACGCTGGGGATACGCCCGAGATCCTGGCGCTCGCCCTGTTGCGCAGTTTGTACGAACCTGTACCTGGCGCTTGCCGGCGCTGGAATCAGCAACGACTCCTCGTTGATCGTCAACCCGCAGGGCTGGCCCTATTGCGGCAAGGACTACCAGACTCAGCTCGACTGGGAGCCGGCATACCAGACCTATCCCTTCCGGTACCACGGCGGCGTGACCGAACTGCCGGTGGTCGCCGAGTACACCTGGTTCTTGACCGACGACCAGAGCGTCGAGCAGGCCTGGGAGCTCATCAAGTCCGATTGCGAGCGCGCGGCGCGAAGCTCGGGCATCTTCGTCGCCATGTCGCACTATTACGCCATGACCGGCCCCAACCGGCGCGGTCTCGAGCTCTACGACCGCCTCTTCGATTTTATGGAAACATGTGGCACGGTGCAGTATCGGACGGTGGCGGAGGCGGCGGCGCTGCCGATGGGGCCGTGGCCGATCTGATCGTTACTTTGTGTTAGGAAGGTTGCTCCATGGCGCGGGTGTTCGATGATCTGGAACTGGGCTACGTCAAGGACGTGCTCGCCAGCGGCAAGCTCGGCTGGGCGCAGGGCGGTATGGTCACGCGTTTCGAGGAGGCGTTTGCCCGGCTAGTGGGCAGCCGGTACGCCGTCGCCCGCAACTCGGCCATGACGGGGCTGGCCCAGGCGGTGAGCATCAGCGGCGCCGGCACCGGACTCGAGGTAATCTGCGACCCTATCGTCCACTTTGGCGGCCTGGCCACCCTGTACTTCAACGCCGTACCCCGCTTCGCCGACGTGCGGCGCGATACCTACCTGATGGACCCCGAGTCGGTCCGGGCCAACATCACGCCGCTGACGCGCGCCGTGCTGGTCACCAACCTTTGGGGGCTGTGCGCCGAGCTGGACGAGCTGCGTCGCATCTGCGACGAGCATGGACTCTTCCTGATCGAGGATTGCGCCCACGTGATCGGCTCCTCCTGGAACGGCCGGCACGCCGGCGCCTATGGCGACCTGGGCGTCTTCAGCTTCCAGCAAGGCAAGCACCTGCCAACCGGCGATGGCGGCATGATGACGACGGATCGGAAGGACCTCTACGACAAAATCTACAGCGAGTGGGCCTTCAGCGGCGAATCGCCGGCCTTCCTCACCTTGAATTTCCGCATGAACGAGCTCACCGCGGCCGTGGGGCTGGGCCAGGTGGAACGGGTGATGGGCTACGTCGAAGGCTACACCCGCCACCTCGGCACGCTCAACGCCGCCATCGCCGGCTGCGACTGGCTACGGCCACGCACGGTCCCGGCCCAAGCACGGCAATCGGGTTATGTCTGGTCCTGCACCTGGGAGGGAGATGTCCACGGGCGGGACTACGACCGCTTCAAGCAGATATGCCGCGACCTCAAGCTGCCGCTGAGCTTCGGCTTCAACCGCGAGGACACGCCGGCCTACAGCTATGACATCTTCAAAGGCTCGACCGCCTACCACGTCCCGGCTTGCCCGGTGCGATGCCCATTCTACAAGAGCGACTACCGCTATCACCCGGGGCTTTGCCCGGTCACCGAGGAGCTGATCCCACGTTTGGTTAAGATGGGACTGGTCGAAGTACCGGCTGACGAGATGGCCCGGCGCGCGGAGAAGCTGCACGAGGCGATCCAGAAGATGGAAAGATAGCTTCACCTGCCGCTAAAGCGGCAGGCTAAGCCTACAAAGCCGGCTAAAGCCGGCTGGGCTTCCGTTACCAACGGCGTGAACGAGCCCGTGAAGGAGGACATCCGCGGATGAAAGGTGCCCAGCCGGCTTTAGCCGGCTTTGTCCTGTTAGCCGGACCATTTATGGTCCGGCGCGCTAGCAATGCCGACGAAGATGCGGGGAGGAGCGCAACATGCGACCAGGCCCAACACAGCACCTATTGGAGCAAATCTCGCCAGAACGCCTGGCCAAGCTGACCTACGACCTGGTCAGCATCAAGAGCTACACCGGTGATACCGTCGAAGCTGCCGGCTTCTACGCTGAGCACCTGGCCAGGCTGGGCCTGGCAGTGGAGACGGTGACGGACTACCCCAATAGCCCGGTGGTCATCGGCCGGCTGCATGGCGGCGTTGGTCCAACCCTGACTCTGAACGGCCATATCGATACCGTCCCCGTAGACCATCCGCCGGTCGAGATGAAGGACGGCACGATCTACGGCCGAGGCGCCGCGGACATGAAGTCGGCTCTGGCCGCGATGGCCGAAGTAGCGAGGGTGCTACGCGAAAACCACATTCATCTGGGTGGGACGCTGCAACTGATCGCGCACGGCTTACACGAGGCGCCTGGTGGACATGGCGAGGATCTCACCGCCGTGGTGCGCCGCGGTTTGGGCGGCGATGCCGCCATTGTGACCGAGGTAGGCGTCGACGATCTGCCGGTCGTGGGCATGGGCATGACGATCTTTGAGATCAGCGTGACGCGAGAAGGTGATCCCGGCCACGAGCTGATGACCCCCGCAGGCACACCGCATCCACTGCTAGCCGCCGGACAGGTGCTCGTCAGCCTCCAAGAGATGAACGCCAAGCTGCAGCAAGAGCCGGTGGCGCGCATCGGACCGGAATCGGTCTTCGTCGGCATGGTGGCCGGCGGTGACTTCTACAACCGCTTCCCCAGCTCGTGCCGGATTGTCGGTACGCGCCGCTACGGGCCGCAACGCCATCTGGAGGATGTACGTGCCGAACTGACGGCGTTACTGGATCGGGTCGCCGCTGAGACCGGTTGCCAGCTCAACCTGCGCCTGCAGCCGGTCCGCGACAGCTTCCAGGTTGCCGAGGACTCCGCTATCGTTCGGGCATTGCAGGCCGCCTACCATGAGCTCCACGGCCGGGAGCTGCCGTTCAGCGGCATCCGCATCGTCGCTGATGCTCCCGTGTTCATCCGCGAGGGAGGCGTGCCCTGCATCTACCACGGCATCCGCGGCCACGGCGCGCACGCCGACCTGGAGTACGTCGATGTGGACGACATCGTCCGCGCCACGCGCGAGTACCTACTTACCGTGTTGAATTATCTCGGAAATGGCGCGTGAGGCAGATGGGCAGCGCCACTCACCGCTCAAGCGGCGGGCTCACAGGACAAAGCCCCTTCGGGGCTCTCCAAATGCGATGTGGCCGCCAGAAGCCGGACAGCCTGCCAAGTGCGGAGCCCCGAAGGGGCTTTGTCCTGTGAGCCGGACCATTCATGGCTCGGTGAGTCTTCCCGCCACCATGCGCAGTTTGCCGACAAAGAGGAGACCTTTACCGTGAGCAATCCCCTGGAGCACATCGTCCTCGACTTCATGCAAATGCAGGAGTTCGCCAGGGACCCCTTTGTGATCGACCACGGTGAAGGCATCCGCGTCACCGACAGCCAGGGCAAGCGTTACATCGACGGCCTGTCCGGCGTGTTCGTGGCCAGCCTCGGCTATGGCAATCGCGCGGTGATCGATGCGATGACCGAGCAGCTGCAGCGGCTGCACTTTGCGCTGCCGTTGCACGCGACCACGCCGCCCGCGCTGGCGCTGGCGGAGGAGATCCGCAGCCACTGGGCGCCAGAGAGCCTCGGTACCGTCAAGCTGCTCTCCGGCGGCTCCGAAGCAACGGAAGCGGCGATGAAGCTGGCGCGCCAGTACCACGCGCAGGCAGGCCACCCCCGCAAGTACAAGATCATCTCCAAGTATGGTGGGTATCACGGCGCGACAATGGGCGCCCTTTCGGCCTCGGGTGGCTGGGAGCGCAAGTCGGTCTTCGAGCCGCTCGGGACCGGTTTTCTCCACGTCCACCCGCCCTACTGCTACCGCTGCCCCTTCGACCAGCAGTACGGCTCCTGTGCCATCACCTGCGCCAAGCTGATCGAGCGCACGATCGGCGCGGAGGACCCCGAGACGGTGGCGGCGGTGATCATGGAGCCGGTGTCGGTATCGTCGGCCGGCTACGTTGTGCCGCCACCGGAATTCTTCGCTATCCTGCGCGAAACCTGCGATCGGCACAACGTGCTGCTCATCTTCGACGAGATCATCACCGGCTTCGGCCGCCTGGGCCGGAACTTCGGCGCCGACCACTACGGCGTGGTTCCCGATCTGCTCTGCTGCGGCAAGGGCATGAGCGGTGGCTACGCGCCGCTGGCCGCGGTGCTGATCGCCGACCGTATCCAGGAGGCCTTCCTCGGCGCCGCGGAAGAGCGCCGAGAGTTTCACCACGGCCACACCTTCGGCGGCAACCCCGTCGCCGCCGCCGCCGGTCTTGCGGCGCTGCGGGAGATGCGTGACAACGACCTGGTGCGGAACGCCGCCCAGCAGGGCGCCTACCTGCGCGAACGGCTGGAAAAGATCGCTGAGCGGTCCTGCATCATCGGCGAAGTGCGCGGCGCCGGGCTATTGCAAGGCTTTGAGCTGGTGCGCGACCACCGGACGGGCGAGCCGTTCGCCGGCGAGCAACCTGGCAAAGTCTTCGACCGCCTGGCCCGCGAGCGCGGCCTGCTCCTCCGTTGTGGCAGCGAGTTCGTCGTCTTTGCCCCGCCGCTGATCGTCAGCCGTGCGGACATCGACGAGATGTGCGCCATCACCGAGGAGTGCCTGGCCCTGGTACAGCGTGAGCTGCGTGGGGGCCTCTCCCGGTGACCCCTACACCGATCCTCCAGAAGTGATCGTCTCCCTGTCATGGTGAGCTCGCCCCGGCGAGAGATCCTGCCGGTAAGGTTCCCTCAGCGCAACTGCCTCTGCAGGACACTGCGGCTTTCAGACCGCGAGCTCAGCCATAACTTCGGGGTCCAGCTCATCCGGCTCGAACGGCTCCTCCAGCCAGAAGATGCCGAGCTGCTCCAACTCTAGTGCAACGCGGGTGGCGCGCTCGACATCGGCGCCATAGCCGAGCCCGGCATCGATGAGGATGTCCACCTGATCACCGCCTGCCTGGCGCGCGGCGCGAGCGAGTTGTACGTCGTGGTCCGCGTCCCGGCCGAGCGGTCCCCATCCCAGCTTGACCGCCGTGAAGCCATACTGGTCGATCAGGTTGCCGACCGTCGCCCGCACCTCGTCTTCGGTCGCCGGCATGAGGACGGATGCATAGGCGCGGACACGCCCTCGCCGCGGCGTCCCGAGTAGCGCCGATACCGGCTTATTGAGGGCCTTCCCCTTGATGTCCCACAGAGCGATCTCCAGCCCGCTGATGGCGTGGATGGCCGGCCCGCGCCGGCCGAAATAGATCACCGCACGGTACATCTTCCGCCACAGCCGCTTGATGTCCATTGGGTCTTCGCCGACGAGCACATCTCGCAGGCCGGCGGCGACCGCGTGTGAGCTCGGCGCCTCAATCACGGCCTTGACGACTTCCGGCTGCGAGTCAACCTCGCCGATCCCGATGATGCCCTCGTCGGTGTGGACACGGACGATCAGGTCGTCCTGGCTACCGTCGGCGATCCGGTCGTTCAGCGCCGGCTGCCGCAGGACAACGGCCTCGACTTCGGTAATCCTCACCTATCGCTCCCGAGCAGCACCAGCGCCCACCCGACTCCAGCATCATTCATCGTCTTGACGCGGCCAGACTGACCCGTAGTATACGGCTGTGACATTCGGCATCAGTCCGCGGCAGTGTGCACCCGTGAGTTGCCTGCCAGCAGGTGTGGCAGTGCCAGCCCAAGCGGCCTCACCCGTAGAATTTGACGCTGGCCGAACGATATCGGCAGGCCTCACGGCTCAAATGAGCGGTCACGGGAAGGATTGGCACGTCATGGCCGGGCAAGACAAGGTGGACCTCGGGGCGCTGAGCGATCTCTGCACGCCCTGGTGTCTGCACGTGGTGACGACCCTGGGCATCGTCGACCGCATCGCGGCCGGGACCACCAGGATCGCAGACCTAGCGCGAGAGGCGGACGCCGACGCCGATTCCTTGCAGCGGGTGCTGCGGCACCTGGTCGGCAAGGGGGTTTTCGAGGAGCCGGCGCCCGGCCGGTTCGCGCTCAACGAGGCGGCCCGGGCGTCTCCGCGCTTCGGCCTGCACCTCGACGGCATCGGCGGTCGCATGGCGCACGCCTGGGGCAGCATGCTCAGCGCGGTGCGGACCGGCAAACCCGCCTACGCGGAGGTCTTCGGCCGCCCCTTCTGGGACGACCTGGAGGCCCACCCGGACATCGCCACCAGCTTCGACGCGCTCATGGGGCCGGCCGGGCACGGCATCCCCGACCCCGATGTCCTGCTCACGCCGAGCTGGGAGTCGGTGCTCACCGTGGTCGACGTCGGCGGCGGCACGGGGACGCTCCTGGCGGAGATTCTGCGCGCCCGGCCCGGGACCCGGGGCACGCTGGTCGACCTCCCGCGGACGGTCGTGCGATCCGACGAGGTCTTCCGGGCCGCGGGTGTGACCGAGCGCGTCACGGCCATCGGGCAGAGCTTCTTCGACCCGCTGCCGGCGGGAGCCGATCTCTACCTGCTGAAGAACGTGCTGGCCGACTGGCTCGATCAGGAAGCCAGGGCCATCCTGCGGCGCTGCGCCGAGGCGGCGCGTCCCGCCGGACGGGTCGTGATCCTGGGCGGGGTGTCGCCGGACGAGGCCGATGGCCCGTCGCCAGAGCTACTCATGATGGTGCTGGTTGGCGGGAAGCATCGCACCCTGGCCGAGTTCCGCGAGCTCGCCCAGGCGGCGGGGCTGGAGGTCACGGCCGCCGGCCGGCAGCCATCGGGCCGCTTCGTCGTCGAGTGTGGTCCGGTTTGATGCTTCACCTCCTTGGACGGAATCCGGGCCGGATTCGAGCCGCGGGAACGCTCGTGTAGTTGCTACTGGCCTCC
The DNA here is from genome assembly GCA_937967325.1 of uncultured Chloroflexota bacterium. Lineage (GTDB taxonomy): Bacteria > Chloroflexota > UBA4733 > UBA4733 > UBA4733 > UBA4733. Next base: position 34,586 of record CALBSQ010000255.1, read on the forward strand.
GGCTACGGGTCAACAGCCAGGCGACCTAGCCGCTCGTGAGCACCTGATCGCCAACCTGCTGGAGCTGGGCGAGCGCGGTGCTCACGTCGGCTTTGCCGGCCGAGATATCGCTCCAGATGGACTTGGTCTTGGCTTCGAGATCGGCGTTGTCCCACCACGGGTACTGGCCGCTGACATCGGCCACGGTCTCGATGGCCTCCAGTTGTGGGTAGTCCTTCAGGACCGCTTTCCAAGACGCGCTCTGGTAGAAGGCCTTGCGCCCCGCCGCGCGCTTCATCACACCGGCGAAGTATCGCTCCAGCGTATCCTCGGCGTTGACAAAGCTCAACCATTCCCAAGTGACGTCCTTCTGGCGGCTGCTCCCGTTGATGGACCACTGGTTGGTCCAGGTCTGACTGGAAGGGTGCTGCCCGAGCGGGCCCTGTGGTATCGGAGCATAGCCCCAGTGGAGCTTCGAATTGGCGTCGAGGTGGTAGCCCGCCGTCCAGGAACCATCGAGGATCATGGAGTAGCCTTCATTGTCCAGGGACGCGTCCTTCGCATTCGCCGCCAGGTGGTACTGATTCTTCACGTCGAGGACGAACCGCAACGCCCCCTGCCCCTGCTGGTCGTTGAGCAGGAGGTGCTTATACGTCGCGTCGTAGAACTGTCCACCATTGGCGTACAGCCAAGGCAAGAAGCTACTGAAGCTACCGTAGCCGGTGGGCTGGAAGCCGCCCCGCACGACCTGGCTTCCTTGCGCTTTCACCAGCTTCTGCGCAGCGGCGACGAAGTCGTTGAAGGTCCAGTGCCACGTGAACGTGCGTGAGGGATCGAGCCCCACCTCCGTGAAGTGGTCGGTGTTGTAGGCGATGACATTGGTGGCCGGACCGTCGTAGGGAATGCCGTAGTGCTTCCCCTGGTAGGTGTTGTAGAACAGACCGGTGTCGACGAAGTTGCCGAGCGCCATATCCTGCGTCCTGGCGATATAGGCGTCCAGCGGCTCCATCAGGTTCTGGACCATCAGATCATGTATGAAGGCGACGGAGACCTGCGAGCTGTCATGCGGCGTGCCACCGGCGGTGTTGGTGATCCACTTCTCCCGCACGCCGCTGGTGCCGCTGGGCACGAACACGTAGCTGATGGTCACGTCGGGGTACTTCGCCTCGAAGTCCTTCTTGATCCCGTTGAAGTAGTTCGTGAGCACCGGCGTGGTCGGCCCCCACCAATCCAGGTGCTCGATCGTGACCTTCTGGCCTGCGGGCGCCGCTGAGCTCTGGGCCACGGCGGCGCTGCTGGCCGTGGTGGACGGCGCGGCGCTCGTCGCCGTCGCGACCGAGGTCGTGGTCGACGGCGCCGCGCTTGCGCTCGCCGTTGTCGCGGCGCCGGACGTTGGCACAGCCGAGGCGGCGGCGCTCCCCGCGCTGGCGGCCGAGGCCGTCGTAACAGCCGTCACCGCCGGCGCGCCGCCGCCACAGGCAGCCAGGAGCGCCGTCCCGACAAGGCCCAGCGCGGTCGCGGCGCTATGCCGCAGAAAGGCTCGCCGTTGCACTGAAGCGGCCTGCATATCGACTCCATTCCCCTATGGCGCACCAAGGTCAGTGAACACGCCAGGCAACCATGGACCGTCGAAACGAGACCAGCAACCGTGCATGGTCGCACGACGATGCCATTGCGCTGGTGGGGTGAGCATAGAGCAACCGCCTGGGGGTGTCAAATCCAAGGACCGCGTTCGACCGTTGAAGCGCCGAGGTCTCATCGTAGTAGCCGGAATCGGAGAGTCGGAGCGCTGCGAAGGCCTCGTTCCACAGACTCCGGAGCATGTCCCCGCCCTCCAGGTAACAGTGGGGTAGAATGGCGACAGCTCGTTAGCGACGTGCTGGCTATCATGTGCTCTGTCCTGGCACTCTGCACGGCTTGGGGGCTAGGAAGCCGATGACATCGTGCCGGTTAGCTCAGCGGTGGCTCAACGAGAGCGCGCCAGGAAACGCTCAGCGGCCGGCAGGCAAGCAAAGGAGAATAGGTTGGTCCTGACACCAGAGCAAGTCTGGCTGTTCCGCCTCACCGGCTACGTCAAGCTGCCGGGGATGTTCGACTCGGAAACGGTACAAGCACTGAACGACGCGATCCAGCATGACATCGAGCACGCCGTGGAACCGGTCGTGCGCAACACGAGCGGGCGGATCGTACGCCTCTCCAACATCCTGGACCGGGCGCCGATCTTCCGGACCGCCGTCACCAGCCCGCGGGTGCTCGACCCGCTGGAGGATCTCCTCGGACCCAACATCGAGCTGCTGCGCAACCGCCACAACCACGCCACGTTGCGCCTCCCCGACCCACGCGCGGAGGCGCTCCATCGAGACGTGCCGCAGTGGAGCCGTCCCATCGTGACGGTCCTCTTCTATCTCGAGGAGTCCACCTGCGAAAAGGGAGCAACTCAGCTCGTGCCCGGCAGCCACCTGCTGCCCTGGGCGCGAGATCGTGACGCCGTTGCCCGCGCCGGGCTCGCAGACCAGGTCGTGCGGGTCGAGCTGCCGGCCGGCGGGCTGCTCGCCATCGACAGTCTGCTCTGGCACGGCGTCGGCCACAACCGCACCCAGCAGACGCGGACCAGCATGACGATCGGATATCACAGCGCCGACGACCTGGCTGCCGTCGAGGATCCCCAACGCCTCCTCGTCCGCGGCGCCCGCACCTACGCCGGCCATAGCTATTAGCGCCAGGGGCGGAGCAAGAAGAGGCCTCTCGACGAGTCGAGATGTCGGTGTGGCTCACCGGTACTGAATGCGCCGCCAACGCGCTATCCTGGGGCACGCCGGCCCACCGAAGTGGGGCCGGTCACCTGACGGTAGGCGCACCATTCCATGGATTCCACCTCCTACCGTGGGAACGCCGCGGCCACACCGCCGTCCACGGTGATTACGGTGCCCGTGGTCTTGCGCGAGCGGTCGGTGGCCAGCCACCAAGCCGCCTCGGCCACGTCCTCCGGAAAGATAGCGACCCCGAGCAGATTGCGCTTGCGGTAGAAGTCTTCGAGCCCCTCCTCCGAAATACCGTGCGCCGAGGCGCGCGCCCGACGCAGCTCCTCCGACCACAAGGTCGAGCCGCGGAAGACGGCGTCGGGATTCAACATGTTGACGCGGATGCCGAACTCGCCCAGCTCGATGGCAGCGACGCGGGCGAGCTGCGCCTGCGCCGACTTGGCGGCGGAATAGGCGCCGAATTCCTTGCCAGGCGCCATGGTGTTCTTGGTCACCACGAAGATGATGTTGCCCCCAATGCCCTGCCGCTTGAAGAGGCGAATGGCCTCGCGCGTCACCAGGAAATGGCCAGTGGCGTTGACGTCCAGGCTGCGCTGCCATTCCGTCAGGCTCAGCTTGTCGAGCGCGCTGAATGGCGCGATGCCGGCGTTGGAGACCAGGATGTCCAGACCGCCGAAGGCGGCCACGGTGTCGGCAAACATGGCCTGCACCTCCGCCTCGTCCGCCACGTTGCAGCGCACGGCGATGGCCCTACCGGCGCCGTGACGCCTGTTCAGCTCCTCCGCCAGTTGGCAGGCGCTGTCCAGATTGACGTCGCTTATTACCACGTGCGCGCCGTCCTGGCAGAGGCGGATGGCAATGGCGCGCCCGATGCCGCCGGCGGCCCCCGTCACCAGCGCGACGCGACGCGACAGCTCGGCTTCGGGCGGCGCCAGCGTCAGCTTGTACAGCTCTAGCGGCCAGTATTCGACGCCGAAGCAGTCCTGCGCGCTCAGCGAGTCGTAGCGGTCCACCGATTCAGCATCGCGAATGGTGGCAACCGCGTGGTGGTAGATGTCGGCCGCCACGCGCGCCGCTTTGGCGTCACGGCCCAGGGCAACCATCCCAAGTCCCGGGATGAGCAGCACGCGCGGGCGCGGATCGACCGGCGCCGGCGCCGCTTTGGCCGCGACAGAGCATATCTGGACGTAAGACACGTACTCCTGTGCCCAGGCTCCCCAGGCCGGCTCCAGCGCCTGCTCGATAGCCGCGACAGCGGCGCCTTCGTCTGCCGCTTGCTCCACCTGGAACAGGGGGACGTAGAGCGGCGTGCGCTTGGTGTTCATCAGGTGGTCCGGCGTCGCCGGACCGATCTGGGAGAGACGCGCGGCATGTGGGTCGGAGGCGAACGACAGCACATCGGGCGCGTCGTCAAAGCGGAGCACCACGCGTCCGGACGCCGGCACTTCCAGCGTCTGGCTGGGCGGCAACACGTCGCCACCGGCCGTCGTGCGCGCGGCGAGTCCACGGATGAGCGGGGCGACGGCCACGAACATGCGGCGGCGTGCCGCCGCGTCGAGCCCCTCCGCCCTTGCGCCAGGGGGCGACATGCTGGTCGATCGCTGCCGGGCAATGAACTGTTCCGCCTGGGTGACTATGGCGATGGTGTCCTCATAGGCCTCGCGGGCGTTCGCCCCCCAGGTGATGAGACCGTGCTTTTCCAGGATGATCGACGTCGCACCGGGCGTGCCGGCAAACGCCTCGCCGACACGCTTCGACAGCGCGAAGCCGGGCCGCTGATAGTCGATCCAAACGGCGCCGGAACCAAGCGCCTCGGCGACCCAGCGACGCCCGTTGGGCGTGTTGGTCAGCGCCAGGATGGCGTCGGCGTGCGTGTGGATGATGAAGCGGGGAGGCAGAAACCCGTGCAACAGCGTCTCGATGGAGGGGCGTGGGGAGGCCGGCTCCATCAAGGTGTAGGCGAGATAGGCCACCATCTCCTCGTCGGTCATGGTCGCGAGCGTCTGGAGTGGCAGTAGGTCGTCCAGACGGACACCCGGGAAGTCGCGCGGTTGGATCGTACGCAGGTCCGACCCGGAGCCTTTGATCCGCAGCACGCTGACCTGCCGGCCTCGGAAATCCGTCTCCGTCACCTTGGCCGACGTGTTGCCGCCGCCCCACACCACGAGGCGCTGATCGGCCCCAACCAACCGAGAGGCATAGAGCAGTCCCTCCAGCTCCGGCTGCGCGGACGCCTCCGCCTCAACCCATCTGCTTTCCATCGCCCGCTCCGTAGCTTTCTTTCCTGCCTCGAACAACCAGGTCAGCATAGCGGGATTCCGGCGCGGCACGCAAAGGGGACCTCACCCCCGAGATTCCAGCACCAGCACCCAGTCTTGAAATACCGGCGGATGCGGAATCTTCCAGTTGCCGGCAGCATCGGCCACGACGTCGCCACAGGCGTGCTCCTCACCGTTCACCGGGTTGAAAAAGTAGGCGAGGTAGCCGACTCCGGACTCAAGTTCCGTAACCGTGAAGCCGGCGGACATCCACATCCAGGCGGTTCCCCAGGGGAAGTAGATGACGCGGACCTCGCCGGGAATGCCGGCCGCGTAGGGGCGCAGAAAGTTGTCGGGACCTGCCGCGTGCGAGACCCAGGTCTGATGGGGCTCGAAGCGATGCCAGGGATAGCGCTCCAGCAGTCGCTTGCCCAGGCCGAGCTGGGCTGATCCCGGCAACTGGTAGGCGTCTTCCCAAGGCGTGTCGCCCCAGGAGAAGCCGTGCGGTGATGGGCCATAAGGTCGCTCGCGCGTGTTGACCTGCCAGATGCCGTTGGCGCCGTAGGTATGACCGGCGGCGCCCGAGAGCGCACAGGCCCAGAACATCAGCCGCTGGATCTCCTGCCGGCTGGCTTCCAGGATGCCCTCGTAGCACACCTCGCTGTTGATCACCGGCAGCACCGGCTCGCTGGCATACGATCGCGCCACGCAGGTCACCGTCGGCTTGACGCTCTCGCGGTCCCCGTGGCCGGTCTGCAGCATGTCGAGGTCCAGCAGCGCGGCATCGCCGACCTGATCGCGCGACGAGGCCGGGGAGGTGGGGTGCAGCGTGACCGGATGCTGGTACGGATCGATCCGCCGCACATAGGCGGCCAGGTCGGCCCATTGCTGTCGCTGCAGCAGCCGGTCGCCGCCCTTGTCCTCCGAAAGGTAGTAGGGCATGGTCGCCTCACCGGCCAGGCACCACACCACCGGATAGGCGCCGTAGCGAGCGACCAGATAGCGCCAGTGCTGCCTCATGCGCTCCGCGCCCATCCAGCGCACGAAGTAGCCCCAGCAGCCGACGATGCAGGGGACCAGGCCGGCGTCAACCAGTGAGGCGATGCGCAAGTCGGCCGCATCGAAGTAGGCGGGATTGATCCGCTCGTAGTCGGCCTCCCATGGGAAGCCGGCCTCGTTGGCGCCGCGCGGATCGAAAGCCGGCATGTCGGGGTAGAGGCCGGCCACGATCTGGATGACGGTGAACCCTTTCGCCACACGATCGGCGGTCAGCAGACGGAAGTCGTGGGGCCAGCGCAGGCGGCTGCAAAGCCCCATCCACCAGGTATCGCCGAGCCAGAAAAACGGGGCGCCGTCCACGTGCTCCAGGTAGCGGCGGCTCGCCGCCATGCGCAGGGGACCATGCCGATAGAGCGGATTGGTCCCGGCGTACGGAGCGACCTCCACGCCGCCTTCCTGGCCGTGCAGGTCGCTGTTGCCGGCATCCGAGCACACGGTGACGTAGCGATGCAAGCCGACCTGGGAGCTGGCATAGCGCACCCGCCAGGCCTGGTCGCCAGACCAGAAAGCCGGCACGCGCCACGCTTTGCCATCGGGCGCCATGACCACGACGTCCAGCTCGACGTCGTGGAATGGGTCCGCGTAACGCTGACCCGACCGAAACGTCCACTCGGTCATCTGGTTCTGGATCGCATGCTGTAGCACGATGGCTCCTGTTCTATCGTTTAGGGCATCCTATCTACCGGGCCTCGCGGCTCCCAGTGCTAACAGGGCCTTGAAGCGTTGATAGGCTTGCTCCCATGCCGCGCTGTCTGCCGGCTCGTAGGTTTCCAGGTTGAAGGAGTCGCGAATGAGGCGCCGTCCATCGGCGAGCGAGGCGAGATGCCCGGTGGAGATGGCCTGGACGAGCACGTTACCGGCTGCCGTGGCCTCGACCGGCCCGGCCACCACGCGGCAGCCGGTAGCATTGGCGGCCATCTGGCAGAGCAGACGGTTGCGGCTGCCGCCGCCCACCACGTGGACGACCGTGGCAGCCGTGCCGCGGACGGCGGCGATGGCCTCGAGCACGTGGCGGTACTTCAGCGCCAGGCTCTCCAGGATGCAGCGCGTCAGCGCCGGTGGGCCGGGCGGCAGTGGCTGGCCCGTCTCGGCGCAACGCCGGGCCAGGGCCACCGGCATATTCGAGGGATTCAGCAGGCCGGGCGCATCCGGATCGACCAGCGCCACGAACGGCGGCGCGTCCTCGGCGGACGCGAGCAGCTCTTCGTAGGTGGAGCTGGCGCCGCTGCGTGCCCAGGCACGCCGGCACTCTTGCAGCAGCCACAATCCCATGACGTTCTTAGAGTAGCGGAACGTGCCGTTGACCCCGCCCTCGTTGGTGAAGTTCTGTTGCAGACTCGCCGCCGTGATAATTGGCTGCTCGACTTCGACGCCCACAATTGACCAGGTGCCGGAGCTGACGTATGCGGCATTGTGACCAGTCAGCGGGATGGCGGCGACGGCGGAGCCGGTATCGTGGGTGGCAGGCGCCACCACTGGGACGCCGCGCAGTCCCGTCTCGGCAACCACCGAGACCCGTAGGTCACCGAGCAGCGTACCGGGCAACGCGATAGACGGCAGGATGTGCGTTGGAATACCCAAGCGGTCCAGCAGGGTCGTGGCCCAGCCGCCGCGGTAGTCCAGCATCTGCGTTGTCGTGGCGTTGGTGAACTCCGCCACCGCGCGTCCGGTAAGCCAGTAGTTGAGCAGGTCAGGCACCATGAGGAACGTCCGGGCCGCGGCCAACGAGGCACTCCGACCGCGCGCCATCGCCAGCAGTTGATAGAGCGTGTTGATCTGCATGAATTGGATTCCCGTGGCGGCGAAGATCTCCTCTCGCGGCGCCCGCGCAAATGCCGCCTCCAGCATGCCGTCGGTGCGATGATCCCGGTAGTGGCGGGGGTTTCCGAGCAGCTCACCATCAGCCCCCAGCAGGCCAAAGTCGACGCCCCAGCCATCGATGCCGATAGAAGCAACCGCCTTGCCCTGCTCCTGCCCGACTCTGGTCAGCCCATTTGTGACGTCGCCATAGAGGCGGAGGATGTCCCAATAGAGACTGTTCCCAACCTGCACGGGCACGTTGGCAAATCGGTGCGCCTCGGACAGCTCCAGCTTCCCGGTGTCGAGCGATCCCAGCATGACGCGGCCGCTCTCCGCGCCCAGATCAACGGCTATGAAGCTTGCGGGCAACGGCGCCTCCTCCCTCAGCCGTTCCCCAATAGTACGTCCTGTTGGGCGCGGAGCCGCCAGGCCGGTGAGTCGCTGGGAACGACATCGTCGTAGGTAATGGGCTGGTCAACGGCCACCGGCCGGCGCAGGACCACGCGATTGGCCAGGCCCAACGGGAGCAGGCGCTCCCTGGCCGCGACCTCCGCTCGCTCGATCAGGCCGTAGACGGTGCGGCCGCCGCTGCCGTCGAGTCGCTCCCCGGGCGCCAGGTCGCGCTTGGCGTAAGCGACCACGTCTGCCGTCGGTACCGGTAGTGGCGCCGCCGTGGCAATGCCGAGGAGGGCGGCTTCTGCGATGGAGCGCGGTGTCTCCACGCCGGGCATATGGTAGGGGCGGAAGAGCAGGGCGTTGCCAGACTCCGGCGAAGCCGGCAACTCGAAGAAAGGGAGGTCCTCGCGCAGAATCGGGCTGTCGGTGGCAAGAACTGCCCATACGCCGTTCGCCTGCGCATCGGCAATGACGGTATGTCCATCGGCGGCAACCGCGTTGGCCAGGTCGACCACGCCTTCCCGCTCGAGTAGTCCTCCCTGACCACGCAACGACATGAGGACGGGCAGATCGCGCAAGCCTGTCGATGGCTCGTGCATGCCGCGCCGATCCGGCGGCATGCCCAGCACGTTGGCAACGGCGGTCATCTCGATCTGGGCCTTCGACCCATCGCGGAAGGAGTTGTACATCTGGGCATTGAAGCGTCGCCGCCGCACCAAGTCCTCGCCGAAGCCGAAACGGGCAAAGGCTTCCTCGGGTAGGCCGGCGCGGTCGTAGGGGAAGCGCTTAGTGCCGCGGCCGCAGGCAACGACACGGTAGCCGAGCGATCGCGCCCAGTCCACCAGCCGCACGATGCAGGCCGGCTGATCACCGTCGGCTAGGGAGTAGACGCGATTGGCCTGGTCGGCGAGCCGGCGGAACGTCGCTCCCAATAAGACGTCTGCCTCGACATCCACGTTGACCACGTGCATGCCAGACCAGAGCGCCGCCGGAATTACCGACGCGGCGACGTCCGGCTGACCGGTAGCCTCAACCAGCACGTCGAGAGAGAACGAGGCCAGCGCCGCCGCGTCATCCGTGAGCGCGGGCCGGCCCATCGTCGTTGCACCGGACGCCTCACCGTGGACGATGTCGTCGGACTTCCACCCGGCCGCCTCCAGCGCCGCTTGGCCGCGAGCGGCATCCAGATCGGCGACGGCCAGCAGCCGCGCTCCCGGCATTTGGCTCAGCGTCGCGGCCACGGTGGTACCGAAGCGGCCCGCCCCCACGAGCCCCACGCGCACCGGCCGCCCTTCGGCTTGACGATCCAGCAGTTGTCGCAAGAGGTAGCCCATCCCATTCCGTCCTTGCTGCCGAGTAGCATGGCGCGGACGCGCGGCTGGCCGTCCGTCCGTCACACCGACGCAGTGTAGCGCGCGCGGAGGAATCCACTGTGGCGCAGACCGCAACTGCCTTCAGACTCGCCCAAAAAGACGGCGAAGGAAACACCCTCGGGCTCATGAGTGAGGTCCGCCGCGCGTGGCGCAGGGTGACATCGTACCGGGGAGGGGATGCGCCTTACCGGATCGACGGATAGTCCACGTGGCCAGGCAGCACGGTGGTAATGAAGGCGCCTAGACTGAGCGCACGCACCGCTTCCCCCATGGCATTAGTCTGCTCCCCAAGTTGCTTGTCCAGAGTGATTAGGAAGGCGGCATGAATCGCGCTGGCAGCGGCCACGACGTGGGCGTCTTTCGCAGTGATACGCTCGTTGTAGCCGCGCAACTGGTCCGGCGAAGGCGTGCCGACCAGGAGCAGTGGTGTCGTCTGCAGGAGCTGGTGGTAGGCGCGCAGGGCTTCGGGCTTGAGCTTGGATTGGATGTTGCGCTCAGCCTCCAGGAGCACTTGCTGCGAAACAGCGCCACGAAGCAACCCCCGGCGACATAGCCACAGGAGAAAACTGGAGCCACCACTGGGTGAGCCAGCCGCCGCGATCAGGCAGGGGGCATCGAAGAAGAGCAGCGTGAGGGCATCAACGCTCATGCCCTCCCACGCGCTTCGTTCGGCTGGTGGAAGCGCTGGACGATTGCGTGTGCCGCCGGATCCAGGGCATCGCCGGCTAGGAAGTCGGCGATCTCCTCGCTGCTGTAGTCGCACAGCGGAATGTCCGGTCGGCTGCGCGTGGTCCAGAGCAGGAACTCCAGGCTCCGTCTTGGGATTCGATAGTTCCTGCCGAGGCGTGAGGCGTCGAGCTTGCCCTGTCGGATGTAGCGATAGACTGTCTCTCGGTCGACCTGCAAATAGTCTGCTGCTTGTTCAGGTGTGAGAATGTCGCGCATACGTTCCATGGCCCGATTTTCTCCGATCTGAGACGATTTGTCAAGATTCTTGTCGATAGTGGCGGACTACCGATATTGACGCACCTGAAGCTGTGTCCTACAATTCTAGCCATCGTGGCAGGAATCTAGCCCGGAGCAGGCAGACAAGCTCCTTCGCCTCTTGACGCCCCACCGCTAGGGCGGTGCGTGGGAAGCTGCTGCATACTCCGGTGGCCGCGGTCGTAGACGTACGACCGCGGCTTTTTTGTTGACCTCGTTCCGTGATCGTCGCCGTTTCATCAGCACACGAAGAGGACGATTGCCATGCTGCGATTGGCAGGGCGCCTGAAAGCCGGCGCTGTCGGCGTCATGACGGTCAAGCTCGTATCGCGCCACCTCGGGCAACTCTTGGACGGCACTAGAGCGACCCTCCCGTCGAGCTTCCATGTGCTGTGCGCCCGTAGCCTCTTCCACAACCGGCGAGAGGTGACGCTGCTGCTCCGGTCAAGGCGGTAGCTCACCTAAACTCAAGTCGCGATGAAGCCAGCAGAGCGGGCCTCTGCGTGCAATGTGACGGGAAGCAGGACCGGCCATTTCGCTCACCCGGTGGCGGCGGTGGCCCGGCGAATAAATTCGCGGGCTATTTCATGGCGAAGCCCGCCTTCGCGGGCTGGGCCCGGCTGGCCGTTTCACCGCGGAGCTGCCTTATGGGGAGTCCGCGCAGGCGGACTTGGCAGGTCGTTAGCCCGCGAATAAATGACACTGCTGGCGAAATCGGGCGGGTGGGCGTCGGCTCGGGATGGGCGCCCTGGCGGCGATCCGGGCGCGGAACCGGCTGCAGGTGGTGGGCGAGACGCGGCGCCACGCCCTCGACCGCCCGGCCCAGGCGGCGCCGGACTGGCTGCGCGGCCAGGCGCCCCCGCCGCCTCACCCTGCGCCCGCGCGCCGAGCAGGACGCCCTGGCCGCCGCCCGCGCCCGCCAGGCCGCCCCCGCCTTCCAGGCCGCCGCCGCCCGGCGCGCGGGCGTGGAGAGCACGATCGCCCAGGCGACCGGCGCCTTCGACGCCCGCGCCACGCGCTACCACGGCCTCGCCAAGACCTACCTCCAAGCCCTGGCCACCGCCGTGGCCATCAACCCTGTCTCTTATACACATCTGACGCTGCCGACGATCT
>CALBSQ010000256.1 GCA_937967325.1 uncultured Chloroflexota bacterium
ACTCCGGCTTTCGGGTGCCCTCTGGGCGTTCTCCCCCGCAAGCGGGGGAAAGGCCGTAACGGAAAGCGCGTCTCCCCTCGCCCGCCGAGCGGGAGAGGGGCCGGGGGTGAGGGTCCGCTGTCGCATTCGCCAGCAGCGTCCATTCTGCACAGGCGTCACAATGACGTTAGCTTCCTTGCTCGGCCGGCATTGCTCCGGTGATCGTTTGCAGCAGATGCTCGATGAAGGCATCCGGCTCCGCGTCTACGGACACATCAACGGGGGACGTCGCTGAATCGGCGGCGTCTAGTCGCACCAGCTCCGGCCCGTATGTTGCTCTCAGCGCCGTCGGGTGCATAGTGAGGAATTGATCGGTGTAGGCGAGTGACAAGGTGAGCGGGTCGTACATCGCCGTGTCAGCGCGCCCAGTCTGGTGCAGGTAGAGCTCCAGCATTGCCGCCGCCCCCATACAGGCGGGATCGCCGCTGCGCTGAAGCCGGTCCTGAGCAGGACGGCCCAGGCGCGCTCGCATCGTCACTTCGAACGTGCCGATGCGCAGGGGCGCCGCGCTCTCCAGCACGATCTGGGTCGCCGCGGCGTCCGAGTTCACGTTGTGCTCGCCTTTGGCGGCATCGGCTCCGAGCCGGCCGCCCATCAGGATCAGGGCGCGCAGCCGCCCCACGATGTCCGGCGCCTCCCGTAGCACCGCGCCGACGTTGGTCAGGGGACCGATGGCAACAAGCACCGGGGCTACCGGCGACATCCTGATCCGCCGAATCAGAAAGGCGACGGCGCCGCTGTTGGCGCCGGTTCCGACCGGCTCGTCGGCGGTAGCGAAGCCCAGGCCGGAAGACATCACCGGCCCAGGGTCACGGCCCGACAGCGTCGTGCCGAGGCCGGTCACCACTGGTACGTCGGTCCGTCCGGCCAGACGCAGCAGCTTCCGGGCGATGCGAGTGCGCTCGTTCACATCGCCATAGACGGTCGTCACACCCATCAGCTCCACCTGTGGCTGTCGCGCAGCCAAGAGCAGCGCGAAGACATCGTCGACGTCGTCGCCGATGTCGGTATCTAGGAGCAAGGGAACTCGACTATCCGAAAACGACATTGGCTTCGCCAATCCTCGCGGCACAACTGGTGGCGCCGGCGCCTCCGTTGTACCATCCAGCCAGTCGAGCGGCCATGTCAACCGGACGCTAAAGCGTCCGGCTCACAGGACGAAGCCCCTCACGGGGCTCTTCGGTTGGTAGCCTTGAGTCCTATCATGGAAAAGAGCGCGCCGCCGGCCAGCCCCGAAGGGGCTTTGTTGTGTGAGCCGGACGCTTTAGCGTCCGGTTGACTGATGCTGAGGACCTGGAGAGTTGGAGATCAAGATGGGACGACTGGAAGGCCGAGTTGCCATCGTCACAGGAGGCGCGTCCGGTATCGGTGCAGCAACCGTGGAGCTTTTTGCTAAGGAAGGCGCAGTCGTCGTGATCGCCGACCGCCTGGCAGAGGCCGCCGAGCGCGTGGCCGAGCGCGCGCGGCAGGCGGGCGGGCGGGCCTTGGCGGTGCAGTGTGACGTTGCCGAGGAGGAGTCGGTCATCGTCATGGTGCGACGGGCCGCTCAGGAATGTGGTCGGCCGACCGTGCTGTTCAACAACGCCGGCGTCGACCTGGGCGGCACGGTCGCCAACACGACGCCCGAGCGCTGGCAGCGCACGCTGGACGTGAACTTGTCCAGCGTCTACCGCTGCAGCCGTGAGGTGCTGCCGCACATGATCGCAGCCGGCGGCGGATCGATCGTCAACACCTCCTCCGTGCAAGGTCTCTACGGCTTCCCCAGCTACGCGGCCTACGCGACCTCAAAGGCGGGCATCATCGGGCTGACACGGCAGATGGCGATTGACGTGGCGCGGCACCAAATCAGGGTCAATGCCATCTGCCCCGGCGCCATCGCAACCCCGCTCGCGGAAAACACCAAGCGCCTGGAAAGCGCCTACCCCATCCAGCCCGAGGGGCCGTTACCTCCAGATCAGGCCGAGCGACCGGCGCCGCTCGGCATCGGCAAGCCGGAGCATATCGCGGCGGCGGCGCTCTTCCTGGCGAGCGATGACGCCGCCTACATCACCGGCCATAGCTTGGTGGTTGATGGGGGCATGTCGGCGCGAATCTATTAGGTAGTCATTGGCCATGGGCGGTGGCGGCGCTGGGGCCGCGATTGCGATCGGCGGCCAAGCGACCGGGGCGACTGCGGTCGCTTCCATTTGACGAGGGCCGTCCGCCGGATGGGGATACCGCGGTCGCTGGTATGGGCGCAACGGGCATCGAGCCTGGCAACGGGCCCGCTAGTCGGCGTCAGGCGGGTGCGATTCGGCGCCCGGCCAGGAGCTGATCCAGGTCAGCCAGACTGGCATGCGCGGCAAGACCCGGGATCAAGTATTCGATCGCTGGCTGGACCCAGCCAGGACGCTGCAGATACAGTCTGTCGGTCACCAGCGCCTGGAGGTCGGGCAACGGCGTCTCGAATTCGACCGCCTCGAGCCGGGGGTCGAGGGCTGCGGCGAGACAGCCCCGAAAGGCGCCACGGCCGCTGCCGAACAGCCGAATCGGCCGTGCGCCCAGGGCGATCTCGGGATCGGTGTAAGAGAATTCTACCGCCCTGAGCACATCAAAGACCTGCGCAGCCGCCAGACTGTCGTCCAGCCAGAGCAGATCGGTGGCCAGCTTGTAGAGCGTCGAGTGCGCATCGTTTCGACCCGGCCGAATCGCATGGGGAGTCAGCGCGCCGGCGCCGCGAACGTCGAGCGCGAGGACGGCATTGCCCGCGGCGACCTGTTCCAACAACCAGTCGCGGCGGCTTTCCAACTCGGCGGTCCCCTCGTCGAAGCAGGCGAGGAGTAAGGCGCTGTACGCTCGATCGCTCGGGCGCAGGAGGATACCGGCGTTCAAGATGCCGCGCTCCGGTCGCCAGAAACCACGCAGGACGGAGACTCCAGGCAGCTTCGGGCCAGGCAGCCAGCGAGGAAAGAACTCCGGCAGCGGATCGCGATGGCGATGCATGACCTCAAGCAGCCAGCGGCGGGAAACGTCGGCGCGCGCCGCGGTGTTAGCCGGCTCCGTGGCCGTTGCGTGGAACTCCGCCAGGTTCAGATCAAAGACGCGCCGAATCTGGGGCCGATCCAGCAGCACCTGACCGGAGCGGGTACAGCGGAGCTCCTCGACCGAGAAGGGGCGGGGCTCGGTGTGGTCTACCGCCGCGGCATCGCGCCCGAGGAGATGCCGTGCAAAGAAGGTCGTCGCTGCCTGTGCCAGCGCCGGATGGTACTGGTGGGTGCAGCGGGCGCGAGCGAGCTCGATGTTCTCCTCCTTGCCGAGCAGGCGATACACCGGCCTGGCCCGCTCCACGGTCGCGACGGTTCCTTCCAAGGCGAAGAAGTCGTACTCCGCCGCCAGGACGAGGACCGGGCGCGGAGCCATGGCGATGAGGCTGTCCTCGTGGTCGATACCCGCGGCGGTCCCACCCGACAGAATCTGCTCGCCATCCTGGGACTGGCCGGTCCACATGTACTCGCGCCGGCGGGTGATGAACGTGCCCGGCGCGGCGGCGGCCAGGCGGGGCTCGACCAGCATCATCCAGGCCGCCTGCGTGCCACCGCCACTGCTGCCCGTGATGGCGATGCGCGCGGCGTCATCTTCGGGCCTGGTAACCAGATAGTCGATAGCGCGGATGGCGTCGTGGACGAAGTAGCGCACGATGGACTGGCCGGCGAGCCAGCATTGGTAGGCGGCGTAGGTGTGCTCGACGGTGCCCCACCGCACCTGCTCGTTCCCGGCGGAATCCATGTAGCTCTTTCGCTCGCCCTGGCCGATCGGATCTATGGCAAAGACGACCAGCCCGTTGCGCGCCAGGCGCTGGCAGACCCCCTGGTAGGCCGGGTGGGCCTTGGCGTGCTCGGCGTGGCCGCACACAAAAAGGACCGCACCAGTCGGCCCGTGCAGGCCGTGCGGCAAGTAGAGATTCCCCGTGACGAACACGTCGGGCAGGCTCTGGAAGATGATCTGCTCGATGTCGAACCCGTCGCTGCGAAGCGTTCCGGTGTGCTCCGACTGCAATGGCGTGTCGCTCGGCGGAAGGCCACCCATCAGCTCGATGGTGCGCGTTCTCAGGTAGCGCTGCCAGTCGGCGATCTGCTCCGGCGTAGTGAGCCCATCCTTGTGCCGCTCCCAACGCTCGAACTGCGCGTCCGATCGCTGGTAGACGTGCATCTGGAGATCCAGCGCGGCGTCGTAGTAGCCGTCGAGGTGGGAGCCGAAGCCGAGGGGAATGTCCGTGCCCATGCGTTGCGCCTGTCCTCTCCGCTGCTAACCGTGCCCACGGTGCCACTCGACGGCGAGGATCTCCTCCACACCCCGAGCTTTGCGCTGATGGCCGCTCGCGCCGAGCGATGCAAAAGGCGACTGCTTACGCCGAATGGGTCGAGCCTGAAGAGCGATATCAGCGCACGCCTGGTGACTAGGGAGACGGAGGTACCACCGAATCGGAGTAGGCGTGTTGGATCGGACGACTGTGCTCAGGCTCGGACCTCCCCGGGCAGGCGGCTGAGGATCGCCTCGTAGACTTCGCGGGCTGGGCCGAGCGACTCGCGGGTCTCATGCTCCGCAGGAGCGAGCGGCGCACCGGGATAGCGGAACCTCCAAGCATACGGTGTAAGATCCCTTGCTCGATCCACTAGGGCCGCCATGGTCGAATCCAGCGCCACCACCGTAATTCCGAGTGTGTCAAGGTCGTGGGTCCGGGGAAACGGGCGTTCGTGTGCGGCCAGGAACGCCTTGAGCGCCTTTTCCGCGGCCTGCTGGCTGTGAAAGGCCGCCCCACGTAAGAGGGGTGGGGCCGCGGTCAGATCGTGCTCGGCTTCGCGCAGGTCATCGGCAGCACGCTCCGGCCACTCGCGAACCTCTGCCGCGACCTCAGGCCGCATAGACGACTCTCCCTTCCCGCAGCACCGTCGCGGGAAGCGAAGATACCGCCCGGCTGCGCGACTCGAACTCTTCGCACGTCCAGACGAGCACGTCCTTCGCTACTCCTACTCCGCACAGCGCCCGAAACGCCAGCACATCCCGCCGGTGCGGAGCAAGATCGGAGTCGGGCACGACCGCCAGGAGATCGTAGTCGCTATCGGGTCCGACGTCGCCGCGCGCTCTCGATCCGAAGAGGTAGATCCGTTCGGGACGCAGAGCATGCACGAGGCGGTCCACCATTTCACGCAGCACCAGATCCCGCTCCAGCAGGGGGGCACGTGTCACGATCCCACCTCCTCGGTCAGTCAGGCGAGGACGAACCGCACGGCCTGGCGGGCCCGGCGGACTGCCTCGGTCGGCCGCTCAGGTTGACTTTCTTTGCGGCCGTATATCCCCTGTCGACATCAAGCGACCCAAGATGACGCTTACTTATCGGTACTTTGTTGACGGCGGTTAGGGAACGGCATAGAGGTTGATCCCGTGGCCCCGCCAG
>CALBSQ010000257.1 GCA_937967325.1 uncultured Chloroflexota bacterium
CTACACGCGTAAGATCGTCGGCAGCGTCAGATGTGTATAAGAGACAGGAACCGAGCGACCGACTCCACGAAGCCGCCGAGCCGTTGCTCGGCCGTGTAGAGCACGCGGAATAGGCGTGACGGGTCGTCAAAGCGCTGCTCGCCGGCGAAGCGCCACGGCGGCCAGACCAGTGGATCCGGACAGAAACCCAGCCGATAAAGAGGCTCCTCGGGTTCGGGAGCGGCGCGGACGATCAGGCGCCCGCGCGGAAGGCCCGCGCCGCGCGCAGCACGGCGGCCGGATCGTCGCGCAGGACCAGTGCCGGCGCCCGGTCGTCCAGCAGCGGATCCATCCCCATGAACCAGGCGCGCACGGTGTCCGTCTCCTCCGCTTCCAACAGAAGCCGAGTCACTTGGTAGGCCTGGCGCAGCCGCTGGGCACTCGCCGGATGCGGCTGGCGCGTCCCCCGTGCCCATTCGCCCACCGCCTTGTGGTCTCGCACGCCAGCGATCACTGCCACCAGGCGCTGTCCCAGCACCTCTTGAAGGGAGCGCGCCAGATCCGCGGTCGACAAGCGCGCAACCTGGGCATGGACCAGTTGCTCGACGGCCATCGCCACTCACCCCCGCCAATGCTACCACAAATGTCCCTGGAAATCGCTCAACCCGGCGATCCAACGTCGTTCACTTCGGGACCTGCGACGGAGTGAGCGATGTAAGGATGTGCGAGGACTTGCGGCCTTCGGCGGAAGGGTAACCGCTACTGTGGTCGCCCTGGATCCCGCCAATGCCCTCGCCGGGCCTTATTGCTCGCTCTGTAAGACCCGGCATAGTGCTGCCATACTTTCTACGCTGTGGCTACCTTCGCCGAGAGGAGCGTGTCGTTGAGTTCCCTCCAACTACGGCCGGTGACGGCCGGTCATTGGGTCGCGCCAAACCTGCGCGGCACGGTAGCGGCGGTTGCCGGCGCAACGCGCGGGGCCGGGCGAGGGATCGCCGTGTCCCTGGGTGAGGCGGGCGCCACCGTCTATGCCACCGGCCGGAGCGTGCGCGGGAAGCCCGCCACGGCAGGTCGCTCCGAAACCATCGAAGAGACGGCGGAGCTCGTGAATGCTCGCGGCGGTGTCGGGATCGCCATACGAGTGGACCACACCGTCGAAGACGACGTCAAATCCTTGTTCGAGCGCATAGGACGCGAGCAGAATGGCCGGCTCGACCTGCTGGTGAACGACGTTTGGGGCGGTGATGAGCTGACCAACTGGCAGCAGCCCTTCTGGGAGCACTCCTTACGCCACGGCTTATTGATGCAGGAGCGTGCCGTGTGGTCACACATCATCACCAGCCACTACGGCGCTCCGCTCATGATCGAGCAGGGTCAGGGCCTCATCATCGAGATTACCGACGGGAACACCTACACGTATCGCGGCAACCTCTATTACAGCCTTGCCAAGAACTCCGCCATCCACCTGGCCGAGGCCATGGCTGCGGACCTACGTCCTCGCCGCGTCACCGCGCTGGCCCTCACGCCCGGCTTTCTCCGATCCGAAGCTATGCTCGAGCATTTCGGCGTAACCGAGCCCACGTGGCAGGAAGCGGCGAAGCAGGACCCGCACTTCATCGCTTCCGAGACGCCGTTCTATGTCGGGCGGGCAGTGGTGTCCCTAGCGGCCGATCCCAACGTAGCCGCCAAGACGGGCAAAGCGCTGACCTCGTGGGACTTGGCCGATGAATACGGCTTCGACGACGTCGACGGCAGGCATCCCCACTGGGGCCGGCACTACGCCGAACACGTTGCTCGCGGTGGCTAGCTCTATTTCCTCCTCAGAACACGGGCGGCTGAGCCGCGCGACTGGCGCTGATCGCGACCGTTAGATCGTGCCGCCTGCTCTCACCCATCGGTTTCTAGGTCGAGCATCCCCGCGCCGGTCCGATAAGGGTGCGTTGCTGGTCGTGGGGGTCACGTGTGCGGTTCCACCGTTCCCGCATCGCCGTCCAGCACGATCCGCTGCCCGCTGCGCAGCCGCTCCGTCGCCACGCCCGTGCCCAGGACCGCCGGGATGTGGTACTCGCGAGCGACGATGGAGCTGTGTCTGAGCGGCCCGCCCACGTCGGTCACCACGCCTGCCGCCAGGGCGAACAGCGGCGTCCAGGCCGGCGTGGTGATGCGCGCCACCAGAATGTCCCCCGGTTGTAGCTGACCGGACTCCTCGGGGCCGCGGAGCACGCGCGCAGTCCCAACTGCCCACCCCGGGCTGGCGCCGATCCCCCGGATGACATTGCCCTCGGACTGCCTGGTCTTCGTCGGCATCCACATGCTCATGGCAGTGCCCGGGGCGCTGGCCCCCTCGCGCAGCGGCAAGGAGGCTGGCGGGGCGACCCGGCGTTGTGCCATCCATCGTGCGCTCCGTTCTGCCACAACGTCGCGCCTTTTCGCCGGCGGCCGGCCAGCATCTAGCGCGATCGCTGCTTCCCGCAGCTCTGCGGAGGTAAGCCAATGCACGTCGTCCGCCCGCTCGATTGCGCCCGCCGCCGTCAGCCGCCGTCCCAACTCCGCGGCGAGGCGTCGCAGCGCCGGCCAGCCCAGGCCCGCGTCGGCCAGCGCGTCCTCGCGCAGCGGCGCGTATTCTTGGGCCGGGCGCAGCAGCACCTGGAACAGCAGCCGGCGCGGATTGCCCAGTGTCGTCAGCATCAACCGCGTCGCCTGCTCGCGCCGGGCAGACGCCGTACGCTGGCGCTCGTACGGATCGGCGCCCTGGCCACTCAGGAAAAACTTGAGCGTCTCCAGCACCGGTGCAGGGTGGTCTGCCGGCACTTCCTTGGCGAAGTCCAGGTCGTAAATAGTGTGGCCGAAGCGGGCCAGGTGATCAAGAAGACGGCGTCGGAATTGCCGCCAGTCCCTTTCCACCACGTCCGCCGGCGCCGGACCGTCAAGCGCCGCCGCGATCTCACCGCTCGGCGCCTGTGCCAGATACGCCGCCAGCCGGTCTTGGCCGCGCACCCACGTTGCGAGGTCGTGCAGCGACTGCTCCGCCCGGATGGGCGTGCTGGCGAAGCCCAGCAGGAATGTCAGCGCGGGCGGGTCGCCGGGACGTTTGATGACCCGGTCGTAGGCTGTCGCGAAGAGGGCCTCCGTCAGGTAGGCCGCCATGAGGACGCCGGTCTGGATGACCAGATAGTGCCGGGCGGCGGCGGCGACGATCTCCCGCATACCTCGGAGCAATTGGTCGGCGGGAGCAGCTTTCAGGTCCGTCGTGTCCCAGCGCGCCACGACGCGCGCGTAGGCCGGTCGCGCCTCACCCTCCCAGCGTGGTCGCGACCGTCGCAGCATCCGGGCGAGTCGCGGCAGCAGCTTGAGGAGGCTTAGGTTCTGCGCGGCGGTGAGATGGACGTCGATGTGCGCGTAGGCGTAGCCGTTGATGGTGGTGAGCATATCGTCAGGGATGGCGAAGGCGATGCCCAGGCGACGCCCCAGCTCCGCCATGGCGGCGTTCCATTCCGGCAGCGCCAGCGTGGCGAACAGCGGCGAGAGGGGGTCGGGCAGCAGCTCGATAACACTGCCGCGAAGGTAGATCCCACCCGAGTCCGGCAACGTCCAGTCCGCCGGGGTCGCCACCTTGCCACCTACCATCGTAGCCTCCCCCCGCTGCCCGGTCGATGCAAACCTTCACGATTCGCCTATGAAGCCGGCCCCATGGCCCGACTGTTGCGGCAAAGCTCCCGCTCAGGTCCGCTCCGTCAACAGGCGCTGAAGGTTGCCGCCCAGGATGCGCGCTTTGTGGTCCGCCGGGATGAAATCGTAGTGGCCGCGGAACGCTTCCAGCGCGTGGCGGTAGGTCATCGCCGTGCGGACCACCGGATAATCCGAGCCCCAGCAGAGGCGGTCCGGACCGAAATGCTCGTACAGGCCCCGCACCACTGGAGCGCAATCCTCGTAGGGGTAGCCCCAGGCAATGTCGGAGACGTAGTGAAAGCCGGACAGCTTGACGTAGACGTTCGGCAGCTCAGCGGAGCGCAGTATCTCCGTCAGCAGCGCCGGCTCGGCGACCCGCGCGAAGGCCATGTGATGGCAGAGGAAAGGAACGGAGGGGAAGCGCTCGGCAAGTCGCCGCACCGCGGGCTGCAGGAGCGCCGGGATGGAAAGGCTGGCAATCTGCCGCAGGCGCGCAGCGGTGGAGAAGAAGGCCTGGCCCTCCTCACCCCCAAACCAGGACCCGTCATCGTCGGACTTGACGTAATGGGTAAAGCCCTTCAAGCGATAGCGAGCGACCGACTGCGCCAGCCGCTCGGCGGCGCCGGGCGCGTGGTAGGACGGCATCCAGGAACAGTCGACGTCGGCAAACTGGTGCAGCCGCTCGGGGAAACGCACCGCGCAGCCGGCAACGTAGTCGTTGTTGTCGGGGTTATGGTCGATGCGAGCGCAGACGACGACAGCCTGGTCGACGCCGTGCTGGTCCATCTCGAACAGCAGTTGTTCCACCGTGCCGCGGCTGGTCGGGTCGGGCACGGGCGGCTCATACGGCCAGTAGCGCCAGGCATGACAATGGGCGTCGATTATCATGGCATCCTCGTCCTAGCGGCCGCGCGCGGCTGCTGCCGCTACGATGCCATAGAATCCCGCTGGGTGCAAGCAGTCCCTGTCCCCCACAATTCCCTCCATTAAGCCGTTGTTCCTCGATTGCAGTATCTTCCTAAGACTGAGCGGGCACATCGAGAATGACCTTTGGCACGCCGGTTGCGTAAGTTTACGGTGCCGAACGATCATATACGACGGGACGAAGACAGCATGCAGGCAACTATGGAACGCGATACGACACACGCCCAGGCGAGCACACCTCGATCTATTCCTACGTCTGCTCCGGCCGCGTCCCCCCGTGCGCCGCTTGCTACCTTTCTCGTTCTGGTCGCATCGGCGCGCGCGAGCTCGTCGCCGCGGGAACCCGAGGATACGACGTCCGACGCGCCGGCGCACGACGAGGCGCTCATCTACTCGTGAGCATGCCAACCGCCGACGCGTCCCCCCTTACCCTGAAAGTGCAGCGGCTTCACCCGTCCGCTACGCTCCCTCGTCATAGCCGCCCCGGTGACGCCGGCATCGACCTGTACGCGTCGGAGAGCTTCGACCTCGGTCCCGGCGAGCGCCACGTGTTCGGTACCGGCATTGCGATAGCCGTGCCCGATGGCTACGTCGGCCTGGTGTGGGACCGCAGCGGACTTGCCGCTCGTGCCGGCCTGACCACGCTCGGTGGTGTGATTGACACGACCTATCGCGGCGAGGTTCGGGTGACGATCCTGAACACCCACACCGAGCCCTACCGAATCATGGCCGGCGACCGGATCGCCCAACTGCTGGTCCAGGCCGTGCCGGCGGTGACGGTGGAGGAAGTGCCGGCGCTCGACACTACCGAGCGCGGGGAGGCTGGCTTCGGCTCGAGTGGTCGCTGACGGGCCGACGGGGTGGGGTCTTCGCGGCGGCGGAGGAGGAGAGGTTGATCCCGCCGCGAAGACCAGCCTGAGTAGACCACTCACAGCTTAAGTCAGGCTAAAGCCGTTGAGCTAGCCATCGCCGCATCCCGGGAGCGCGGGCGTCCCGCCCGCCCCGGTGGCGCACCGGCACGGGTTTCTGGAAATCCTGGAGCTACACACCAGTATCCGTTACCGGGGCGGGCGGGACGCCCGCGCTCCCTAACAACGACCAGTCGGGCCTACCGCCGCGGCTGCCCGTCTGCACGTGGTACGCTGGTGGCCGCGAGCGTGCGTGCCGAAAGAGGATCCGACGAGGCGTGCTGACCTGGGGCCAGGCCATCGTTCTTGCTATCCTCCAAGGGTTCTCGGAGCTCTTCCCGATCAGCAGTCTCGGGCATTCCGTCCTGTTGCCGTACTTCCTGGGCTGGGGGAATGTCCAGCGCTCGCCGACCTTTGTCCCTTTTCTCGTCGTGCTGCACCTGGGCACGGCCGCTGCCCTGCTGGTGTTCTACCGCGATCGGTGGGGTGGCGTGATCGGGGCCTTCGTGGCGAGCGCGCTGCGCGGCCGGTTGGCCCGCACGCCCGAGGAGCACCTGGCCTGGATGCTCTTTTTTGGCACGATCCCCGCCGCTGTGCTCGGCGCCATCTTCGAATCGCCCTTGAAGACGCTGTTTGCCACGCCGTTGGTCGCTGCCATCTTCTTGATCGTGAACGGCATCCTCATGCTGCTCAGCGAGCGATTGCGGCGGCAACAGGAGCGTGGGGGCGGTGCAGCTTGGTCGCTGACGGCCGCGGAGCCGGAAGGCAGGCGCAGCATCAAGGACCTGTCCTGGCGCGACGCGACGGCCATCGGCTTTGCCCAATCGCTGGCGCTTATCCCCGGCATCTCCCGGTCGGGCGCGACGATCTGCGCCGGGCTGCTGGTCAATTTGCGTCACGAGGAGGCAGCCAACTACGCGTTCATGCTGGCGACGCCGATCATCGCCGCGGCCGGTCTGGCAGAGACGCCCAGCCTGTTCGGCGCCGCAAGCGGCATTGGGGCGATGGCCGTCGTGGGCGGCCTCCTGGCCGCGGTAACCGCCTACCTCAGCGTCCGCTTTCTCACCCGGTACTTCCGGTTTGGACGCCTCGATCCCTTCGCCTACTACTGTATCCTGATTGGTCTAGCCGGGCTGCTCTTTGTCGTCATACATGGCAGCTAGTTTCAACGTGAGGAGTGACTTGTGAGCGGGAGTGAGCTGATCCTAACTATTGTGGCCCTCATCACCGTCGCCATCGTGCCGGTGCTCGTTGGTCTCTCTACCGGCATGCGGCGCGGCAGCGGCCTCGTGATGGCCAGTGTCGCGGCGGCCATCATCTCCGCCGTCTGGGCCGTCTATTGGTCAACGCTGGCCAACCCGCATCACGCCAAGCACAGCCTCCTGTTCGCGGCGCTCGCCGTCGTCGCGTTGATCGCCGCCTCCTTCAGCCGCCAGGTCCGCGTCGTCTGAGCGGTCTAGCCGCCAGCCAACGTCGATCTCGACCTCCTTCAACGGGGAGTTAGCTGCCTTAAATGGGCGTTAGCTTCGAGCCAAGGAGGTCCCTTCGGGGCATAAGAAGACGGACGCCACTGCATGGCACGTCGTATGATGAGGACGATGGCGGTAGGCACAATTGGTAGCGAGTGGCGCTTGGTCGAAAGCCACAGGGGGGCTTCGGCGGTGGCCGTTTGAGCCGTCCTCGCGAATGGCCAACGGCAACGGCATAAGAGGAGAGCGATGGTCCTCAATCGCGTCACTCACCGCCCCAAAGATTCACTCTCCGGCGCCCGCCAGCGCGCCGGCTATAACTCGGCGGAGCGGGAGTTCTCCCTGATCCTGCAGCGACGCCTGCACGACCTGCTGGAGGGCAAGCGCGAGCGGTTGGACTTGTTGCGCCGCTATCCCAACGACGCCAACCGGCTCGGTGTCATGGCGACACCGGCGAGCCTGCCACGCGATCAGCTCCGCTTGCCGGTCGTGGAAGCCCTTATCTGGGAGACGATCAACTTCGTCCGCCTCAAAGCAGCCGGCGGGCCGGTATCGCAGGAGGTCGGCGCCGGCGGCATCGTCGAGCTGCAGACCTTCCCGACGAAGTTTCCGCACATCGTGATCGAGCGGACCGACCGTTATGCCGAGGACGGAGACGATGCCGTCGCCATTGCCTGGTCTCTGCAACGCTTGCAGAATCAGCGCGCCCAGACCCAGATCAACCGGTTCCTGGATGCCGCCAACCTCGTCCTCGATCTCGCTCGCGTGGTGAGGTAGCGCCCGTGACGACCGCTGCCTATCCTGTGGTGCGAGACTCCCTGCCGGCCGGCGTCACCGTTGCGCCCTCTGCAGCGAAGCCGCCGCCTTCGTGCTCCACCAGCTCAGGGAAACCTTGTAACTTGGGTCTACGGCCGGGGAGTTACCAGGCCGGACCGCCGCGCGCCACGGAGGCGCGCACCCAGAAGTGTACGTAGTTCATCAGCTCGCCGATGGTGTAGGCATTGGCGAGCGCCACCGTCTGCCCGCTCACGATGGCGTGCCGCAGTTCGGCGACGGTTTCCCCCGGGAAGAGCGTGTAGCCCTTCCCAACGGCGTTCAGGATGTGCGCGTCGGAACAGCCGAGCTCCGGCAGTGCCGGACGCCCCGCTGGGGCCGCGTCCGTCGCCACTGGAATCTCCTCAGGGCAGGCTCATCCAGCAACTGCGGCCCACTCCTACGTATGGGTCAGCGAGTAGCTGATCGTGCCGGGGCTGTAGTTGAACAACTGCACGGTTACCGCGCCACCGGTTGCACTCGGTGTCACCGTCACGCTGGTCGTTCCGTTACCGCCGGCTCCGGAGGCCGTCGGGGTGGCGCCAAGCAAGGAGCCGTTCTGATAGACATTGACGCCGATGGCCGGGGCGACGCTCTGGTTGAAGGGGCTGTAGGAGAGCGTCAGCGTCATCGCGCTACCCGATTGACTGCCCACGATGTAGGCAGCATACGAGCCGCCGGTCGAGCCGGCCAGCGTGCCGCGTTGTGAGGCCTGCAGCGCGCCGCCAGCCGTCGCGGTCCCCGCACCCGGCTCGCCGGTCGAGGGATCCAGCAGCAGGGTGCCGGCACGACCAGCGTTGAAGTCGAACATTCCCTGCAGGGAGCCGGCGATGGCGTCGAAGGACTGATCGCCGACGCGACCAAGGCTCCAGTTGTCCTCGATGAAACGCAGGATCGACGTCTGGTCGGTGATCGTGTGGTCCACGAAGTTCGTCCTCGCGAAGGGGGAAATGACCAGCAGCGGCAGGCGCGGACCGTAACCGCAGCGCCCCGAGTAGGCGCTGCCGGCAGCGGCGCCGCAGCGCCCGGCGCCGGTGAGCGCATCCTGGGCGGTGCTGGACTGGCTGAGGATCGGCCCCATGACATGGTCGTACCAGCCGTCGGAGTCGTCGTAGTTGATGATAACGGCGGTCCTGCTCCAGAAGGGCGACTGTTCGAGGCGATTGATCACGTTGACCAGGAAAGTCTGCTCGTCAAGCGGGTCCGAGTAGCCGGCGTGGCCGTCCTGGTACTTCTTCGCCTTCACGTAGCTGACGGCGGGCAGGTTGCCGGCGTCCAGCGCGGTGAAGAAGTCGCTCAGGTCGTACTGGTGGTTGGCCTGATCGGTCTGACCGATCATCGCCGTCGGCGGAAGGTGATGCGGGTTGGAGGTCGACTGGTAGTATGCGAAGGGATTGTGGTGGGCGCTGTAATCGGCGACCTTGGCGCCCGCGACGTTCTGGGTGCTGGCGTCACAGACGGCCTTGCCGTTCTGCGTGCTCGTCGGCCGGAAGCCGCCCTGGAACCATCCCCAGGTGACGCCCTTCGCATTCAACAGATCGCCGACGTTCTTGGCCGCGAGGGCCGCGGTGGCGCCACTGGAGCAATCGTCATAGGTCGGGTCGAGGTCGCTTACCACCGTGCCGTTCGCGACGATCACGTCACCCTTTACGGTCACGTCGGCGGGCGTCGCGCCGTGTGTCTGGCCCGACACGAGGTTGAGGACGCCGGGCGTGGACGGCCCAAAGGTTGTTCCATACGAGTTGTCGCTCATCGCGTAGTGCTGGGCGTAATTCCAAAGCGCCGTGACCGTGTTCCCATCGTAGTAATCCATCACCACCTTCGGATCGCACTTGGCGGACGAGGTACCGGTGTTCTGGACGAACTGGTCCATCAGGCCGCCGTCGAAGGCCTGCTGCTCCGGCTTGTAGTCGTGGTTCTGATCGCAGGTGATCTCCTGGGAGCGGTCCAGCCGGGCGGGATTGGCGGCGTTCGGATTGTTCGTCAGCAGCGCCGGCGTGAGGCCGTTCACGGTAGGGGTGCCGGGGGCCGCCGTGAAGGACGGCTGGCCGGCCGGGTTGGCGGCAACCGGGTAGGTTCCGAAGTAGTGGTCGAAGGAGACGTTCTCCTGGAAGATGACGACGACATGCTGGATCGGGGTCGTCGTCGCGGGCTCCGGATCGGCCATGGCCGGTAGGATGCCGAACGTCACAGCAGTAAACGCCGTTGCCATGCCAACGATCGATCGTAGGAAAGGTGCCGTGTGCAGTTCTCGCCTCCTTGCAATCGCGCCAGTTACCGGGGACACGCAGTCCCCAGCGCGACGGCTTAGGCTAGAGGCCCCACCTTAAGCGAGCCTTGGTTGTCCGCCGCGGGCTTAAGCTGTGGTTAAGAGGCGCCGATGCGTCGGGGGAGGGTTCGGAAGGGTCTACCCGGCCAGTCGTGACACGTTGGGCTGACTCTCGGGCTCGGCGACCCTGACTGGCTCGGGAGCCGGTAATTCTTCGTCCAATGCTCGCGTTGTGGCGGGCAGCCGGTCGACGCCGTCCATGAGCGCCGTGTCCGCGCTCGGTAGGGCGACGCTGAACGTCGAGCCGTGGCCGAGCTCACTCTCCGCCCAGATGCGTCCGCGCATCGCCTGGACCAGGTGCCGAGCGATGGCCAGGCCCAGACCGGTGCCGCCACCGCTCGTCCCGACCGCCGCCGCTCTCACCTTGTAGAAGCGCTCGAACACTCGTGGTAGGTCGGCCGAGGCGATGCCCACTCCCGTGTCGATCACCTGCATCACGACTTCCTCCGCCGTCGCTCGCGCCGTCATCTGGACGCTGCCACCTTCCGGCGTGAACTTGACAGCGTTATGCAGCAGGTTCATCAGCACTTGCTCCAGTCGCCCCGCGTCGGCAAATACGGGAGGGAGGTCGGTCGCATAGTGGCTGTACAAGGCGATCCCTGCCTTGGCTGCCCGCGCCTGCATGCGCTCGGCCACGGTGGCGACGACCGCGCGGACATCCGTCTCTTCCAGTGTCAGGCGTAGCTCACCGGATTGCGCCTGCGCCAGGTCGAGGAGGTCGCGCACGAGAACCGTGAGGCGGTCGGCCTCGATTTGCAGCCGTCGGAGGAAGCGCCTCGCCGCTTTGCGGTCCTCCAGCCCGCCGTGGGCCAGCGTATCGGCGAGCGCGCGCACCGTGCCGATAGGGGTCAACAGCTCGTGCGACGCATTCGCCACAAATTCCTGACGTACCTGATCGAGGCGGCGCAGCTCCGTAAGGTCGTGCAAGAGCAGCAACGCCCCGCCCTCGTCCGAGCGCAAGGGCGCCGCGTGGATCTGCAGGGTGCGCATGTTTCGCTCCAGCTCGACGACGATATCGGCGGTCTCACCGTGCAGCGCCTGGTCAGCGATGGCGACGATCTCGTGATCGGCCGCGAGCTCGAAGAAGGGGCGCCCCGCTCGCGAGTCCTCGACCAGGCTGAGCATGCGCAGTCCGGCCGGATTGATCAGGCGCGTGTGGCCGGTGGCGTCGAGCAGCACGACACCGTCCGCCATCGTCGTCAGCACCGCGCCCAGGGTGTCGCGCTGTTCGGCTGCCAGCGCGGCCTCTTGACGGAGCGCCTGCGCCATGCGGTCGAAGGTCGTGGCCAGATGGGCCATCTCGCGGCCAGGGAAGTCAAGGCCCAGCGGCGCGCTGGTCGCGCCGTTGGCGATAGCCTCAGCCGATCGGGTGAGTGCAGCAAGAGGATAGGTAATGGTGCGGGCAATCAACACACCAATAAGGGACGCGGCAGCGCCGCCCACGATCCCGAATACGAGAGCCGTGCCCAGGTGTCCCGACGTGAGCACCATCGCCATCGCCAGGCAAATGCCTGCCGTGCTGACTCCCAGGCTGGCAACGATACGCAGGCGCAGACTGAATCGCAGCGGACCGCCTCCTATCCGGCTAGGCGATACCCCACGTTACGGACGGTCTGCAGCAGCCGTGGCCGGCTGGGCTCTGCTTCGATCTTTTCTCGCAGCCAGCGCATGTGGACGTCGACGGTGCGGCTATCTTCGGGATTGTCGACTCCCCAGACCCGTCGCATGATCTGCTCTCGCGACAGCACCTGGCCGGCGTGTCGCGCCAGGAACGTCAGCAGGTCAAACTCCTTGGCGCGCAACGGGATTTCGCGCTCGCCGATAAATACGGAGTGTCGGCCGAGGTCGATGCGCAGCTCGCCGACCGTGAGAACAGTGGGCGACTCGGTGGATGGCGGCAATTGCGCCCGCCGCAGCGCGGCCTTGACGCGCGCCATGAGCTCGCGCAGTTGCACCGGCTTGGTCACGTAGTCGTCGGCGCCCAGTTCCAGGCCAACTACCTTGTCGGTGGTGGACGTCTTGGCGGTCAGCATGATGATCGGGACCGAGCTCTCCTGGCGGACCCGGCGGCATACCTCCAGCCCGTCGATGCCGGGCAGCATCAAGTCCAGCAATACCAGATCGGGCTTGGTCCGTCGCGCCGCCGCGATCGCCGTCGCGCCGTCCGACGCCACTCGCACCTCGTAGCCTTCGCGCTGGAGTTGAAAGCGCAGCGCATCGACGAAGGCGGGCTCGTCTTCGACCAGTAAGACGCGCGCGCGCGCCGACGGCATGGTTCTCCCCGTGACTCTTCGCTAGCGAGTCTAACACGGGCGAAGCTTGCCGGCCCGGAGGCAGGCTCGCCAAGAGGAGGCATTTAGGACGCATTTAAGGTTCTGTCACTAGGCTTGGGGCGTGGTGACGATCACGCGGCCGCGAGGATTCGTACGCATGCATTCAGGAGAGGTAGCTCAGTTTCTATGACAGTGACAAGGCGTGCGCTCCTTCTCATAGGAGCGACACAGGTCGCCGCCTTGGGGCTGGCCGCCTGTGGCAGTGGGAGCAGCGCGACGGCGATGTCCGCGGCGACCGCATCCTCGGCAGCAGCTTCCGCCACTTCGGCAAGTGCGTCCCCGGCGACATCCGCGAGCTCGCCGGCTTCGTCTGTGAGCGCACCCGCGGCGACATCCGCGAGTTCAGCGGCCTCGTCGGCCAGTGCAGTGACAACAGCCGCTTCAAGCGCGTCGGGGTCTGCGTCCGCTTCCGCCAGCTCGGCGGCTTCCTCTTCAGCGCCCGCTAGCGCGGTTGCCGCCAACCTTACGGGCGCCGGTTCCACCTTTGACTTCCCGCTCTTCTCCAAGATATTCGATCAGTATCACCAGCTCAACTCAGGTGTTACCGTCAACTACCAATCCATCGGCAGCGGGGGTGGTGTGACCCAGCTTACGCAGCACACCGTGGACTTTGGAGCAAGCGACTTTCCCTTGAGCGCTGACCAGGAAAAGGCGCTGCCGGCGCCGGCGCTCCACGTGCCAATTACCCTGGGGGCGGTGTCGTTAGGGTATAACCTGCCTGGCATTCAGTCCGGACTCAAGCTGACCGGCGATGTGCTCGCCGGCATTTACCTGGGCGATATCAAGAACTGGAACGACCAGAAGATTGCCTCCTTGAATCCTGACCTCAAGTTACCGAACACGCCTATCGCCGTGGTACATCGCAGCGAGGGAAGCGGCACCACGTTTATCTTCACCTCCTATCTGTCGGCTGTGAGTGATACCTGGAAGACGAAAGTAGGCGCCAGCGGTTCAGTCAACTGGCCGGTCGGGATCGGCGCCAAGGGGAGCGAAGGGGTGGCCGGTCAGGTCAAGCAGGTGCCGGGCGGCATCGGCTACTTCGAGCTGGCGTACTCCAAACAGAACAACATCAGCTATGCGACCGTGCAAAATAAGGACGGGAAGTTCGTCGAGCCCAGCGTGGCGGGCGCCTCCGCCGCGGCGGCCGGCGCGGCCGGCAACATGCCGGCCGACCTGAAAGCGGTGTTTCCCAATCCCGCGGGGGCAGATGTGTATCCCATTAGTGGCTTCAGTTGGGTGATCGTCTATCAAGCGCAGGCTGACCAGAATAAGGGCATAGCCCTGGCACAGCTCCTGGACTGGATGGTCACCGACGGGCAGAAGCTCGGCGCGGATCTGTTCTACGCACCGCTCCCGGATCAGGTCGTGACCTTAGACCGCGCGCAGATCCGCAAGATTACCTTCCAAGGAAAGCCGCTGCTAAGCTAATGGCTGCGACCACAGAGTACGGTCCCAGGGGCAGCGACGTGACGTTGACCGAGGCGGCGCGAGACGTGTTGCGCCGCGCCGTCGGCTCACGCACGGGGACTGCCGGCGATGTCGGATTTCGGGTGCTGACGCTGCTCTGCGCGCTGGCCATCCTGGCCGTGGTCCTGGGCGTTGCGGTCGTTCTCGTGCTGCAGTCCGGTCTTTCCCTGCACACTTTTGGGTGGAGCTTTTTGGTCAATCGGACCTGGGACCCTGTTGCCAAGAAGTTCGGGGCGTTGCCGTTCATCTACGGCAGCGTCGTGACCTCGGCGGTGGCGCTGATTCTGGCCACGCCGCTGGGGTTGGCGGTCGCACTGTACTTGACGGAAGCGGCGCCACGTCCGCTACGTGCTCCGCTGGCGTTTGGAGCCGAGTTGCTGGCGGCGATCCCCAGCGTCGTTTACGGCTTGTGGGGCATTTTCGTGCTGGTTCCTGTGCTCCGGTCGGTCGTCGAGCCGGCCTTGGGCCACGTGCTTGGCTTCCTCCCTGTCTTCAGCGGGCCGGCTTACGGTGTCGGGCTGCTGGCCGGTGGTTGCATCATAGCCATAATGATCGTCCCGACCATTATTGCCATCTCTCGCGATGTGATCGCCGCCGTGCCGCAAGCCCAGCGCGAGGCTGCCTACGCGCTGGGCGCTACGCGCTGGGAGGTGATCAGCGGCGCCGTGCTTCCGTTCGGCGCCTCAGGCATCATCGGCGCGGTAGTCCTCGCGCTGGGGCGGGCTATTGGCGAAACCATGGCGGTGACGATGGTGATCGGCAACAACCACGACATCAGCGCCTCGGTCTTTGGTCTCGGTGACACGCTGGCCAGCGTCATTGCCAATGAGTTCGCCGAAGCGGCGGATCGCCTCTATCTTTCGACGCTCGTCGAAGTCGGACTGGTCCTCTTCGGCGTGACGATCATCTTGAACATTATCGCTCGATTGTTGGTCTGGCGCGTCGCGCGCGGCAACGTCGGGGCGACGGTATGAGCACGCTTGGCGTGGCTGCTCCGCCGCGTCCCGCGGGGGTGCGCCTGCTCAGGCGACGTCTGCTCGATCGTGTCATGTCGGCGTTGCTGCTGATCGTCACCGTGCTCCTGCTGCTGCTGTTAGCGGTGATTGTCGGCTATATCGTGGTACGCGGCGCGTCGGCGATCAACTTCGATTTCTTCGTGCAGTTGCCCAAGCCCGTCGGCGCGGTGGGTGGTGGCGTCGCGAATGCCCTCCTCGGCACGGTCGAGCTGATCCTGCTCGCGTCCTGTCTTGGCGTGCCCATCGGCATCCTGGGCGGTGTCTACCTGGCAGAGTTTGGCGACAATCCGGTCGCCGATCTGGTGAGCTTCATGGCCGACGTGTTGGCGGGTATTCCGTCCATCGTCATCGGCATCTTCGCCTATGCCGTCGTGGTCATCCCGATGCATCGCTTCTCGGCGCTCGCGGGGGGATTCGCGCTCGGTATCCTGATGGTCCCTATTATCATGCGCACCAGTGTCGGCATCTTGCGCCTGGTGCCGGCGACACTGCGGGAAGCGTCGCTGGCGTTGGGCGCTAGCGAACGGGCGACGATCCTACGGGTGGTGCTGCCCGCCGCGACCGGTGGGATCGTCACCGGCGTGATGTTAGCCATTGCTCGCGTCGCCGGGGAGACGGCGCCCTTGCTCTTTACCGCCTTTGGCAATGAATACTGGCAGTTCTCCGTCGACAAGGCAACCGCGGCCCTGCCGCTGCAGATCTTCCAATACGCCATTAGTCCCTATGCCGACTGGCAAGCCAAGGCGTGGGCGGGATCGCTCGTGCTCATCGTCCTGGTCGTCCTGACCAGCCTGATGGCGCGACTTGCCACCCGCAACGCCAGTGTCGGCCTGGGGCGGCAACGCTGAGGTCGCGCCGGCCGCCAGCGATGTGACAGGGGATGCAGCAGTGATACAGCAAACGACAGAACGCCTCGTTAACATTGCCGTGCCGGCGGGGCAGCGGCTGGGCGCCACCGGCGCCACGCGAGTGGCCGCTAAGCGAGTGAATGTGTACTACGGTCGTTTCCGCGCGATCAGGGATATCGACCTGGACATGCCGGACCGGAGCATCACCGCCATCATCGGACCGTCCGGCAGCGGGAAGAGCACCTTCCTGCGCTGCATCAACCGGATGAACGACCTGATAGCCAACGCTCGCGTTGAGGGCCAGATCCTCGTCGATGGAGCCGACGTCAACCAATCATCCGACGTCGTCGCTATCCGCGCCCGCGTCGGGATGGTCTTTCAGCGGCCAAATCCCTTCCCCAAGTCGATTTTCGACAACGTGGCCTACGGCGCGCGCTTGCACGGCGTGCCGGGGAGGCGCATCAATGAGCTGGTCGAGAAGAGCCTCCGACAAGCGGCCCTGTGGGACGAGGTCAAGGATAAGCTCAAGCAGAGCGCCTATAGCCTCTCGGGTGGACAGCAGCAGCGCTTGTGCATTGCCCGCTGTATCGCCGTGGAGCCCGAAGTCATATTGATGGACGAGCCGTGCTCCGCGCTCGATCCCATCGCCACGCTGCGCATCGAGGAGCTCATGATCGCGCTGAAGGAGCGGTACACAATTATCATCGTGACCCATAACATGCAGCAGGCGGCACGCGTGAGCGACGTCACCGCCGTATTCATGTTTGGGGACGATCGCGCCGGTGAGCTGGTCGAAGTCGGCCAGACCAATCAGGTATTTACGCGTCCGGGCGATCATCGTACCGAAGCGTATATCACCGGACGGTTGGGATAGCCAATGCCCCGCGAACAGTTTGAGCGCCGGCTGGAGGCGCTCCGCCACGATGTGATCACCCTGGGGAGCATGGTCGAGAAGAGCATCTCGCAGGCGGTGCGCGCGCTGGAGCAACGCGACGACGACCTCGCCAAGGGCGTGATCGCCGGCGACCGCGAGGTCGATGCGCTGCGCTATGGCATCGAGGAGCAGTGCATCCTGCTCTTCGCCACCCAGCAGCCGCTGGCCGGCGACCTGCGCTGGATCGCCGCGGCGTTGATCATCGCCAGCGAGCTGGAGCGCATCGGCGACTACGCCGAAGGCATCGCCAAGCTCGCCTTCCGCATCAACGCCGAGCCGCTGCTCAAGCCGCTCATCGACATCCCGCGCATGGCCGGCATCTGTCAGCAGCAGCTTCGACTCGGCCTCGCCTCCTATGCGGGCCGTGAAACGGGAGCGGCGCAGCGCGTCATCGAGGCGGATAGCCAGATCGACAACCTCTACGGGCAAATCCTCCGCGAGCTCCTCAGCTATATGCTCGAAGACCCCCACAGCATCACGCGAGCCACCTATCTCCTCTGGGTAGCCCACAATCTGGAGCGCATCGGCGACCGAGCGACCAACATCGCCGAGCGCGTGATCTTCGCCGTGACCGGGGAGAGGCTGGACCCGCACCCGGTGGGGTGAGGGGTCCCCGTCACCCCTTGGCCACGATGGCGTCCAGCTTGGGCTGGATGATCTGCTTCACCTGGGCCAGCGCCGACGGGGCCTCCGCCTTGCCGCTGAGGATGTCGCCCATGGCCGTGCCCAGCGCCTTGTTGTAGTCGTTGCTCACCGGGTTGATCGGGCTAGAGCGCATGTTCGGGCTCTTGTGCGCCTGCAGGATGAACTTCAGCTCGGGCGTGGCAGCTTGCTGCGCCATCATATCGACCGCCGCCAGCACCTGCGGCGTGTTGCCCAGCCCCTTGGCCAGCGCCAGGTTGGGCTCGGGGGTGTTGGCGAAGGCGATGACGTCCCAGGACTCCTGCTGGTGCTTGCCGTCCTTGGGGATGATGATCAGGTTGGTGCCGATGTTGCCCGACTGCTTGGCCTGCGGCGCCGTCTCGTCGTAGGGCATGTAGCCGACACCGTACTGGAGGTCCGGTTTGTACTTGGGGATAAACGTTGGCAGCCACTCGCCGTTGATCTGGGTGACGATCTGCCCGATGTAGAAGGGGTCGTTGGCGTTGCTGCCGAAGCCTTTTTTGAAGGCATTGATGGCGTCCAGGCCGCCAAACTGCACGATCTGGCTGCGCATGTATTGCGCGCACTTGACCACGCCCGGATTGTCCGGCGTGACCTGCTTGCCGTCGTCGGAGTAGAGCTGGCCGCCGAAAGACCAGACGATGTTGCCGAGCCCGCCCTGGCCGTTGCTTGGCACGAAGCCCATCCTGGTAAAGGCGCCGCCCTGCTGCTGGTTGAACTTGGTCGCATCCTGGGTGAGCGCCTGCCAGGTCTCCGGCGGGGTGGCGGCGTCGAGACCTCCTGTCTGGAAGATCGACTTGTTCCAGAAGAGCAGCGTATTGGTATACACCAGCATCGGCATGCCGAACTGCTTGCCGAATAGCTTGCCGGCGGCCAGGCCACCCTGGTCGATCTTGCTGAGATCCATCTTGCCGGCGGCGATATAGCTGTCCAACTGCGTGACGCCGCCGCTCACGGCCCACGCCGCCACCTCCGCGGCGTTCCAAGTCTGCAATAGGTCCGGGGGCGCGCCCGAGGCCATGGCCGCCGTATATTTGTCGCCGTCAGGCACCGTCTGCGCATGCACGACGATGTTGGGTTGCTGCTTGGTGAAGGCGTCGCACATCGCTTGCTCGGTCACCAGGTCCTTATCGCCCCAGGTGGTCCACATGCTGAGGTTCACTTTGCCTGCTGGGTTGGAGGCCACGGCAGCGCTGGTCGGTGACGCCGCGGAGCTGCTCTGCACGGCGGCCGACGTGGCGGCACTCGTCGAAGCCGTGCTGCTCGCACTGGTCGCCGCGGTCGTAGAGGCGGCGCTGGAAGCAGAGGCCGGAGCCGCGCTGGAGGACGAAGCGGGCGCGGCGCTGGCGGTCGCGGATCCGCTGCCGCTGCTCGCCGCGGCGCTGGACGCCGTCGTGGCGGCCGACCCGCCGCAAGCGGCCAGCAACGCCGCGGCGCCCATGCCGGCGCCGCCTGCCGCCAGCAGTCGAAGCATGGAGCGGCGATTCAGCTCGGGCTGACCGCCCGGCTGGTCGTGAGTCGATCGATGCATACCATCCCTCTTTCGTGTGATCATGAACCCATCGATTATGAACCCAACATGGAGTCGCTGCAACAGAACACTGACCGCCCGATTGGCAGATTCTACGTCGCGACCTGGCGCTTGCTCTCGGCGATGGCGAAGGCGTCGTCCTTGGGATCATAGCCGACGAGCCGGCGCGTGGACTCGATCTCCATCCGCAGGAAGCGGTTGGCCGACTGGCCATGGACCACCGCGTAGCCCACCTCGGGACCGGCTTCGAGGCAGCAATCGAACAAATGCGACAGGTCTTCCTCCGTCACCACGATCGACAGCATGCCTGGGCGGGCGTCCGGCTTGATGGCGTCGCGGTGGGTGACGCCGCCGATGCGGACGGCGATGGCGCTGGGCAGCCGCCGTTGCCCAACAAACGTGGCCGCCAGCGCTTCGCCCCAGGCCTTGGTGGCGCCATAGACGTTGCCAGGGCGCGGCTGGTCGGTCGCGCGGATCTGCACGTTGTCGGGATAGGAGTTGACGGCGTTGATACTGCTGGCAAAGATCACGCGCTGCGCCCCTGCCTCCGCGGCGGCATGGAAGACGTTGTAGGTGGCCTTGATGTTGCGGTCGAGCAGGGTGCCGTAGAAGTCGGCGCGTGGGCTGGGATCGGCCGCCAGGTGCAGGATAGTATGCGCCCCGTCCGCGGCGCGACGGGCGGCGTCCAGGTCGGCCAGGTCGCTAACCTGCGCCTCCCACTCTCCGGGGTTTTCCACTGGGCGGATGTCTTGCAAGCGCAGTCGCCAACCCTGCCGCTGGCCGAAGTGCCGCCGGTAAAAGGTACCGATGCGTCCCGCCGCGCCCGTTATGGTCAGGAGCCGGCTGTCGTTACTCGCCAAGGTCGTCTCCACAATTCATCGGCACGAGTAGTTGGAGTCGCTGCACCGTCAGACCTTGACCTCCGCCGGCTCTGCCTCCGGCGTGACGAAGCGCAGATCGTCCAGCTTATCCAGCCGGTCGACAAAGAGGATCCCGTCCAGGTGGTCGATCTCGTGCTGCAGCACCCGCGCCAGCATCTTGTCGGCGTTGATCCTGATATTCTTCCCCTGGCGAGTCAGCGCGCGCACGGTAACCTTCTCCGGTCGCCGCACGTCTCCCTCGTAGCCCGGCAAGCTCAGGCAGCCCTCCGTGAGGATCACTTCACCTTCGCGGTGGACGATCTCGGGGTTCACCAACTGCAAGGTCGTCTCTTCCACATCGACCACGATCGCACGCACGAGCTGGCCGACCTGGGTTGCCGCCAGGCCGATGCCGGGCGCTTCCTTCATCGTCTCCAGCATGTCGTCCAGCAGCCGTTGCACCGACCGGTCGACCTTGCCGATCTTCTTGGCCTTCTGGCGTAGCTTGGGGTGATTGGCCATCAAGATCGATAACTGGGACACGCTGCCTCCGACTGGAGCGCCCAGCCGAACGCCCCCCATGAATCTCTGCGCCGAGTATACCGCGAGCACCTCATCAGACCGTGCCGCTCCGCCACGGTGGTGCTGATTGACAACGCTCCCTAACGCGCTACAGTGGTAGCAGCCGGTCGTGCTCCTGAGTCGGAGCTGTCGCGGGTCGGTCCGCCAGCGCCGCGGCACGAACAGGTCCATTTGGGAGGAGAACAGCCTTGTCTACGACATCGCGTCCTGCTTCGCTCCAACGTCGCACTCGCCGCCAGCTCTTCGCCGGCACGTTGGCCGTCGGCGCCGCCGGAATGGCCGTAGCGCTGCTGGCAGCCTGTGGCGGCAGCACGGCTGCCACCGGTACGACCTCGACTCAGGCAGCGCCAGCCAGCTCGTCCGCGGCCGCGGCGACGACCGCGTCCGCCGCGTCGTCCGCCGCTCCCTCATCATCTGCTGCCACATCGTCCGCCGCTACCTCCGCCACGGCGGCCAGTTCGTCCGTGAGCAGCGTCGCAGCCGCGACCAGCGCGTCGAGCAGCGCGGCGGTGAGCAGCAGCGCCCCGGCCAGCAGTAGCGCCGCCCCCGCCGGCAAGGCGGTCACCCTCACCTACTGCTCGCCCGATTCGCCGGGGCGCTACGATGTGGAGAACGCCATCTTTGCCGACTTCACCAAGGCGAATCCGGACATCAAGGTGGAGATCGTGTCGCCGGGGGCCGGCTGGACCGATGTCGAAACCAAGCTGAAAACCACCATCGCCGCCGGTACCCCGCTCAGCTTCTTCCAGAATGGCTGGGGCTTCTGGTTCGACGTCCAGTCCGCCTTGCTCGACCTCACGCCGCTGTTCGCACGAGACAAGATCGATCCCCAGAAGGTGTTTGTGCCAACTGCCATCGACTTCTTCACGCTCAATGGCAAGGTCTGGGGCGTGCCCGTTGTGGGTATCTCGGTCGATGCGCTGGCCTATAACCAGGACATGTTCGACGTCGCCGGCTTGGCGCACCTACCGACCGATCCGGACGACCAGAGCTTCACCATGGATCAATTCTTGATGTACGCGCAACGGCTGACCAAGCCCGAAAACTTGCAGTTCGGCTTTGGCGGCTCCGTCGGCGGTGGGGAGACCGACGGGATTGAGCGTCCCACCTACTTCGGCGGCGGACCATGGGACGACACGGCGCACAAGGCGCTGATGGACCAGCCGCCGGCGCTGGAAGGGTTACAGTTCTTCAAGGACCTGCGCGACAAGTACAACGTGCAGCCGACGTCGGCCCAGGCGCAGTCGATCGGCGCCAAAGGGAACATCTTCACCAGCGGCAAGATCGGCATGCAGGTCATCTACGGCTACGTACCCAAGCTCACCTTCAAGTGGGCCATCGTGCCGCTGCCGCATTCCGCCCCCAAGAACATCTCCGGCCGGGCCTATCCGCAAACGCTCCAGGCGACCCAGACCCCGACATCCGAGCAAACCTGGACGCTCTTCAAGTGGATGATCGTCCCCGCCAATGCCGCGCGCTTCCCGTTGAGCGCGCACTACGCCGTCTCGCCCGTGGTTGGCGCGTCCGACCTGGCCAAGAAGGCCTACCTCGATCAGGTGGGGGTCGATCCATCGGCCTTCCAGGCCATGGCGGATCGGGCCGGGCTGGAAGCCGGCGGCATGTACCGCTACTCCGGCTGGAATGTGGTCAACAAGTGGATGGACGATAACTTCAAGGCCTTCGACACCGGCAAACAGACGGCCTCCGACTACGGCAAGGCCGTCACGGCGTTCATCAACGCCCACCTCGTGCAGGGGTAGCGACGAAGCCCTCTCGAATGGCGCTGTTCCGTTCGGTCAGATGTGGCCGCCGCCTGGCGCCAGCGTGTAGTCGTGGCAGCCGATCTCGTTGGCCGGACCCTGGTCGAGCCGGGTGAAGCGGAAATGGCGCATCGTCGAGTCGGCCTGCTCGAAGAAGCCGGCGGCATGCGGCGAGAACATTAGCGGATGCGCGTTGATCTGCCAGCCCCTCAGTGGGCCGGGATCTTGTATCGCTTGCTTGGTGGCCTCGGTCGTCGCCTCGAATACGGCGAAGGCCCCGGCTCGATCCAGGAAGTGGTCGTGGTGGCAGACCATGCCGCGCTCGGTCTGGGCGACGTAGTCATTGAAGAGGGCGTCGGCATCTTTGCGTGGCATCCCTTCGGGGGCGAGGGCGTAGACGAGATAACAACAGAGCAGCGTGCGCTCGTCGGAACGGGTCGGCTCAGCCATGCGTAGCGTTCTCCTCGTCGTGTTCTTGTTCGGGAAGCTCCCGGCTCGGGCCAATGATGGCATCTACCGGCGGCTTTTGCACGGAGCACTTCATCCTGACGCTTCCAGCGCATAGTGCGTTGCCTCTTCCAGAGACATTGCCTCGCCCGCGGCCCAGGCAGCTGCCGACGCTTGCTCATCGAGTTGTTGTCGGGCCGGCTGCAGCCAGCGGTCGACCAGCGCTTGTTCTACCCGTGACCGTGGCTTGCTGCCGCGCAGTGCGGTGATCGCGCCGCCGAAGCGGAGGGCACGCTCGACCTGACCTTGGGCGGCTGCAAGCCCAGCCAGCCCCTCAAGTGCGCGGGCGCTGGCGCGCTGGTCTTTCAGCTCTCGGCCCAGCCGCAGGCTCTCCTCGTAGCGAGCCTGCGCGAGCACGTATTCGGCCCGGGCGAGGGCAAGGTCGCCTTGGGCGCAGTGCGTCGCTGCGATCGCCCAGCGGTTCTCCGCCTCTTCGTGCAGGGCGAGGCACTCCTCAAGGGCCGCTGCCGCCCGCGCGTAGTCTCCTTGTTCTCGTGCCGATTCACCGACCATCGCCAGCACACCAGCCACGGGTTTCTTTCGTCCCAGATCGCGCCAGACGCTCAGCGCCTGTTCGAACCAGTCGCCGGCTGTCCGGAAGTCCAGCTCTTCCCGTGCGACCATGCCCAGGAGATGAAGCGTTCGGGCGATGTCCGGAGCGGTGTCGAGCTGCCGGCGCAGCTCCAGGCTCTGAGCCAGCGTCGTCCGCGCCCGGGCATACTCCCCCTGGTTCTTGGCGACATCGCCTAGTTCCTGCAGCGACTCGGCCACCTGGCGCTTGGTTCCGAGTCGGTGGCGCACCGACAGGCTCTCCTCGATCAGCCGCTGCGCCTGCTCGTATTCGCCCCGCGCGTTGGCCAGCTTGCCGGCGGCGTAGCGCGCGTTGGCACGCTCCAAGGTGGATGGTCGTGCCTCGAGCGAGACATCCCAGGCTGGCGATCGTTGTAACCGAGGCAGGATCTCCTCGCAGGTCTGCTCCGGCGTCTTGTCCTTGGTATACACCGTCATCGTGGCCAGGTCGTGGTTGGAGTGGTGCTTGACGAAATGCTCGTCGAAGTCCAGATCGTGGTCGACGATCGGGGCACCGTGGCGCTCGCGGAGTAATCGCACCGACTCGTCCAGGTCGGGCGAGGGCAACAGCAGCACCACGTTGTCGTAGGGCGCCAGGGCACGCCGTGCTCGCTCGAACAGGGCATCGTCCTCGTACACCGAGTGCCCGCCGCCAAAGTCGATCACGCAGTCGCGGTGCTCGGCGAGGATGCGCTCGACCGCGTCGATCTCGAACAGCTTCCAATATCGGTACTTGCCGGCGAATCCTTCACGCCGCTCGATCTCGTCCGCCAGGTCCTCGTCATAGCCGATCTCCTCGTAGTAGCCGAAGCGGACGAAGTCCATCGCCACCTGTGGGAGGCCCAGCCCTTCGGCCAGGAGCTTCCCCACGGTACTCTTGCCGGTCCCAATAGGCCCGATGAGGATGACGTCCTGGCGGCGTTTCCCGCCGCCGTCGCTAGCTTCCGCCATGGCCCAACACTCCGATTCTTAGCGGGCGCCCTGCCGGAAGGCCGGGTACAGCGGCATTTCCTCCACCGACCAGAGTGAGCGCAGGCGAGCGTGCATCCGGCGTGCTATGGCGCCGAGCGCCTCCAGATAGCCGAACTGCTCTGTCGTGGCAGCCAGCGTCTCCAGGCGCAGCAGATGGCGCTGGCGCACTGTGGCAATGCCCCAGCGACTGTCCTCTTGCAACGTGCGCGGCAGGTTCCAACTGATCGTCGCGATGGTCCAGAAGGCGCAGGCGGCGACCATCGCCCGGCCGAATATCTCGTCGTCGGCCGCTTCGGGGCAGCCCTTCGCCAGCTCCTCGCGGTAGGCGGCCTCGAAGCGCGGAACCAGCCCCTCCGGCAGGCGGTTCACGCACCAGCAGGTGGG
The DNA here is from genome assembly GCA_937967325.1 of uncultured Chloroflexota bacterium. Lineage (GTDB taxonomy): Bacteria > Chloroflexota > UBA4733 > UBA4733 > UBA4733 > UBA4733. Next base: position 24,519 of record CALBSQ010000257.1, read on the forward strand.
GAAAGGGACGCGACTGTAGGCGGCGTCGAGCAGGGCGTGCCGGAAGGTGCTTCCCTCGAAGTCGAAGAGCCGCACCTGGCCGTCGATGAAGCGGTGGTTGTCAGGGCAGCTATCGCTGGGTGTGAAGGCGAGAAAGGGACCAGGATGCTCCATGGCCGCCGCCACCGCTTGCACGTCGTCGTCGAACGCCGTAGGGAGCTCCAGCCCGATGCCGGCACAGCCCTTCCGGAACTCCTCGACGTCCCCGCTGAGCCAACTCATCTCATTGTGCAGCCAGCCCGTCGGCCCGGAGCCGCCCGGTGGCGCAACAAAGCCGAGTCGGGTGCGCAAGGCGTCGTACTCCGGCGCCCGACCGGCAGTCGCCGCGTGCATGCGGCCGAGCGTCGCGGCGTAGGCGAGCAGGCACGCCTCCGCGCGTGCCGGATCTTCCGCTTGGAGCAAGTCTGCCAGGCACTCGCCGTCGCCCAGATCCTCGAATACGACCAGCCCGGTGGCGTGATCGCCGCCGAAACAGCGAGGGCTCACCAGCGGTTGCTCACTGGCGCGCACCGCGCCATCCAGGAATTGCAGTCCTGCCCACTCGTTACTCAGGCGCCGGGCGGCGCGCGCGTCGTCTTCGTCCTGGGCGTCGAAGCGCTGCCGGTAGTCCCGCACGCACTTCGCGATCACGCTCGGCGGCGCTCCACTGGGCGCTTCGACCATCGAAAAGCGGATCGTCGGCGTGTGGCGGCGTTCCCCGCCGAGCAACTGGCCCTGGCCCAAACGGACCGGGCCACCCAACGCTGCCGTTACCACGCGCTCCGCTGCAACGGAGATGGCGGCAAGCAGACTTGCCGTGTCGGCGGCACTCGAGTCGGTTGGCATATCAATCCCCCTCCTAGGTGCGACAGTATTCGCTGCTCACGGCCGGCGCTCCGGCGCACTCTAGCGCGCATGAGTCGCCTGGCCAGGCCGCACGGCACGCATGCCGACCGGAAGTATAGGAGGGTGCTAACGGAAAGTCAATATTCTTCGTCATTCGATAAAGAATATTAACCTTGCGTGCCGAATCTGAGCGGACTAGGCCGGTACGAGCGCTCGCCGTCGTGCTCGCACGTGGATGCCGCCGGGCACGAACAAGGTGATCCCGTGCATCGGCTCGGGCTCCTCGCTATCGACCGGCTGCAGCTCGTAGTGCCGGAGCACGTGCGCCACCAACGCCTTGACTTCGATCTGCGCGAAGTTGAGGCCGATGCAGGTGCGCGTGCCACCGCCGAAGGTCACCAGCGCATAGGGGGTGCGCTTCTCCTCCTCGCGCGGCGGCTCGAATCGCTCGGGGTCGAAGCGCTCGGGCTCGGCGAAGATCGTGGGCAGGCGGTGGCCGGCCGCGATGGCCAGGCGGACGGTCGACCCGGCCGGCACCATATAGCCGCCAAACTCGAAGTCCTTGACGACCCCGCGCGGCAGGACCGTCACCGGCGATTGGAGCCGCCCGGCTTCTTTGATCGCGTTGCCGAGCAGTGGCGTGGCCTTGATCGCCTCGAACGTAATCGGCTCGTCCGGACCGCCGAGCGTCGTGTCCAGCTCGGCCTGGACCCGCGCCAGCTGCTCGGGATGCGTGGCCAGCAGGTACAGCACCCAGGCGCCCATGATGGTCGTGGTCTCATGGCCGGCCACCAGCAAGATGCGCACGTGGGCCAGCACCTGCTCGTCGCTCAGCTCCTGCCCCTGCTCGTCGCGCGCTTGCACGATCATCCCCAGCACGTCCGGTTGCTGCCCGTTGGCAGGGGCGGCGCGGCGCGCGTGGATCAAGGGCAGGAGCAGACCAACCAGCTCGTTCTGGATCTCCTTGCGCCGCTCCATAAACTCCTCCCACGCCTCCGCGTTGGAGTCGAAGCCGTGTAGGATGGCATAGAACAGCTGGCGCAACCGGTCGACCACCGGGCCGGTGCGCGCACTCACCAGCGCCGCCGCGGCCACGTCGAAGGTGATGTTCCTGGCCTCCTCGATCAGCTCCACGTCGTCGCGCTCCGGCCAGGATTGGGTCCGCTCCTCGATGATCTGGCGCATGATGGGGAGGTAGGCGGCCATGTAGGCGCTGGTGAAGGCGGGGTTCATCATCATCCGGTGGCGGGTGTGCTCGGGCGGGTCCATGTTCAACAGCCCGTGCCCGAAGGTCTCCCCGACAAAAGGCGTCCAACCGATCTCGTGGCTGAAATGGTCGCGGTGGGTGTGGAAGACGAGGCGGTTCGCCTCTGGCCCTACCAGGTAGACCAGCTCGAGCTCTCGCTGGTCGTCTGTCTGCAGCAGGCGCCGGAAGATCGGCCCCCACTCGAGGGCAATCTTGGCCATATATTCCGGCAACCCCTGGACTTCATCGATGTCGCCGAAGCTAGGAACCTCGATGAGAGGAATCTCGTCGTACCTTCTTGCCATGGCTAGCGAGCCTTCCGGACTACGCCGCTGGCTGGGGATGCCAGTACAGCGGTCAATACGATCAGTGTACATCGGACACACCGACATGCCGTTGGCACATCCGATCCTGTCTACATAATCCATAGCCTCTGAGACTCGTGAACGCGGATCGCTTGCTCGGCCGCGGTCGAGCCGCTTTCGGCTCTGGAGAATCCGACGATGTCTACGGCAGCGTTCGACAACGCGGTGTCGCCACGTGGCGTGTGGCGGCGGCCCTGCGCCTGCGGAAACGACCGGCTAGTCCAGCTTCAGCATCCGGCGGGCGTTGCGCTCCGTGATGTCGTCA
>CALBSQ010000258.1 GCA_937967325.1 uncultured Chloroflexota bacterium
CCTAACGCGTGGGTGGTTGCCATTTCGGCAAGTAGCAGCTACCATGGTAAGTAGGAAGCTATGCACTTGGAGATGCCCATGGCCGGTCGTTCCAAGAAGGCTACCTTCGCCTTGCACGAAGACATATTAGGCGCGCTGCAGGATGCTGTGGCCCAGGGCGCCGCTCCCAGCAAGAACGCGCTGGTGGAAAGAGCCCTGACCCGAGAATTGCACTTGTTGCGGCGGGAAGCACGTCGAGCACGGTGGGAAGAGGCGACCAAGGACCCCGCGTTTCTGCAAGACATTGAGGAGCTTGACGCTGCGTTCCGCTACGCGGATGCCGAGACCGCTCGGAGCCAAGATTGACCGCTCCGCTCCAATGGAGCGTCATAGAGGCAGACCTCGATCCGGTGCGCGGCTCGGAGCAACGGGGCATGCGACCGGTGCTCGTGGTAAGCAACGAAGAATTCAACCAAGTAGTCTCCAATGTCACGATTCTGCCGCTCACTTCAACGCGGCGACGGCTGTACCCATCGGAGGTTTCTCTCTCCGCCGGGATAGCTGGGCAGCCTCTTGACTCGATCGTCATGGCCCACCAAGTGCGAACCATTTCCAAGCAGCGGCTAGGGCGCGCCATTGGCTACCTGGATGACCTCCCGGTGCGCAGAGCTGTTCGGGATGCGATCCGCGAGCACTTTGATCTTGAATAGAGGCGGGGCGCGTACCAAGGAACGGAAGTCGCGACAACGCAGGCGCGGCATGGCAGTGACGCCTACTGTGGCCATGATGCCTGGTTCCTGGTCACGTCGTCTGGAATGGAACGGAGAGAGCTGGCGATGAACATCGGGATTATCGGCTCGGGGAACATCGGCGGGACGCTGGGCACGCTCTGGGCCAAGGCCGGCCATAGCGTGCTGTTCAGCTCGCGCCATCCGGAACAACTGGAGGCGCTGGCGAGGGACGCCGGCAATGGCGCTCAAACCGGCACGCAGGACGAAGCGGCCGGCTTCGGTGAGGTCGTGCTGCTGGCCATCCCCTGGCGGGAGCGGGCGACGCTGCCGGTGGCAGATCGCTTTGCCGGCAAGATCGCGATCGACGCCATGAACCCCTATTCGGCAACTGGGCAAGTGACCGATCTCGGCAAATCGACCTCCAGCGAGGAGGTTGCCAAACAACTGCCGGGGGCACAGGTCGTGAAAGCGTTCAACACGATCCACTGGAGGCGGCTGCGCGACGAGGGTCGGCCCGACGACGGGCAGCGACTGGCCGTCTTTGTCGCGGGCGACGATGCCGACGCCAAGGCGGTCGTGTCACGGCTGATCGAGGAGATCGGCTTCGCGCCGGTGGACACGGGGTCGCTGCGCGAAGGCGGCCGCCGTCAGCAGCCGGGGTCGGCGATCTATAACGTGCCGCTCACTGCCGAGCAAGCACGACAGATCCTGACAATGGATCGCTAGGCTGGTAACCGGACTCGGCCTGGATTGCTCGTTGGCGCTCGCATGGCGCACCGGAGTGCCATAATCGAGCCCAACAAGCGGTCGTGGTCAGGGGCCACATAGCGAGGAGAGTGGAGAACACGATGGCGATTGCTGAAGAGCGGATTGACGCCTACATTGCCGCGCACATGGATGGCTGGATGGAGGAGCTGACGCGGCTGTGCGCGCAGCCGAGCGTGTCGGCCCGCCACGAAGGCATCGACGAGTGCGCCGCGCTGGTGGCAGACCTCCTGCGGAGGCGGGGCTTCGCGGCGGAGGTGCTGCCGACTGATGGCGGGCACCCGGTGGTGCTGGCACATGCCGACGGGATCAACTCCGGCCGGACGATGCTCTTCTACAACCACTACGACGTGCAGCCCCCGGAACCCCTGGAGCTGTGGCAGAGTCCGCCCTTCCAGGCAGAACTGCGCGACGGCGCCCTGTATGCCCGCGGCGCCAAGGACGACAAGGGCGAGTTCATCGCCCGCCTGGCTGCGCTTGACGCCCTGAAGGCGGTGAATGGCGCCTACCCTTGCCGGATTACCTTCCTCGTCGAGGGTGAGGAGGAGGTCGGTAGCCCGAACTTGCCAGCATGGGTGGCGCGCTACGCTGACCGGCTGCGCGCGGACGGGGCTATATGGGAGGAGGGTGGTATCGATGCCGAGGGCCATCCGGTCGTCACCCTGGGAGTGCGGGGGCTGCACTACGTCGAGCTGACCGTCGAGACGCTCAGCCGTGACGCCCATTCCGGCGGGGCGAACTTGCTGCCTAATGCCAACTGGCGGCTGGTCTGGGCGCTGTCTAGCTTGAAGGGGCCGGACGAGCGTATCCGCATTCCCGGCTTTTACGACTCGGTCCGCCCGCCCTCAGCTCGCCAGGAGGAACTGCTGGCGCTCCTGCCGTCACTCGAGGAGAGCACCAAAGAGCAGTACCACCTGCGGCAGCTCCTGCTCGGGCGAACTGGTCCGGCGGTCTCGCGCGCCACCTTCGATCCGACCTGCAACGTCGCCGGGTTGGGCGGCGGCTACCAGGGCCCAGGCGCGAAGACGATCGTGCCAGCCAAAGCGTTCGCCAAGATTGACTTCAGGCTTGTGCCCGACCAGGACCCCAACGACGTGCTGGACAAGCTGCGGAAGTACCTGGACGGGCAGGGCTTCTCCGACGTCCGGATCACCGTCCTTGGCGCCGAGCGGCCCTCCGTAGTGGACCCTGATGAGCCATTGGTGCGCCTGGCCGCGGAGACAGCTCAGGAGGTCTACGGTCTTCCCGCCCGCCTCGTCCCCTTGACTGGCGGCACGACACCCTGCTACCTACTGGCCGAGCGGGGTGTCCCCATCGTCACGGCCGGCGTGGGCTACCACGCCAACGGCGCCCACGGCCCCAACGAGCACGTGCGTCTGCAGGATTTCCAGCGCGCGGCCCAGCACATTGCGCGCCTGACGCGCCGCTTCGCGGCCGGCTAGGCGAGGGGGCGATGAGGCGAGGGGGCGATGAGGCGATGAGGCGATGAGGCGACGAGGCGACGAGGCGACGAGGCGAGGG
>CALBSQ010000259.1 GCA_937967325.1 uncultured Chloroflexota bacterium
TGGCACAGCCGTGCAGTAGCAGGTTGTCAGGCATTGTCGCTATGCTATGCCAATGGGTGTCCGCATGCAAGGTCACCGGCGATAATGCCTTTTGCCATCGACACGCGACTGGCGATAGAGCGTGACGCGGGTTGGTCGGACCGAGCGATGAGCGGTCGCCGGTGACTGTACCCCCGTCGCGTCCGAGGGTCCTCAGCCTGCGTCTCCACCGCGACACGACGCTGGGCTATTCGTTCTTCGTGCCGTGCGGATGGCGCCGGATGGAGCTGGACAGTATTGGCTCCCCATGTTTTACGAATCCATGCGCACGTTTCGCTTCGGCGATTGGGGCGTCGGCGCTCCATTTGTCTGATGTACGCGGCCGCTCACTGCTCGATGTAACGCTCCGGCGGCGGCCCGGCTTGCTGGCCCAGCGCGGTCTTCTGCTCGGCGCCGCGGATAGCCTGGAGCAGCCCTTCCGGTGACGGGTGCAGACGCCAGCGTCGTCGCGCCAGCAGCAAGACCAGCCAGCCCGAGGCCGTGCCCATGACCAAGTTGACTACTCGGAACAGGAGCGTGGCGGCGGCTGCCGGACCCGCCGCGAGGCCAAGATGGGTGAGCACGAGCGTGCTCACGTCCTCGTTGGCGCCCAAACCGCCGGGCAGAGCGGACAGCGTGCCCACGGCGCTGCCCAACGCGTAGACGGCCGTACCATCGATCCAGCTGAAGCCCGTCGCGCCCACCGCCAGCAGGGCCAGGTAGAAGCCCAGTCCTGCCAGGGCGATGGCGCCCATGTCCAGCACGGTTCCCAGACGGCCCACGGGCTGCTCGCGACCGTGGCGAAGTACTCTTGCAGCTCGTCGACGTGTGCCATCCGGCCACGGAGCGGTGGGATGCGCTGTGCCAGGCGCAGGAGAAGATGGATGATGCCGCCCTGCAGCAGCGCCGCCGCCGTGCCGGCATTAAAGACCAGAGCGACCAGGAGCAGCCAGCCGGCAGGATGATAGGGTGGCACCCCCGGCAAGGCGGCCGGCAAGACCAGCAGGCCAAACACCAGCTCCTGCACGAGGATCGTCGGAACCGACCGCCGGATCAGTGTGCCGTGCTGGCTACGCTGCAACACGGGCAAGAGGAACTGCCCACCGGGGATGAGCAGCGCCGCCTGCGCCGCCGTGAAGCGCAGGATCGAATCCAGAACGGTATTGGGGGCGGCGATGGCTTGCAACAGGAGGTGCCAGTGCAGGCCGCGCAACAGCAGACCGGCCAGGCCGCAACCCACGATGGGTACAAGCAGCCAGAGCTGGGCATGGCGAAGGCTCGCCGCGAGCGCCGCCGGGTGGACTGCCTGCACGAGCAGAAAAAGCAGGAGCGCCATGCCGAGCCAGGGGAGCCAGGGAACGAGCCGTCGCCAGATCGCTTGCCCCATGGGGAATGGTCTCCCATCGGTTGCCGACCGCCGACTGCCGGGGGCGGACGCATAGCGCGTGCCAGCCAGGCAGCTTCTCGATGAGCACTCGGCCTTTGCCGGGATCGGCCGTCACCGTGAGACGCGCTCGGACAATTATCATCCGCTCCCGCGTCAACGTGGCCGCCTTCGCCGATCCATCGCGTAACGCTTCAGGATGGGCCTGGTGGGTTCCGCAGGCCCGAGCTCGGAGAGGGACTTGGGACGCATCGGGTACCAGGCAGTGGTGATCTTGCGTCGCGCCTCAGGCTGTCATTTGTACTTGTCGACCTCGATCTGGCACAGCCGCTGCGCGTCGGCCAGCCCGGCATTGACGGTCGCCTTCTTCTGCATCACGTCGGCGAGCATCTTGCCCAGAATCGGCAGGATCTGTTCCCCGCCGGGCACGCTCGGGACGAAGTGACCGTTGGGCATCGCCTCCACGGTCAACTTCAGCAGGGGATCGTTGTGCGTGTAATCCACACTTTGCGCCACCGACATGCTCGGCGGCACGCGCAACTGCCAGGCGGCCCACTTGATCTGGATGTCCGGACGATAGAGATAGTCGATCACCGCCATCCCGCCGTCGGGGTTCTTGGCGCCCGTGCCGATGCACATGGCCCAACCGCCGGCGTAGGTCGCGACCTTGCCGTTGGGCGGGAGGGGGTACTGGGCCAGGTGATAGCTCAGGTTCTGAACCTGATCGAAGACGATCGCCTTGGTGTTGATGGTGTCGTACACGTGGGCGGCCTGGCCGTGCGAGAACAGGGCGACGCCGTTGGAGTAGGACACTTTCTGTCCGCTCAGCGTGGCCTTCGTGTAGGCCTGGATGGCGTCGTAGCCACCCTGCATGTCGTAGATCTTGCCCACCCACTCCAGCGAGGTGACGCCCATGTCGTTGGCGATATCGACCTTGGAGCCGTCGCCCGGCGCGAAGTCGCCGCCGAGCTGCCAGAAGGGCACGAGCCAGGTATAGGGACCGCCGGAGCCGGAGAAGGGGTCCCAGCCGACCTGCTTGATCTGGGTCCCATCCTTCTGCACGGTCTTGCCGACCGCCGCTTCCATGTCGGTCCACGTCGCGGGTGGCTTGGTCGGATCGAGGCCGGCGCGACGGTAGAGGTCGTCGTTGACGAAGACCACGCGGTTGTCGATGCTGTAGGGGATGGCGTAGGGCTTGCCCTTCCAGACCACCTCGTTCCACTTGTAGGTCCAGATGTCGTTCGGTTTGATGTTCTTGGACTTGGCGACGTAGGTATCCAGTGGCTGCACGATGTTGGTGGCGCCCCAGGTGGTCTGCAGATAGCTTTGCGTGTGGAACATGTCGGGCGGCGTGCCGCCGGCGACCTGCGTCTTGAACTTCTGGATATCGCCCTGGACCACGGCGTCCAGGGTCAGCCCGGGATAGGCGGTGGGGAAGTCCTGCATGATCGCCGCCCCCTGGCCGCTGCTGATGGACAGGCTGTCGCTGGACATCCAGACCAGCACAGCGCCGGGTTTGGCGGCAGGTGCCGATGCCGCCGCTGAGGTCGCCACTGCTGAGCTGGTCACGCTGGCGCTGCCGGATGTGGCACTCGCCGTTGCCGTACTGACCGTGGCCGATGTCGCCGTGCTCGCGGCGCTGGTTGCCGAGGTGGCGGCCGACGATGGCGCGACTGTGGTCGCGGCTACTGTGGCGCTGGCACTCGCCGCGGTGGTCGCGTGCGAGGCGCTGGAGGCAGGGGTCGAGGCGGCCCCGCCGCAGGTGGCCAGGAGGGTCGTCCCCGCGACGCCGAACGTGGCAGCGACGCTGTGGCGCAGCATCGCGCGCCTGGTCAACCAGTGCAGCATGGTCGGACTCCTCTCTAAATTGTGCAGACCGGTGGCAGTGCAGGCGCCCACGAGGCGACCTTGGCCACCGAACACGGACTTCGTTCAGATACTCTATGAAGTGCCGGGTGGGTTGTCAAGGGGACAGCTGCACGTCCACGGGCTGTCTACCGTCAAAACCGGCGGAATTGGACGCGGCGGGGATGCCGGGGCGGCGACTGCGGTCTGCCGCCAGAGTCCGGCACTGCGGTGCGCCGATCGGCTCCAGAGGAATCAAAGGCTCCAGAATGGACAACGACCCGGCAATCGGTCCCGACCGCAGTCGCGTGCTCTGGCGGCAGACCGCAGTCGCCGCCCCGGCATCCCCGTCACCTTGGCTATCCCCGGTCCTCGTTTGGCGAGGTCGCCGCCTCTGCCACCCCCTCCACCACCAGAGCCGCGTGGATATGGACCTGCGCGACGCTGACGGTAAGCTGGCCGTCCTGCCAACTCCACTCGACGGGCGACGGGTCTGGGGCCGCGTTGACCGCGGACGGAGGGGTGGGCAGGCGCAGACGGACCGTGACGGGACCCACCGGTGGCACTCGCTCCACCATGACGTTGCTGGGCGAGGTGGGTGGGTCCGCGGCGCGGTTGAGCAGGTGGACGACGAGGCGCTCCCCCTGGCGCCGCAGCGTATGGGCGACCTGGCCCGGCGCCACTGCCTCTGACAGTGGGGCGGGCCAGAGGTCGCGGAGGAGCTGGGACAGCAGGCGGCGCAGGGAGGGGTAGTGGGTACGGCCGTAGGCGGCAAAGACAGGCCCATGCACCGCCGCTACCCGGCCGCGACCGACCTCCCGGATGGTGATTGCCGGGGCGCCGACAGCGTCGCGTCCCGGTTCTGGCCCCTGCAGGAGCGCCGCCCACTCGGCGGCTCCCGCCAGGCGCACCGGCTGCCAGGGGCCGGCCACCGTCACCGATGCGCCGTCGATGGGCAGATAGTGGAAGCCGCTCCGCGGCGCGCCGGCCGCCTCGACGCCGGCCAGCTTTGCCAGGGCGGGATCGACCGCCAGGTGGGCGCCACTGAGCAGCAGCCGGCCACCGCGCGCGGCGTAGGCCGCAAGCGCCGCCGCCAGCGGACCAGGCGGCCCCTCCTGCTCCGCCACGACGACCAGCGCGTACGCGTCCAACTGGTCCAGCAGGTCATCCTCGGTGCGCAGGTCGGCGTGCCGGCCACAGTCGAGCAGGGCGTGCAGGGCGCCCTCCATCGGCGCGTTGGCGCGGCCGAAGGCGTAGAGCGGACTGTTGTGCGCGTAGTAGTGGGAACGGCTGTGCAGCACGGTGGCCTGCGGGACGGAGGTGCTTCCCTGAGAAACCGGCTGGCGGGCACGGAGGAAGCGGCCCACTTCCGCCAACGTCTCGTGCTGCCAGCCGACCAAGTGGCCGCCGCGCTCGGGGAGCGAATAGACGCAGACGGCGCCGCCATTGGCGATCACCTCGGCCACCTCCTGGCAGAGGTGGGCCGCCGGCTTGTACTGCCAGCCGTCGTGGATGCCCTCACCCGTGGTGAAGCCCCAGGCCATGAGGTCCCAGGGCAGCCCGCGACTGTCCAGCATCCGCGCCTCGGCGATCGCCCGCTGGACGCCCCAGGCGTGGCTGAAGTCGCCGCTCAAGAAATCGACCGGCAGCGTCACAGGGTCAGGCTGGCGGACCGAGTAGAGCCAGTTGCTGCAGACGAGGCAGCCGGGCTTGCGCTCGTGGACCGCCGTCGTGTAGCGGCGGACGTGCTCCTCGAAGCAGCGGCGATGGAAGGCCAGCCACTCCGCCCAGTGCGGCTCCTCCGGCGCTCCCGGCGCCGCGGCCCCCGCGCTCTCCTCGGCGAAGCGGGCGCGGCAGCGCTCGCACCAGCAGGGTCCGGCGGCCCAGTTGTCACCATCCACCCAGAAGCCGTCGACATCGTAGCGGTCGATGACCTCGATCATCTGCGGGATCATCAGCGAGTCGGTATAGGGGCTGGTGAGGCAGACCTTGTCGGGGTCGCGCCGGCCGTCCGCGTCCATTCGCGCCCAGTCCGGGTGGCCGGCAACCGCGGCGCTATCCCAGACGCCGGAATAGTGGACTGCCAGTGGCAAGCCGAGCTCGCGGCTGACGTCGCGGTGGACGCGCAGGGCGTCCCGGACGATGCCGGGTGAGGCGGTACCGACGGTCGTGGGCCAGCTCGTGTAGCCCGGGTGACCTTTGCAGTCGCACTGCACCCAATCAGGCCGGACGGTTTGCCAGGCCTCGCGCAGCAGTGTTGGTGTGACGTCCTGGCCCAGCTCGCTGTCTTCGGCCGTTGCGTGCAGGTCGTAGTGCAGGCCGAAAAAGGCCCGCTCGTGCCAGTTCCGTGTGTGCTCGCTCATCTCGTGCTCCTTCCGGCGTTCCAATCCCGCCAGCCGCGACAGCGTCCGCTACTTGGCAGCCGCCTGCCCTTCCCCGTCTCGTCCGTCCTGATGCAGGATCGCGGCGACGATGACATGCTGGCGCGTCTGGCTGATGTGTTCTCGCATGAGCCGGCGTGCCCTGGCGGCATCACGCTGACGCACGGCTTCAAGGATGTGTTGGTGCGCCTCCACCGTTTGCCGCAGCGCGCCCTTGACCTCAGTGGTCTGCATCCCCGCCCGTCGGAGATTGGGCTCATCGCGCTCCCGGTCATGCACCTGACGTTGCGCGGCTTGCAGGAGCCGGTTCCCTGCCGCGGCCCCTAGCGCGAGATGGAACTGGTCGTCCGCCTCGAGGAACGCTTCGACGTTCCCCGCGATCTCCCGACGCATTGCCGCGAGCGCCCGCTCGCCTGCCTCCAGATCCTCGGGGCAAGCCCGTTCGGCCGCGAGCGCGGCGATCTGGGTTTCTATGGCCTCACGGAACTCCTCCAGCTCGAGGAGCTCGGCTTCCGCCAGTGGGAGGGCGAGAGGTGGACCGTGGCCCACTCGGGCCGGGGCAGTGCTCTTGATATAGGTGGCCCTGGCCCGGCCGCGCGCCTCGACCATGCCCACCGCCCGCAATGCCCGGACGACTTCGCGCAGCAGCGGGCGGCTGACCTGCAGCTGCGCCGCCAGCTCCCGTTCCGAAGGCAGACGTTCGCCCGGTGCGATGGCCTCGCTATCCAGCCAGGCGGAAAGCTGATCAAACGCGGTCTGGAAGACATTGACCCGCGGGATCGGCTGCAACTCGGCCACGGTTTCGCCCTTCTCGCCACCCGGCACACCGGCCAACTCGCATGACCTTGTACCATGTGGTCTGACAACTGTCCATTGACAAAGGCGCGGCCGTGTGTTACCGTTTGGCCGAGCCCCTCGGCAGATCCCATATCTGCTTGGAGGTTGCGATTGCACGGCGCAGGCTTTCCGGTGAAGGAGCGTGCGATGAGCGGGACCCACGCAGCGGCAAACTCCTCGGCGCAATGTCTCGATCTCGCGGGGGCTCGGCTGATGAGCGTCTCCCGCCGCCGAGTGGTACGGACGATCGGGCTCACCGCCCTCGGCGCCATCGCGACCGGCCTGCTCGCCGCCTGCGGTGGGGCTGCCGCGTCGGTGTCCCCGACCGCCCCCGCGTCCGCGGCCACGACGAGCAACACGGCCGTATCTGCTTCCCCTACGGTGACATCCTCGGCGGTGAGCAGCGCAGCGGCTACCACTGCCAGCGCGTCGCCTTCCAGCGCGGCGGTGACAACGTCAGCGGCCTCAGCCACGCCCACGACGATCACTGCCGCGGTCACGGCTGCCAGCGCGACCGCGTCCACGACGACCGCGACCGCGTCCACGACTGCCAGCGCGGCCGCGTCGGCTCCGGCGGGTGGTACCGCGACGATCACCGCCCTCTATCTCACGACCGGGAACGCCGAGCAGGACTCGATCTGGCCACGCGTCCTGGCCGAGTTCGAGCAGCAACACCCCTCGCTCAAGGTGCAGGCGAGCGGTGAGAGCAAGATGGTCGAGAAGTTGACGGCGCTGGTGGCCGGCGGCACGGCGCCGGACTGGGTCTGGGACGACGGCCAGGATGTGCCGCCGTTCGGCTATAAGGGGGCGCTGGTGGATATGGCGCCCTATCTGGCACAAGACAAGATTGACACCGCGACCTTCTGGCCCGGCGGCTGGACGATGAGCACGGTCAAGGGCAAGCGGCTGGCCGTGCCGGTGAACATCGATCCGCAGATGCTCTTCTTCGACAAGAACCTCTTTCAGTCTGCCGGCGTCCCCACGCCGCTGGAAATGGAGCAGGGGAAGACCTGGAACTGGGACCAGTTCCGCCAGGCCGCGACGCGTCTCACCAAGCGTCCGGCGAGCAGCGCCGATCCCCTGCAGCTCGCCGACGTCTACGGCTACGAGCTGCCGATCAGCCTGCCCTGGTCGCTCCCCTGGTTTCGCACCTGGGGCGGGGAGATCCTGAATGCCGATCTCACGGCGCCGACCATCACGACGCCCGAAATGGTCGCCGCGGTGGATGCCTTCGTGGCGCTGTCCGCGCAGGATCGCTCCGCCTTTCCGCCGGGCATCCCCAAGGCCCCGAGCTTCATCGACATGGAGAAGGCGGGGCGGGAGGCGATGGTGTGGGCCTGGGACTCGCGCGTTGCCATCTGGCGCTCCGTCAAGTACGACTGGGACGTGGTGGGCACGGTACCCCCGGCCAAGAACGGCCCTCAGAACTTGCTCGGCGGGAATCCCGAGTTTCTCTTTGCCGACTCTAGGAACAAGGACGGCGGCTGGACTCTCGCCCGCTGGTGCGTGACGCCCGGGCCGAACCTGGAGGTGGCATCTGGCTACGGGTCGGTCCCCAGCCTCCGCCAAAACCTGGACGCCTTCAAGGCGACCCTGAGCAAACAGGGCAAGCCCGCCAATCTGGCCGCCTATGATGAGGGGCTCCAGGTGGCGCAACCCACGCCGCCCACGCCCGCGTTCAACGATCTCGCCTCGGCATGGAGCAAGGCCATCACGCCAGTCTGGTTGGGGCAGGCGAACGCGAAGACGGTGCTGGACTCGCTGACAACCCAGTTCACGGCGATCCTCACCAAGTATCAGTGACCGCGCCGGCGGGTGGAGTGGCAATGGCAGGGGCCCGGCCAAACATTCTCCTCCTGATGAGCGATCAGCACAACGCCCGTTGCACCGGCTACGCCGGGCATCCGGACGCCGAGACGCCGCAGCTGGACCGGCTGGCCGCTCAGGGGACCGTCTTCGAAGCGGCCTTTGCCCAGAACCCCATCTGCACCCCCAGCCGGGTCAGCTACCTGTCGGGGCAGTATCCGCACAATCACGGCTACTACGGGCTGCTGGGGCCGGCGCCGGATCACCTCCCCTCGCTCTTCAGCCAGTTCCGCGCGGCGGGCTACTACAGCGGCGCGATCGGCAAGATCCACACGCCGTACGGCTGGATCGAGGCGCCCGCCGATGTCGTTCTCGACGCTTACGGCGACGAGGCCGGCGGGACGAACGACTTCGACGCTTACCTGCGGCGGATCGACCCACGCCTGGTGGCGGATCGGGACGACACCTACCTGCAGGAGTGGGTGGCGACGGGAGGCCGGGGTCAGGGCCTGGACGCGCGGCCCTCGCGGCTGCCGTTCGAGCACTGTGTCGACCACTGGTGCGCGAGCGAAGCCATGCGCTTCCTAATGGAGCGGCCCGCCGATCGTCCCTTCCTGCTGTGGGTGAGCTTCCCGCGACCGCACGAGACCTATCTCCCCTCGGCCCAGTTCTGGGAGCGCTACGACGAGGCCCGGCTGACGCTACCCCCCAGCGCCGACGAGCCGCTCCGCGACAAGCCGCCCAATCAGCGCCGGACGCGCGAGGCGCAGCGGGCTGCCGGCAGCCCCACCTGGATCTTCGAGCCGCGCACCTATGCCGCCGGCCGGCGTCGCGTGCTGCGCGGCTACCTTGGCTGTGTGAGCCAGGTCGATGCCTGCGTCGGGCTGCTGCTCGACTACCTCGACGCCGCTCACCTGACCGATGACACCATCGTCATCTATTGCGCCGATCATGGCGACTTCGCGGGCGAGCACGGCATCGTCGAGAAGGCGCCGGGCATCAGCTATGACGCAATTACCCGCGTGCCGATGCTCTGGTCCTGGCCCGGCCGGTTCAGCGCGGGCGGGCGAGTTCACGACCTGGTCGAGACGATCGACGTCTTTCCAACCCTCTGCGAGCTCGCCGGACTGCGCACTCCGGACAGCGTCGACGGGCGCAGCATCGCACCGCTGCTCCGTGGGACCGAAATGCCGCCGAGGGAGGCCGTCTTCACCGAAAACGCCTGGAGCAAGGCGATCCGAACGCGCCGTTGGAAATTCGTCTATTACCCGCCCGGCGTCTTCCCGGAGGAGCCGGCGCCGGTTGGGGAACTCTACGACCTGGAGCGCGATCCCCGGGAGGTCGACAACCTGTTCTACCGGCCAGAGCACCGCCCCATCGTCGAGCAACTGCGCAGCGACCTCCTCGCCTGGCTGGTCACGACCACACGGGCGACGACGTACATGCTGCGGGACGGCGCCCGACCGCACGACCTTGGCGAGGATATGCGGACGCCCCCACGAATCCTTCGGCAAGAGCGAGCGCCTCGTAACTACCTGTAGAGGCGTGCGTGTGACCTAACGTGGCGCAATCGATCGAGCGGCCAGGGCAGCCCCCCGTGGCTGCCCTGGCCGCTGCCGTACGGGGCCTGCTTCTGGTGAGGGAACAGGGCAGCCACGGGGGGCTGCCCCTACGACGCGGACGCGGTCCCGGCCCAACCAAGCTGGCACTGCACAACCCCACGATACACCCTTACGGTCCGAATGCCTTGTCGATTGTATCTGCCGCGTGTACGCTAGCGATGTCCTGCGTAAGAGTAGGGTCGCGCATCCGTCTGGAGGTGACAGCATGGCAGAGGCAGCAGCTACGGGAACATCCGTCTTGAGGCTCACGCAGCGTCCGCTCACGCCGGAGAGCTTCGCTGAGTTCGGAGCCGTCGTCGGGCCGAGCCAGTTCGTGCTGACCAGCACCGTATTCCCGTTCTTCACCAACGTCACTGCGCTGCAGCCAGGTCACCTTCCCATCACCTATCTCAACCGTCACCACGATCACCAGCAGCTCTTCCTGACGCTCGGCGGTCAGCCGATGATCGTCATCGTGGCGGCGCCGGCGCTGGCGGCGTCCGATCTGCGGCCCGAGCACGTCCAGGCCTTCGTGACCGACGGCAACACCGCCATCGTCTTCCACATCGACACCTGGCACGTCGCGCCGCGCGCTGCCGGCGCCGAGCCGATCCGCGCGCTCAACGTGCAGGCCACCAACAACCGCGTCCACACCGAGCGAATCGAGTTGGAGCAGGCGTTCGGGTGCCATCTGGGACTATGATGGCAGCGTCATCCCCAAGGGACAACAGCAGAGCGCTATCGTAACCGCGACCATTGACTCCCGCGGACGGTTGGTCATCCCCGAGGAGATTCGGCGCCAGGCAGGTCTACAGCCCGGAATGCAGCTTGAGGTTCGCTGGCGCGACGGCCGGATCGAACTGGAGCCAGCGCCATTGCCCGTCAAGCTCGTGCGAAAAGGCCATCTGGTGGTCCCGGTCCCTCAAGTGGCGATCGAGCCGCTTTCCCATGAGACGGTGGAACAAACGCGGGAGGCACTACGGGAAGAGCGCGGATTCGGTA
The DNA here is from genome assembly GCA_937967325.1 of uncultured Chloroflexota bacterium. Taxonomy (GTDB): domain Bacteria; phylum Chloroflexota; class UBA4733; order UBA4733; family UBA4733; genus UBA4733. Next base: position 10,875 of record CALBSQ010000259.1, read on the forward strand.
GAACGTGTTAGTGGTGCGTCTACGATGTCCTGGTAGCTCCCGGTGGCGGCGGTGGCCCGGCGAATAAATGACGCTGCTGGCGAACTCATGTGGGCGGTGGAGTGGCGGGGAAGAGCGCGGCGAAGGCGGAGCGGCGGGGGGTGGAG
>CALBSQ010000260.1 GCA_937967325.1 uncultured Chloroflexota bacterium
CTTCGACACGGCTGGGCCGCGACAGTGCGCCACTGGAAGATGGACCAGGAGGGCATGCACAACATGGCCCAGCTCCACGTGCTGGGTATCCTGGCAGGCCGTCCCAGCTCGCTGCGTGAGCTGGCGGCCGTACACCACGTGACGCCGTCGAGTATGTCACGCTCCATCGATCTGCTGGTGCGCAAGGGCTGGGTGGCGCGGCACGACGACCCCGCCGACCGGCGCCAGGTGATCCTCAGCCTCACCGGCGAGGGGATGGCGGCGCTCGACGCGATGACCCGGCCGTTTCGAGACAGCGTGACCAAGTGGCTCAGTCCGCTCGACGAAGACGAATGCACCCGGCTCTACGACGGACTCCAGGTGCTACGCTCGCTGCTGGCGCGAACTGGCGGAGACCGCGGCGCCGACGACGAATGCCAACGGTGGACTGCGGGGCAATTAGTAAGACCTTCGAGCCCCGCTCGCATATAAGGCAGTGGACTGGGCGGCGCGCTCCGATAGGCACGGAATGAGGAGTTGGACCCGATGCAGAAATCGATAGCATCCCTGCGGCGCGCCTTCACCTACCTCCGCGCCTACTGGCTGATCACGCTCGGGGCCTTCCTGAGTCTGGTGCTGGTGACGGTCGCCAACCTCGCCACGCCGCAGCTCTTGCGGCTCGTCATCGACCGCGGCATCACCGCCGGTGACGTTACCGTGTTGCTCTGGGCCACCCTCGCCCTGATCGGCGTGGCGGCCGTTCGGGGTCTTTTCAGTTTCACCCAGGGCTACTGGGCCGAGAAGGCGTCGCAGTCCGCGGCCTACGACTTGCGCAACATCCTGTTCGGCAAGATTCAGGATTTGAGCTTCTCCTACCACGACCGGGCGCAGACCGGCCAGCTCATGACCCGCATGACCAGCGACGTGGAGCAGGTGCGGACCTTCCTTGGCATGGGTGTCATCCAGTTCCTCAGCTCAATCCTGATGCTCGTGGGCAGCGCGGCGGCGATGTTCGGCACCGACTGGCGCCTGGCGCTGCTGGCCCTGCTGACCGTTCCGGCCATGCTTCTGGTGGTGTTCCGGTTTATGACCGGCATCGGTCCGTTGTTCGGCCAGATCCAGGCCAAGCTGGGTGCGCTGAATACCGCGCTGCAAGAGAACCTGGCCGGCGTGCGGGTGGTGCAGGCCTTCGCTCGCGAGCCTTACGAGGCGGCGCGCTATCGCGCCCTCAACGAGGACTTGCTCAACGTTAATCTTGAAACGGTCCGACGCATGGGGTCCACCTTCCCCTTGGTCTTTTTCATCTCTAGTCTGGGCACCCTGCTGGTGATCTGGATCGGCGGCCACCAGGTTATCGGCGGCTCGCTGAGTCTCGGCGCGCTGGTGGCCTTCAACACCTATCTGGCGCTGCTGACCATGCCGGTCATGATGTTCGGGATGATCTCGATGCAGATCTCGCGGGCGTCGGTGAGCGCAGGTCGCATCTTCGAGGTGCTGGATACCGCGAACGAGGTGGTCGACCGGCCCGACGCCAAACCGCTGCCGCCGGTTACCGGTCGCGTTGCCTTTGAGGACGTCTCGCTCCGTTACGTCGGCGGTGATGGTCCGGTGCTCGACCACGTCTCTTTTGTCGCAGAGCCCGGCCAGAGTGTGGCGATCGTCGGGCAGACCGGGAGCGGCAAGACCAGCATCATCAACCTGATCCCGCGCTTCTACGACGTCACGGGCGGTCGCGTCACGGTGGACGGCGAGGATGTGCAGTCGGTCACGCTGGAGAGCCTGCGCGCGCAGATCGGCATGGTCCTGCAGGACACCACCCTGTTCGGCGGGGCCATTCGCGACAACATTGCCTACGGCCGCCCCGACGTGAGCGACGCCGAGGTGGAGGCCGCGGCGCGGGCGGCGCAGGCGCACGACTTCATCGCGGATTTCCCCGCCGGCTACGCCACGGTGGTCGGGGAGCGCGGCGTCGGCCTCTCCGGCGGGCAACGCCAGCGCATCGCCATCGCCCGGGCCTTGTTGCTCGACCCGCGCATCTTGATCCTGGACGACAGCACGTCGTCCGTCGATGCCGAGACGGAGTACCAGATCCAGCAAGCGCTGCTGCGGCTCATGCGCGGTCGCACGTCCTTTGTTATCGCCCAGCGCATCAGCACCGTGCGCAACGCCGACCTCATCGTGTTGCTGGACCAGGGTCGAGTTGTCGCGCAAGGGACGCACGACGACCTGTTGCGGGAGAGCGCGCTCTACGGGGAGATCGTCGATTCGCAGTTCGGCGGGGATCACATTGAGGTAAACCAAGCGGAGCCGGTCGGGGTGGCGGTGTAGGTGATTACTTTGGCAAGGTAGGCTGGTGGGGGAGCGGCCCCCTCTCCGGCTTCGCCACCTCTCCCCCAATTCTGGGGGAGAGCCGCGACGGGGACATCGTGTACGACTCGGAACCCTTGCCCGGCGTGGGGGGGGGCCGGCCAGTGGTAGAGGCGATGTTGCCACCACCGCTCTCCCCCAGAATTGGGGGAGAGGTGGCGAAGCCGGAGAGGGGCCGCTCCCCCACCAGCCGGCACTCCCCAACGAGAATACAGTCAGTCCGACAGAAAGGAGCTGAGGATGTGGCGGGGGCCTGTCGCAACGTCGGGCGCCAAGGAGCGGCCGGCGCAGGGTGGCGCGGTGATGCGCCGGCTCCTGGTCTACTTGCGGGCATTCTGGCAGCAGTTCCTCACCGTATTGCTGTTCGTCCTGATCGGCGCGGCGACTCAGGCGGCCGGGCCTTTGCTGATCGGTCGCGCCATCGACACGGCGATCGGCAAGGGGAACGGTCCGGCGCTGGATCGGACGATGCTGCTGCTCCTGGTTGTGTACGCCGTCGGATTGCTGGCGTCGCGCGGGCAGATCGTGATCATGGGTGCCATCGGCCAGCGCACGCTGGCGCGGCTGCGCGCCGACGTCTTCACATCGCTGCAGCGGCTGTCGCTGCGCTTCTTCGACCAGCACCCGGCGGGCGACCTCATGTCGCGATTGCTCAACGACACCGACGTGCTCAACCAATTGTTCAGTCAGGGGTTGGTGCAGATCCTGGGCAGCCTCTTCGGCATCGTCGGCATCGTGATCGCCATGTTCGCCCTGGATTGGCGTCTGGCGCTGGCGAGCTTCGTAGTGATCCCGGCCATGTTCCTGATCACCAACCTGTTCTCGCAGTTGTCACGGCGCGCCTTCCGGCGCACGCGGGAGTCGATCGGCGACGTGACGGCCGAGATCCAGGAGGAGATTGCCGGCGTGCGCGTGGCGCAGGCCTTCAACCGCACCCGTCTCAATCAGGAGCGATTCGCGCAACGCAATGCCGCTAATCGCGACGCCAACGTCGGCGCCACCGCCGTCACCTCGGCCTTCTCGCCCGCCATGGACGTGCTCTCGACCGTCGCCATCGCCATCGTCGCCGGCTACGGCGGCTACCTGGCCTTACACCACCTGGTCACCGTCGGCGTGGTTGTCGCCTTCTTGAGCTACGTCCAGCAGTTCTTCTGGCCAATCCGGCAGCTCTCCACCTTCTACACCACGGTGCAATCGTCGCTGGCCGCGGCCGAGCGGATCTTCGGACTGGTGGATACGCCTCCCGATCTGGTCGATGCTCCGCGTGCCGGAGTCCTGCCGAGGGTGGCCGGCGCGGTGGAGCTCGACCACGTCTGGTTCAGCTACGGCGAGCGCCCGGTGGAAAGCGGCACTGACGCCCATCCGACACCCGCGCCGGTCGATATCGCGATAGGCGACTCAGCCGCCCGTGCCGCGGAGGATACGTCCGTGCTGAAGGATATCTCGTTCATCGCGGCGCCCGGACAGACCATCGCCATCGTTGGGCCTACCGGCGCGGGCAAGACCACGCTGGTCAACTTGATCGGTCGCTTCTACGATGCGACCGGCGGCGCCGTGCGCATCGATGGTCGCGACGTGCGCGACGTCAAGCGGCTGAGCCTGCGCTCGCAGATGGGCGTGGTACTCCAGGACAGCTTCCTGTTCTCCGGCACGGTCATGGACAACATCCGCTATGGCCGGCTGGAGGCGACCGACGCCGAGGTGGAAGCGGCGGCCCGCGCGGCGCACGCACACGACTTCATCAGCCGGCTGTCGGAGGGCTACCAGACCAAGCTGGGCGAGCGCGGCGGGACGCTCAGCCAGGGCCAGCGCCAGTTGATCGGCATCGCCCGTGCCATCCTGGCCGATCCGCGCATCCTCATCCTGGACGAGGCGACCAGCAGCGTGGACACGCGGACCGAAGCGTTGATCCAGAGCGCGCTCAAGATGCTCTTGCGGGGGCGGACCAGCTTCGTCATCGCGCACCGGCTCTCCACGATCCGCGGGGCCGACCAGGTGCTGGTGATGCAGCAGGGGCGCATTGTGGAGCGCGGCACGCACGAGTCATTGCTGGCGCAAGGTGGCGTCTACGCCGACCTCTACCGGCGCCAGTTCCGCGACACTCCGATTCAGCGTCCCGAGCCGGCGCCCGCCTTCGCCTGAAGCGGAGAGGCTCACCGTCGTCGGTGAACGCTGGCGCCGTATCCGGAGTGTTCTGGACCGTCGGGGCTGTCCCATCCACTGCAGGCGCGCCGGCTTGTGTCAGCCATAGGCCGGCTGGTACCGTTCGGTCAGGGAATCGTGCGTGTTGGAAATCCTGCAAAGAAAGGGGAAAGCCCGTGAACCGGTCGATTGCCTATCGGGCTTGGGATGTCCGGCGACATCACCTGCTCCCGGTCGGCGGACTGCGCTTCCTCGGCGACGAGCTGGAGCAGGTCCAGGCGCCGATCCGGCCGGAGAGCGACAAGTTTGCCTGGTATTCCGCCGCCGATTTCGAGCTGATGGAGGCGACTGGCGTAGTCGACGGCAGCCGGGAGATGATCTACGAAGGCGACATTGCGCGGCTGGGCAAGGAAGGGCTGTGGACGGTGGTCTACGACCGCGGCCAGTTTGTCCTTCAGAGTCCCGATGAGACGATCCAGCGCTCGCTGGCGCTGTACACCGATGATCCGGCGCTGGTCGTGATCGGGAATGTGTTCGAGGACGCTAACCTGTTGGCGACGAAAAAGAGCTGAACCCCGGCGCGTCTGCTATCCTCCCCGGCGATGTCCTCGTGACCGAGCAGCCGGAGGGGAGCATCTGATGGCGGGGCCGCTTCGCGCGGTGGTGGTCGGGGCCGGCTGGGCCGGTGAGGGGCATACCAGGGCGCTGCAGTGGTGCGGCGTGGAGGTCGCGGCCATCTGCGCGCGGCAGCCCGACGTGGTGCGGCGGGTCGCCGACCGCCTGGGCGTCTCGGAGGCGTCTGTGGACTGGCGTGCCGCCGTCGCCGCCGTCCGGCCGGACATCGTCAGCATCGCTACCCCCGCCCCCCTGCGGTCGGCGGTCGTGGAGGCGGCCGTTGCCGCGGGCAGTCACCTCCTCTGCGACAAGCCGCTCGCCCTCACCGCCGAGGAGGCCGCGGCGATGTATCGCGCGGCGCAGGCGGCCGGAATCAAGCACGCCTATGCCGCGACTCAATGCTACGGCCCGGAGGTTGCCTGGCTGGCCGAGCTGCTGCGCGACGGCAGGATCGGGTCGCTGGCCGAGGCAGTCGGGACCTTCCGCTCGGCGCTCTCCACCGGCCCAGGCCCGCGGCCGTGGACCTGGATGGCCGATGTGCGCGCGGGCGGTGGCAGGTTGTTCAACGGCTTCACTCACGACCTGGCCATCATGTCCACCATACTCGGCGGGGAGCCGCGGCGCGCGATGGGACGAGCGGAGCTGGTCCGGTACGAGGCGCCCGTCGTGCCGGGCATACACGACATCCGCGAGGCGGGCAGCATCGCGCGGGCGCTGACGCCGGAGCAGGCCAAGGGGCTGGAGTGGCGAACGGTGGAGGCCGAGGAGAGCTTCTCCGCCCTGCTGGAGTTTGCCGGGCCCACCGGCGTGGCTCCCGTGACCATGAGCCTCGGTCGTGGCGTCCCGATACCGGGCGATGTCGAGGGCTGGCGACTCTACGGGAGCACGGGCACCTTGCTGGCGAGCCGACAGGGCGGGCGATTTTCCTATACCGTCTCGCTCATCCGGCCCGGCGAGGGCACAGCTACACCGCTATCCGTGCCGCAACGGCTCCGCGATGAGTTGCCCCAGGTCGGCAGCGACGAGCAGAACAAGTGGTGCGCGCTAGTCAAGGACTTCGTCGCCGACATTCGCGGCGAGCCGCACCGGCCGTACCTGACCTTCCGAGACGGCTGGCGCTTTCAGGTGGCCATCGACGCGATCCGCGCCGGCAGCGGCTGGCGCCAGCTGCCGGTGTGATAGCGGCGACGCTGGTGGGTCGTTCGCTACTGGCTGGGAAGGCGGGCGATCAGGCGCGCCGGGCCTGGCGATAGCGACCGTAGCGCCGCCGCTCTAGCGCGGTTCGGCGAAACAGCCGCGGCCAGTCGGTGCAGTCCGCCGCCGCGATTTCTCTGAGCAACCACTCCAGCGGTTTCCGATCCACTCCGGCGTAGGCCGCGACCAACGCCACGTCCTGGTCCCAGGTGTGCAGGCATGGTCGCTCACAGATCAGCAGGCGGAGGGCGGCCGCCTCGTCGCAGCGCAAGCGCGCCCGGATGCTCGCGATCCCGATCGCCGCCAGCGGCGCCGCCAGGAGGGACGTACAGTGCGTCGCCCGTTGCGCGTAGGCGCGCAGCTCCGCCAGTGCGGCGCCGTACTCCGGCGGCCCGAAGCGCGATGCCGTCTTGCCGACATCGCTCGGGGATGGCATCGGGGCGGCGTGTACCATCATCGGCTGCTCCAACTAGAGTCCTCCTCCAACCCAGCTCGGCGTCAACCTACCGGACCAAGCTGGGAGGAACCTTGTAGACCAAGCGGCCGGCACCCGCGCCAGCCGATGGTCGCGTCGTTGACGCCATTGGCGGAGAGGTGTAAGCTGGTGAGGTCAGCGAGAGGTTACTCAGCCAACGGCGCATCGGCGCTGTTGTACGGTGCGGGGTGAAGGAGGCAACATTGGCGCCAGTCATTAGCCGTCGAACTATGCTCAGCATCCTGGGGAGTTCCGCGCTCATCGCGTCCGGCGGGCTGCTCGCCGCCTGCGGCGGTTCGGCGGCGGCAACGACGGCGAGCACCGCCACCTCTGGCGCGGCGCCATCCGCCGCTTCCCAGGCGTCGTCGAGCGCGGCCGCAACCAGCGCGGCCACGAGCGCGTCTGCCGCCACCAGCGCGTCTGCGACGAGCAGCTCCGCCGCGCCGAGCGCATCGGCCAGCTCCTCGACGCCGGCGGTTGCGCAGGGAGCCAACGGCATCCTCTACTGGCAGTGGGGCAATGGCTACGTGCCGGGGTTTAATCAGCTCGCCGGCGACTTCAACAAATCGCAGAACCATGTGGTCGTGACGCACGAGCAGCCGGCGTCCCAACCCGACTACTGGAACAAGATCATCACGCTGCAGGCCGGCGGACAGGGCCCGGATGTCTTCGAGATCAACAACACCAGCTACAAGAACTGGGCGCACAATGGCAGCCTGGCCGACGTGACCTCGTACGCCAGTCAGGACAAGACGGTCTCCGCCGCCATGCAGGACACCTTCCCGGCGATGGTGGATTGGTACACCTACAAGGGGAAGCTGATGGGCATCCCCTGGGACTTCAGTGCCGGCACCGTCATGTACAACCTGGATCAGTTCCGGGCCGCCAGCCTCACGCCGATCAACGACCTCGGCAAGAGCTGGGACTGGAACATGATGAAGGACTACGCTGCCAAGCTCAGCCAGAAGAACGGCGCGACGATGACGCGCAGCGGCATCTGGATCAACAGTGGGACCGAGAATGGCTGGTATAGCTTCTGCGTCGCCAACGGCGCCAGCTTCTTCAACCAGACGCTCGATCAATGCACCATCGCCTCGGAGGCGGCCATCGCCGGGGTCGATTTCGTCCTGAGCATGCTCAAGGATGGCGTGGCCGCCACCAACGACTTCAAGTCGGCCTCGGGGAAGTCCATCCCCTCCAGCGGCACCGCCTTGACGGTCGGCCTGACTTCGATGGACTTCGAGGGCGACTGGAACTTCACCACCTACGAGAAAGTTCCGGGTTTCACGAGCTGGGATGCCGGCATCTTCCCCTACTCGCCCACCACGGGGAAGACGGCCAACACATCGAACCTGCGCGGCCTGGTGATGAACACCGTGACGAAGAAGAAGGATCTGGCCTGGCAATGGATGGCCTACCTCAAGTCGAACCCAGTCCAGGACCAGATCCCCAAGCTCTTCGGGGAGATCCCGTCGACCAAGACCTCCGCCCAGAACAATTACCTCGATCCGGCGAAGGGCGGACCGCCGCCCGGTCGCAAGTTCCTGGGTCCCGACCTGGACGCGACCATACAATTGCCGGCCAGCGACCTCTTGAACTCCACGGTCGTGGGCAACACCCACGGACCCATCATGAGCAAAGCTTTTGCGCTCCAGCTCAACGCCGCCGACGCGCTCAACCAGGTACAGCAGGCCATCAACGGGCTGCTCGCGGCTGCCAAGCATTAGCCAGCCGGCAGGAGCGTAGCGGTTCATCCGATCAGAACGGGCGACCTCCCATTTGTCATCCTGAGCGCAGCGAAGGACCCCTGGCGCGTCCGCCAGCGTTGCGCGGGACCGCATGGCGGCCGGCTTGGTCGGCCGGGGGTCCTTCGCTGTGCTCAGGATGACAACGGGAGTGGCCGCGCGGCATTGGGAACTGCCACGACCTTGGCGGTTGCACCAGTTGCGATCGAGGCCGTCGGCTAGGCCGGCATGGTGCTCACGCGGGCCAGGCTCCGCGCCCTACGGCCATTAGGGACTGGCCGTATGGAAGTTGCCTGCTCAGGCCGGCGCCGTAGATAAGCAACCGACTGGTCGGGCGAGACGCGGGCGCTCCGATGGCGACAGCGCTGTCGCCTGCTACGCGTAGCCGGCGCGGAACCTGGGCGGCGCTGTCGAAGTCCTCGCCTGGCAGCGGGCAGCGCGCCCGGTTCACAGGAGATTCCCAGGAATCGTTGAGTTTCCTCCGAGCTTGTGGGGTGATGCTGATGTCCAGATACCTGATGCTTGCGGTGGAAAAGTCGCCCAAGCGGAGGGTGGAAGATGGACAGATGCAGTGTCGGGAAGGACCACGACGTGGCACAGGATCGGATGACGCGACGGGCCTGCCTGCGAGCCGGTGGGGCGATGGCCGCGGCCTTCGCTCTCGTTGCTTGCGGCCAAGCGGCAGGAAGTGCCGGAAGCGCCACCGCGGCTCAGAGCGGCGGCGCCTCAACATCAACGCTCGGGCCGGAGGGCCAGGTGACGTCGTCCGCCTCGCTGAGCACGGCAACGGCCACCTCGACGAGTGCGGTCACCTCGTCCGCGCTCACCTCGGCGAGCACGAGCGCGGAGCCTTCTCCAGCAGTGATCGGGAGCACGAGCGCGGAGCCTTCTCCAGCAGTGATCGGGAGCACGACCGCGTCGACATCCTCTGCCGTTTCGGGGGGCGCCTCGGCGGCAGCGGTGGGCGCTACGAGCGCACGCGGAGCTGCGGCGGCCACATCAGCGACGGCGGCCGCGTCACGAGGGGTGAAGCTGACCATCGACCCATCGGGGACACAGGGGGCGTATCACGTCCAGGAGCAGTTGGCAGGGCACGACTTCACCAGCGAGGCGGTGGGCCGCACCAACGCGGTGACCGGCGCCATCGTGCTCGACGCCGGCGGCAAGATTGTCCCCGCCCAGTCCTCGATCGTCCTGGACCTGCGGACGCTGAAAAGCGATCAGAGCATGCGCGACAACTATGTCCAGCACGACCCGTTGCAGACTTCCCAGTATCCGATGGCGACGTTTGTGCCCAACCAGGCGACGGGCATACCCTGGCCGCTGCCGGCGTCCGGCACGGCGAAGTTCGACCTGGCGGGCGACATGACCGTCCACGGCACGTCGAAGCCGCTGACCTGGACAGTTTCGGCTACATTCGGCCCCGACAAGGTCACCGGCAGTGCCAGCACGCCGTTCACGTTCACCGAGTTCGGCATGCAGCCACCGCGCACGATGATCGCCCTGAGCGTCAAGGATGGTGGGACGCTGGAGCTACAGTTCGCTGCCACACCAGCGGCTCTGTGACTGGTCGCCGAACCTGGACGGAGGGATCACGGACCTCATAACGGGTCCTCGCGTGACTGGAGGTAGCATTGAGCCATGAGTGACAACCCCCGCATCCTCGTCGTCGATGACGAGGTGTATCTCGCCGACCTGGTCGCCACCGCGCTGCGCTACGAGGGGTTCGCGACGCGCAAGGCCGGCGCCGGGCGCGAGGCAATCGCCGCCGTGGCCGACTTCCGGCCAAAGCTGATCGTCCTCGATGTGCTCCTGCCCGATTTCGACGGTTTCGAGGTGGCGCGGCGACTGCGCGCGCAAGGGCAATCGGTCCCTATCCTGTTCCTGACTGCCCGCGACGCCACCGAGGACAAGGTCCGCGGTCTGACGGTCGGTGGCGACGACTACGTCACCAAGCCGTTCAGCATTGAGGAGATCGTGGCTCGCGTGCGCGCGATCCTTCGCCGGACGGATGGACAGGAGGAGACGCGGCGTGTGCTGGCCTTCGCCGACCTGGAGCTGGACGAGGATCGCCACGAGGTGCGGCGGGCGGGGGCGGTGGTCGACCTGACGACGACCGAATACCGTCTCCTGCGCTACCTCCTCGCCAACGCGCGCCGGGTGCTTACCCGTACCCAGATCCTCGACCACGTCTGGGAGTACGATTTCGGGGGAGACGCGGGCGTGCTGGACACCTACATCAGCTACCTGCGCAAGAAGGTCGACTCGGTCGATCCGCCGCTGATCCACACGGTGCGTGGCGTCGGCTACACGCTGCGGCTGCCGCGGGGCGCGTGATGGCGCTGCGCACGCGCCTGCTCCTGGGCTTGCTCGCCCTCGCCGCCGTCGGGCTGCTGGCGGCCGACGCGGTCACCTACGCATCGCTGGAGTCCTTCCTCACCCGGCAAGTGGACCAGCGGCTCACGGAGGCGCGCGACCCCCTCTTCCATATGTTGGGCGCGCCTCCACCCGGCGCGGCCGAGCACGGCGGTGGTGCATCGGGGGGACCCGGCGGCCCCTCGCCGGTGCCGCCCGGGACCTACGCGGCGCTGGTGGATGCGCGGGGAGCCATCCTTGTGCAGATCACCTTCGGCTACACCGCCTCGGAGCAGGCGGCCCAGCCGCGGTTGCCGTCCCCGCTGCCGTTGCCGCGGGACGGGACGCCCGCCCTCCTGACCGCGCCGAGCCGCGACGGTACCGGGGCCTACCGCGTCGCCGTCCAGGCCCCCGACTCGAACGATCCCAGCGCGGTGCAGGGGCGGTTCCTCGTCGTTGCCATCTCCTGCCAGGACATTGACGCCACCCTGCGCCGCCTGCTGCTGATTGAGGTGGGGGTCGGCGTTGCGGCGCTGGCCGGGCTGGCCGCCCTGGGGTCGTGGGCGGTGCGGCTGGGCCTGCGTCCCCTCGACCGCATCGCGGCGACGGCGGGCGCCATCGCCGCGGGCGACCTGCGGCGGCGGGTGGAGATCGCGACACCGCGGACGGAGGTGGGCCGGCTGGGCCTCGCCCTCAACGCCATGCTCGGCCAGATCGAGCGGGCCTTCGCGGCGCGCGCCGCCTCCGAGGATCGCCTGCGGCGCTTTGTCGCCGACGCTTCCCACGAGCTGCGGACGCCCCTCAGCTCGATCCGCGGCTACGCCGAGCTGTTCCGGCGCGGCGCGAACCGCAATCCGGAGGACCTGGCGACGGCCATGCGGCGCATTGAGGCCGAGGCGACGCGCATGGGACGCCTGGTCGACGACCTGCTCCTGCTGGCCCGACTCGACGAAGGCCGCCCGCTGGAACGCGGCCCCGTCGACCTGGCTGCGCTGGCCGAGGACGCGGCAGCCGACGCGCGCGCGTCCGCTCCCCAGCGCATGATCCGCCTCGTCGCCGCCGACGATGTGGTGGTGACGGGGGACGAGCTCCGCTTGCGCCAGGTGGTCGGCAACCTCGTGCGCAACGCGCTCGTGCATACGCCGGCCGGGACGCCGGTCGAGGTCGACGTGTCCGGTGACGGCGACGTCGGCGTCCTCACCGTGGCCGATCGCGGCCCCGGCATCCCGCCGGGAACCGCCGACCGGATCTTCGAGCGCTTCTACCGAACCGATCCGGGCGGCGGGCGGGACCACGGTGGCAGCGGCCTGGGCCTCTCCATCGTCGCCGCCGTCGTCGCGGCCCATGCGGGGACCGTCCACCTGAGCGAGACCCCCGGCGGCGGCGCGACGTTCACGATCCGCTTACCGCTGTTCGGTGGCGAGCCCCGCCACGAGGCCGGGGGGCTGGCAGGCGTGCTGGCGAACCCTGACGTCGTGCGCCCGGCAAAGTCGAAAAGGGCGCCGGGCTGACCGCTCCTGCTGATCGCGCGAGACAAGCCGCTTCACAGGAAATTCACAGCGGAACTCGAGCCGTCTCCCAGCTAGCAGCGGAATGATAGTTGCCATGAGCAATGGCACGAAGAGGCCAAAGCATGGCCCACTCGCCCAGCAGACAGCGGATCACTCCTGGCCCTGAGGCCAGCGAGCAAGGAGGATCGTATGCAACCATCAGCAGCCATGGGTGGAGGTCGGCACGGCCGAAGCCGGCGAGCAATCTTGCGGTTGGGCCTCGCGCTCCCCTCCGTTGGCCTCCTGGCCGCCTGCGGGGCGAGCGGCGCCAGTGGGTCGGGCTCGCCGCCCGCGCCCAGCTCCAGCGCGGCGTCGTCTGGCGGTAGCGTGAGCGCGTCGACGCCGGCGGTTTCCTCGTCCGCGACGAATGCGCCGCCTTCCCCTACGGCGTCGATAGCTTCCCTCGCGTCCGGCGCAGCGTCCGCCAAGGCGACGGGGCAGGCGACGTCGAGCGCGACCAGCTCATCACCGGCTGCCGCCGGTACCGGCGCCTGCGTGCTGTCGCCGGAGATGACCGATGGGCCTTACTACATCGACGAGGGACTCGTCCGAAATGACATTACCGAAGGCAAGCCGGGCGTGCCGTTGCAGCTCCGCCTGACGGTGCAGAGTGCCGGCGCCTGCCGGCCGATCGCCGACGCCACCGTCGAGCTCTGGCATTGCGACGCGGGCGGCGTCTACTCCGGCTACAGCGGCGCCCAGGTCCGGGGGGCGCCCGGCGGGGGACCGCCGCCCAACGGCGGCCCCCAGCCCGGTGGTACCCCACCGCCCGGTGGTCCCGGAGCGGGTGGGGGTGGCCACGCGACCCCGACCGACAAGCTGACGTTCCTGCGCGGCGGCCAGCGGTCCGACAGCGCCGGGGCGGTCACCTTCCAGACCATCTACCCGGGCTGGTATATGGGCCGGGCGACGCACATCCACGTGAAGGTCCACGTGGGCGGGGCGGTGGTCCATACGGGCCAGTTGTTCATGGACGACGCGATCAGCGACGCCGTCTACGCCCAGGCCCCGTACGCCGCGCATGGCAAGCGGGAAACGACGAACGCCAACGATGGCATCTATGCGAGCGGCGGCGCGCAATCGATGCTCGCACTGAGCATGGCCGGCAGCGGATATGTGGGGTCGATCGTCCTCGGCGTGAACGCCTGACGGCGCTTGGCCCCTACGACGCTCGCACACGAGATCGCGCCACCGCCAACGCGCGCTGGCGACGCTGCCTCGGTCGGCGGTCCCGGCCCCCGCTGACGGCGCGCCAACTCCGCGGCGAACCGAGCTGGCGACTGGTGATGACCGCGGGCAGACCATCGCGCACGTCCATCCGGGAGCGCGGCGCCTCTGCCAAGGCCATGGCTTTCGGCGCTGCCTGTGGCAGCCTGCTGGGGTCGTTCGTCGGCTTGGCGCAGGGTAACGGGATCAGTCGTCCGCAACAGGTCGCGGGGCGTCGTGCCGGCCCAGCGCTGGGACTCCGGCCGCTCACAGGAGATTCCGAGATAGTACCCGGCCTGCGTGGAGACGGCAGTGTGATGCTGGTGGGCGTAGACGAATTTGCCGGGAGGGCCACGGCCAGCCGGTAGAGAGGGACTGAGGGATGCTCATTGACACTGGGATCGCGCCGGGTACGGGCCCGCGGCTTCTCACGCCCCGGCACGCCGGCCGCGAGTCGCTCGCCGAGTACCGCCGGCTGGGCGGGTATAGCACGGCGGGCTGGGCGCACTCGCTGCCCGACCTGCTGGACCTGGTCGAGGCAAGCGGCCTGCGCGGCCGCGGGGGCGCCGGATTCCCCGCCGGGCGCAAGTGGCGCTCGGTGGCGGCGGAGCCCGGCCTGCGGGTCGTGCTCGTCAACGGCGCCGAGTCGGAGCCGGCCAGCCGCAAGGACCACTGGCTGCTGACCCACCGTCCCCACCTGGTGATCGAGGGGGCCCTGCTCGGCGCCCGCGCGGTGGGGGCGAGTGAGATCGTCTTTTATCTGCATACGGTTGCCCAGGAGGCCCGAGCGGCCATCGAGGCGGCCTGGCGCGAGCTGGCCGCTGAGCGCCGGTCCCTGCCGCGCCGGCGGATTGTCGTGGCGCCGCCGGGCTACGTCGCCGGGGAGCAATCGGCGGCGATCCAGCGCGCCAACGGGAAGAAGGCGCTGCCGACCTTCAAGCCGCCGCGCGCACACCAGCAGGGGGTGGGTGGGCGTCCCACGCTGGTCCACAATGTAGAGACGCTCGCCAACGTCCCCTTCATCGCCCGCCAGGGGGCGGACGCCTTTCGCTCCGTCGGTATTCCCACTGCCCCCGGCACGATGCTGCTCACGCTCTCCGGGGCGGTCCGCCGCCCAGGCGTCTACGAAGTACCCAGTGGAGTCCAACTTGCCCACGTGCTGGACGAGCTGGGTGGCGGGACCGTCGATGGCGGGCCCATCCAGGCGGTGCTGCCCGGCGGCTACTTCGCCGGCTGGCTCAACGGTGCGGCGCTGCACGGTGGTGTCGCGCTGTCGGCGGAGAGCCTGCGCGACCACGGCGTCGAGCTCGGCTCGGGGGCCATCACCGTGGTGTCGGACGGGGTCTGTGGGCTGGCGCAAGCGGTTGCCTTGCTCCATTTCTTCGCTCGCGAGTCGGCGCGCCAGTGCGGGCCGTGCGCCTTCGGCACGCCCGCGATGGCGGCGGCGCTGGAGCGGCTGGCGCGCGGCCGTGCCGAGGACAATGATGTGCCGCGCCTGCGCCGCTACGCCGAGGTCGTGCTGCCGGGCCGAGGGGCCTGCAGCCACCTGGACGGCGCGACCATCGCCGCGCGCACGGCCCTGCACGTCTTCGCGGAAGAAATCGCCCAACACGCTCGGTACGGCGGCTGTGGCCGTCCCGAGCGCGTCGTGCTGCCGGGACTGGAGGACGACGATGCCCAGCGCGCGGCCTGACATCCGAGTGCCGGAGGGCGCACGCCTGCGCGTGAACGCGATCCGCTGCCAGGCGTTCGGCTTCTGCGCCGACTACGCCCCCGAGCTGTTCGGCCTCGATGAGTGGGGCTACCCGGTCGTGCATCGGCGGGAGATCCCTGCCGAGCAACTTGCCCTGGCGTACGAGGCGGCCCGACGCTGCCCGGTGCGCGCCATCCTCCTGGAACAGGCGCGTGGCGCCTCACCGCGGCGCGGCGAATGACCAATCGATCCGAACGAACAAGAGAGGCAACTATGATGAATCCCCAGCCACGAGTCGAGTCTCTCCGGTCACCCGATCTGCCGCGGCCGCTTTCTCCGGCAGCCGGCACTCGGCATCGCGCCCGCCTCGCTCGCCGGCTCAAGGCCATCCGCGGCGGCCTGGTGGTCGGCAGTGTTTTCGGCAACCTCCTCTTCATGGACCTGGCCTATCAGCACACCGAGGCGCAGAGCGCGGACAAGGCCGCCGCCAAGGCAACTGGCACCGTGACGAGCGCAGCCGTGAGCGCCACAACCCACGACGGCGCAACGACGTCATTGTTCCAGGGACAGGGCGACGCCGGCAGCACAGCCGGCGCTGCCCTCCTGTCGGCGGCGAATACAAGCCAGGCGGCGACGCTCCTTACTCCGACGGCGGCGGCTGCCGCGACCAGCGCCAGTGCTGGCTCGACGCAAGCGAGCAAGACGGCGGCCACGACAACCTTAGCAACGCCGGTGACGACGACTGTCAAATCGGTGACTGCGTCAGTGGCGACGACGCACATCGTAGCCGCGCAACGAAGCGCCACGACCAGCTCGTCCGCGGCGTCGGCGACGGTGCGAACCAGCGTCGCGGCCACATCCACGCGCACAACGTCCTCAGCGGCGACCACTGCGACAACTGCCGTCCCGACGCAGTCCTCAATCGCGGCGGTCGTGACGGCGACACCCACGAAGCAAGCGGTCGTCGTTCGCACGACCGCCGCGAAGAAGGCGGTCGTGCGAACGACGACCTCGTAGGAGATGAGCTATGCAAACGTTGACAACTCGCATGGCACTTGCCCAGTTTCCGGCGCTCGGCGCCACGATAGTGCTGGGGGTAACGGAGCCGGAGCGCCTCACCGCCGTCGTCGCCCACGTTCGCAGTCGCATCGAGGAAGTCAATCGGGCGCTGAGCCGCTTTCGTCCCGACAGCGAGCTCAGCCGTATCGACGCCCAGCCGGACCGCCCCTGGGTGGTGTCCGAGCTGTTCGGTGAGGTGCTGGACCTTGCCCTGCGCGCCGCCGCTTCCACCAACGGCTGGTTTGATCCAACGGTCCGTGATGCCGTCGAGGCGTCCGGCTATGATCGGAGCATCGAGCTGATCGAGCGCGATGGCCCAGGGCTTGCCCGTCCGGTTCGGCCGGCCGGCGGATGGCCCAGCGTGATCTTCGACCGGCGCAGCCGGGTGCTGCTGTTGCCGCGGGGAGTGCGCCTGGACTTCGGCGGCATCGGCAAGGGCTTCGCCGTGGACTACGCCCTCCGCGACGTCCCAAGGGGCGAGAGCGGGGTGCTGGTGAGCGCCGGCGGCGATCTCGCCTGCGCCGGTCCGCCGCCGGAAGGCGGCTGGCCCTGCGAAGTAGCGGCGACACCAGACTCCGCGCCCGAGGCGACGGTGCTGCTGCAGGGCGGCGCCCTGGCGACCTCCGGACTCGGTCGCCGGCAATGGCAGCGGGACGGCGAGCGCCTGCACCACTTGATCGACCCGCGCACCGGGCGCCCCGGGCGCAGCCCGTGGCGCATCGTCACGGTGGCCGCCCGCACCTGTGCAGCGGCCGAGGTGGCGGCCAAGGTGGGCTGGCTCATGGGCGAGGCGGGACCGGACTGGGTCGCCGCGCAAGGGCTGACGGCGCGCTTCCGCGCGCTGGATGGCCGGGTTTGCACGATCGGCTGCTGGCCGGTGGAGGAGCAGGGGGAGAACAATGAGTAGCGCACAGTCCAGCCTCTTGTGGTTCGTGGCCCGTGGCAGCGGCATGGTGGCCTACCTGCTGCTCACCTTTGCCGTGGCGCTGGGCATCGCCGTCAATCGACGGTGGCAGCGCCCTTCCTGGCCGCGTCTCGTGGTCGAGGCCACGCATCGCCACCTCGTGCTGCTGTTCTTCCTGTTCCTGATCGTGCATATGGCGACGATCGTGCTCGATCCTTTCAGCCACGTCACGCTGCTCGCCACCGTCGTGCCCTTCAGCAGCAGCTACCGCCCCTTCTGGGTGGGCCTCGGCGTCATCGCCATGGAGCTGGGGCTGGCCATCGTGGCGACCGTCCTCATCCGCCACCGCATCGGCCACCGCGCCTGGCACGCGCTGCACCTGCTGACCTACCTGCTCTTCCCGCTCTCGCTCTTACACGGCCTGGGCAGCGGCTCCGACACCGGGACCGGTTGGGCCATGGGTATGTACGTGGCTAGCGCGATCGTGGTCATCGCCGCCATCCTCTGGCGACTCAGCGCGGCGCGGGTAGTGGCACAGCTGGGCACGTAGGGACCTGGATTCCATGGCACACGGCAAGATGGAGCGGGAGCTTCCGCGTTCGTAGCCAGGAGCCGGCAGGCGTGATCGCGCTATCCAAGGCGCCCGAGTGAAGTGAGGCCAGCCATGGCGGCAACCCAGCAGCGGATTACCTACGACGAGCTGTACGAGATGCCCGACGACGGCATCCTCTACGAGCTGCTGGACGGTGAGCTGGTGACGCGCGCTGCCCCTACCTTCCGGCATCAGCAGGCGGTGAGCCGCCTGGATCGGCTGCGCGCACCGGTGGAAGAGGCTGGGCACGGCATTGTTGTCGTCGGCCCCTTTGACGTGGTCCTCGACCAGTACAACATGACGCTGCCGGACTTGATCTTCGTCAGGTCCGAGCGCCAGGGGATCGTGACCGACATCGGCTGCCATGGGGCGCCCGACCTCATCGTGGAGGTCGTCTCCCCTACCTCGGTAGAGCGCGATTGGGAGGACAAGCGGACCACGTATCAGCGCTTCGGCGTCCGCTCCTACTGGATCATCGACCTTATCGGGCAGGCTGTGCATCGCCTGGATCTGGTGGACGGCCGCTACGTCGAGCGCCAGCCGCTCCGCCCCGGCGATGCGCTCACAAGCTCGCTCTTCCCGGGGCTTGCCCTCGACGTCGGCCGGCTTTTCGCTCGAGGGGGCGCTGGCGAGCGGCTGCAGGCTCCGGCGCAAGGATAATGATAACGAATACAAGATTGGGCAGACCCGACGGTGGACCGCCGGCAAGCGCGTTTTTAGACCCAATGTGGTTGATGCGGCCTCCAAAGCGCTGGGCGGTTCGGCAGCATAGGGTGCGTGAAGTTGGTCCTCAACGGGACATGGGGATAGGAGATGGCGGCCTCGAAAACTACACCTCTAGCAAGCAGTGTTTCCTAAAGTGCTCGGAGCGGTCCCGCTAGTTCAGCCGCGACCTGAGCCGGTCGCACGGCCTCCGAAAACTGCGTCCCCACCGATGCGGACGGCCTCGCGCCACCAGCCACCGAACGCCGCTTTGCCGCACCCTAGCCGGCGACGCACGTCACGCACCATCGCAGATGCCCACCTAACGTCCTTCCCCTTCCACCATTCGCATCGCGTCAGCCGTATAGTTGGTTCCCTCAGCGGTTCGGCTATCATCGGCCACACAACGTCGGCATCGTCTTCGCAAAGCCAGCCTCGGAGGTCCAATGCTCGAAACACCATTGCCCAATCCCTACCGGCTGACAGTCAACGTCCGGCCAATCAAGACCGCCTACTTCTTTCGAGACGACGACGACGCTGCGTTGCTTCGCATACTGCGCCTCGCAGGCACCCAGTGGGGGGGCATCCGGAATCTCATCGTCCCCGTCGGTGGCGACCTGCAACCTGCCGATGTCTTCACGCGCCTCCTGAAGATTCATGAGCCAGATCAGTTCGTTTCCTACCTCACACAGGGTGCTGGCGCACAGATTGCAGTTGATCGTCTCCAAGACTATCTCCAGTCGCTCTATCGGCATCGCCAAGTTCGCCTTTCGGCAGGTCCGCCCTTCGAGAAATGGGACCACAGTGCTCACGCCCTTAGTGTCCTACCATCGGATTACGCTCAAGGCAGACAGCTAACCGTACGCAAAGTAGACCAATCACAGATAAGTCCTTTGATGAACGCCGCCATGTTTGGCGCAATATATCCGGGACAGGAAGAAACCTACGCTCGAGTTGTCCGCAACGTAGCTGACGACGTCGATCCATCCTCAATACGGTTCTGGCAATGCCAACTTGACACGAATCCGCTCTCCTCGGTCATAAACCTCACATCATTTGGCGTCGACTCTTATCAGATTCAGGCGCCTACGCGGTCAAATCACTTCGACATTGTCGTCGGCAGTTCACCGGAGAGCCTGTGTACGTACTGGAACTTCAGAGCGACACGGGAGATGGCGCAAGGTTATTCCGACTTGGCGCGTCGCACCCTTCTGCTGCCGATCACCCTAGTCACCGACGAAGCAGCCATGGTCAATCTGGTTCGCTTCCTTCGGGATGTGCTTCCGCACCGCAACATAATGACGAATCTGCATGTCAGGTTTCAGTGCTGGGACTCAAGTGACCATGACACCATGCAGCATATGCTGAGCAGCTTGTCCGATTTCGTTCCGTTCACTGGTAAGGTCTCCATCAACGAAACGTCGAGCAGCTTCGAGCAACCAGAGCCGGAGACCTTCACTGCTCGTCCACTCAGCTATATGATCACTCTGCCAGATTTACCCCATGCTGTCTTGGAGGGGGTTCGCGAGCAGTTCCGGACGACTATTACTCTGTCATACGGCAAAAATGAGTTCATCTTCGTCCCTCCTGAGCTCTTGAGAAGTCACCCGACCGGTGGGGTAATGCTAGACTTTATCTGTGACGTATGGAAAAGATATCCGCGAATACAGGAATTGTCGACTCTGATCGTCAGGGACAGCTGGTTTTCGAAGTACGGCATCAGCATGATGGTTCACTTTGTTGCTAGTAGTCAGTATTTGAGCTTCTCCCTACCGGATGAGTGGACGACGGTGAGTTCGTATTTCAGTGGCCGGGGATATGGGATCTTGGAGTCGAAGTCTGGCAGATATGCCGATGCAGTAGTTCGGCTTGTTGGAAGCCTCAACGGAGTTGAACTCCTCGCATCGAAGGCGGTCTACTTGTTGTTAGACAAGCTGACACTGAAGAGCACCATGAAGATCGCACAGCGTGTCGCTGCCATACTCGGCGTTGACGCAGCTCGCGTTGACGATATCCGGGCTGCCCTCGCGGAATTTGGGATCGACACCGAACTGAAGGGGCACGTCAAGGCGTACAAGGAACTGCGCGGTGATGAGGATTTGAAGGACTACCGCTCGAATTTGCTGGCGCTGCTTGAGCGTCTCTGCGAGTGTCAGGTCGTGAGGAGGGGTTACTATCTCGATTGCCCTCATTGCGGCGCGGCGGACTGGTATCCGCTAACGGGCATTGAAGAACGGCTTGTTTGCTCGGGTTGTGGACGCCAGTTCATGTTACCGGTGGAGTGGCCGCGTGGGAGCCGTGACGAGGCCCAATGGCGGTATCGGCTGAATACGTTGGCGAATCGCGCCATTGATCAGGATGTGTTGCCCAATATCCTGGCATTGTATCGTGTTGCCGGGCGCAAAGGTAATGAAGGCTCGTGCTGCAAGGTAATCGGGCTCGAGTTAGCCGAGGATGGGAAACTTGTCGCGGAAGTCGACTTCATGCTTGTGGCGAATAGCGAATTGGTTGCCGGAGAGTGCAAAGCCGGTGACGAGATTGGCGAGAAGGATGTACGGACGGCCGTGCGATTGGCTGAGGCCGGGGTAAAACAGTTCTATTTTTGCACCGTAAGGTCGTTCAATGAGCCCGCGAAGAGGCGGATTGATGAGTTGCGGGAGTTGTTGGAGTCGAAGGGCCTCCCGATGGAGGTCGCGGAATTGGATGGCGAAGAGCTGCTTGGTGAGAGACTTGCCCCATAAGCGAATAGTCCCCTATCGGGCCGTGGGTCTGAAAGCCACAGCCTTGGCCATTTCCGCGCCGTCTCGGCCCTGTTGCCAACATCGACTCGAGCATGGAAGTCCCCTTGAGCGCTCGCCGTACCAACTCCCAGCGGTCCTCGTAGACGATGCGCACGTCGGCAGGGTTGCTGACCCACCGCGCCTCGATCACCACAATTCAGCTCGTATCCCTTGCTAAAAGTGTAGACGCAAGGCGGGGCCGGGCGTGACATGCAGGTTGGTCGCGCGCAAGGAACCTCTGGAGGTGCATAGATACCTTTTCTACGCCGCACCGGTCTGCTAATATCTCGCTGAACAATCCGACTAACCTATGGGTGAGATTCACGCTGAGGACGAGATGGAGAGGGAAGCCGCAAAGTCCGCCATTGGGGACGTTCTTGAGGAGATGGCAGCATTTCTGAGTCAGGACACTCCCCCGGAGCTTAGCGAGGCCGATACCAAGGCTTACTTCGTAGAACCGCTGGTCAAGGCTCTTGGCTGGACGGGTATCGGCGTTGTTCAGCGTGAATTCTACGTCCGGAGCACACAGGAATTCATCGACTACGTCATGTATGTGTCCGGCAAACGTGAGCTAGCGGTCGAGGCTAAGCGGCTCCAGGTTCAGCTTAATGAGAAGCATGCGGCGCAGTTGGTGCAATATTGTTCGGTGGAAGGCATCGAATGGGCTGTGCTCACCAATGGACGAGATTGGCAGGTGTTCAATACCTACCTTCCATCGGACATTGCAGCGAAGCGGCTGTTCCGGCTGGATTTCCTCGGCGCGAACAACCGGCAGGATTACCAGGCGCGCTTTGACCAATTGTGGCTCTTGTCCCGCGAGACGTTCCCATCCGCCATTCGAGCTTGGCTGGAGGGCCAGCGTCTGGAGTCCGCACTGCGCGGGATTCTTGCGAGCCCCTCCTCGCGAACCATCAGAGCCGCGGTGGCTGAGCTGGCGGCAGCGAGAGTCTCGGTGCGTTCGGATGTCGTGGTGCGGTGGTTCCAAGGTCGCCTTGCCACGTCAGCGAACGTAGGGCCACCGCCGGTCACGAGTAAGACGTACAATGCAGTCCGAAATCGAGCAAACGGCGATGTCGTGACCGACGCCCCTACCGGAGTGCCCGAGAATCGCGGCCCTGTGGAGAGCGAAGGATCAATCCCACTAGTAAACGAGGAAGGGCGCGTGGTTGTCACAAAACGCCACTATGGCGTCCGTCTCGAAGAGCTACTACGTGCGAACATAGTCCATCCCGGTACAGCGTTAGTACTCATGGCACGCGGCCAGGATATTGCCATGGCTGAACTCAACGCGACAGGGGAAATCGTTTACCAAGGCCGGGGCTATCGAACTCCTTCGCATCCAGACTTTGCGCGTTTGCAAGGTAGACAAGCTAGCAATGGCTGGGCGAGCTGGTACGCGGTCCTTCCTGAAGGACGCCGGTCGCTCGCGGATTTGAGGGAACACCTGCTGCGCATGAGCAATGACAAGTAGTCGTGGAGGCGGCTTCTAGGAATGCGTAGTGAGCAGGAATGATGCCGTCGATGCAGACGTGCCGTATTGGACCCAGTGCCTCAATATTTGTCCCTGAGGAGTGGATTCTCAGCCGTGTGGACCCACCAACTCCGCGTCGTCGGCGGCAACCAGGCGGGTGGCGGCGTCCCCGGCACCTCCTTTCGTGGCCTGGCGAGCGACTCGGCGGTGAAGTAGCGCCAGCCGATCTGCCATTCGTCGCGCCGCTTGAACAGACCCTCGCGCCGCAGATACCACAGCGTGTACTCCCAGGCCCTGTTGAGCAGGGCAACGTCGCGTCGACCGCCGCAGGCCTGGACGTGACGCTGGAACCAGCCGGCGGTCAGCACGGGCCGCTGACGCACCCGCTGTCGTAGACGCGCCAGCGAGCCGCGAACGGTGCGTCGGTCGAGCGCGGGCCGGTGAAAAAGGGGCCTGCCCCGATAGGACCGAGGGCGGCGATCGCGGCCGCATGCTCTTTGGCGTCGCAGACCTCGGTCAAATAGCCGGCACGGGCGCGGGTAGCAGCTCGCCGGTCTCGCAGAGCGCCAGCTACGTCTTCTGGGGCCGCATCGTCCAGCAGACGGCGCAGCCAGCCCCGCGCCGCATCCAATTCCAGGCGCGGTGCAAGTTGGGCCACCTCGGCGAACAGCTCGGGCGGGGTGGGCACGGGCATCCCGTCGACGCGATCGTGCGCCGGAGCTGGACTGGTGCGCAACATGCGGTAGGTAGCGTCGAGCGCCCTAGGTTTAGGCGTGTCGGCCTCGGCGACGAGGAGGTGGTGGTGGGGCGAGCGCTGGGCGTAGCCGCGCAGCCAGGCGGCCGACATCGCGCCCGGGTGAAAGGCGTCTGGATGGCGATTCAGTTCCGCCCGCAGGACCAGCCACGGATCGCCGGAGGGATACGGCCCGGCGACCGCGCCCGGGATGAACTCGTAGGAGCCGCGCACTCCTGTGGGGGCTAACCAGCCCCGCCGGACGAGCTCGGTGAGCGCGTGGCGCGCCGCCGACGATGAGAGCTCCGGTCGCACCGCGAGAATATCCTGCACCGTCACCAGCCGGCGCGCATCCAGTTCAAAGGCCTGGACGATGTCCGCCAACCAGTTCGGGATCGTTCTGCCAGGTAGCTCGCTGAGGGCGGTTATTGCAAAATTTGCTGTGAATGCGAGTGTACCACGCGCGTAGCGGGTCAGAATATCAACTCGCGCGATTCCACCTTTCTTCTCCCCACCCCTGCGCGGTGGCAGCCGAGGCCTAAGGAGCGGGGCCCGGCGCGACCTCCCGCACTGTCCGCGCCCGGAACCGGCTCGTCCGTTAATGCCCGCTCACAGCGGCAGCGGCGACTGCTCCGCCCGCGGCGTGTTCCGGTCGGCGGCGTGCGCCGTCTGACCCAGCCGGGGTGTCGGATGGTGGCCCTGGTCCAGCCCGTAGGCCGCCTTGAGCTCCCGGACGCGGCGGCTGAGCCCGTCGGCGTAGGCTTTGGGGGCGTAGCGCGCACCGCCGGGCTCGCCGATGGCGCCGAAGACGCGAGCATAGGAGGGGACCGTCGCCGGGAAGTGCCGCTGGAGCGCCTCCAGGAGCCAGTCCCGCACTGCCGGCTCCAGATGCAGCGTGCCGGACCAGAGCCACTGCGCGCCGTGGTCGGCAGCGGCACGGACTACGGCCTCCAGCGCCGGTAGCGAATCGGTCAGGCGAGGCAAGACGGGCGCCAGGGCCAGCCCGCAGGGCACCCCGGCGCTCGCCAGCCGGGCCAGCGCCTGCAATCGCTTGGCTGGAGGCGGCGTCGCCGGCTCGAAGGTGCGCCAGATGGCCTGGTCCAGCGTGATGAGGCTGATGTTGACGCCGCAGCCGGCCCTAGCCGCCAGCTCCTGAAGCACGTCGATGTCGCGCAGGACCAGCGTGCCCTTGGTCGTCACGTTGGCCGGGTTGCGTTGCTCGGCCAGCACCGCCAGGCAGGCCCGCGTCAACTTGTAGCGGCCTTCGGCCGGCTGGTAGGGATCGGTCGCCGTGCCGATGGCGATCGACTCGCCTTTCCACGATGGGCGCTGGAGGTCGTGGCGGAGCGCCTCGGGCAGGTTGACCTTGACGAAGATGCGCTCGTCGAAGTCCCGCCCGGCGTCCAGGCCGAGAAAGGCGTGGGTTGTCCGGGCGTAACAGTAGACGCAGCCGTGCGCGCAGCCCCGGAAGGGGTTCAGGGACCAGGGGAACGGCATGCCGTGGACGCGGTTGATCGCGGACTTGCATTGGACCTCGGTGTACTGGCTGCTTCGCATTTCACCATTATAGTACACATGTTCCAAATGGGCAAGAGGACAGCGTCACGATGGACTGTGCAATGCGCTGCTATGCCGAGGCGGCGGCCGACCAGGTGCGCCACATGAGCCAGTGGGCGATGCTACCATAAAGTCCTTGCCGACGAGGCAAGGGGTCTTTTCGTCTCAACGAAGGACCTCACCGTCTACATCCGCATCGAGACGGACCAACCTCACCTGACCTTCAAAGACCGCGGGCGTTGCCATGGTCGGCACAGATGCCATCCGCATCGGAAACGGCTGGCTCCGCCTTTTGCCGAGCTGGAATTCGACTGATCTGACAGGATAGCAGCGATTGGAACGGTTGTGGGGGGTCTGCTCCGCAAGAGGCGGAGCGTATATAAACCGGATCACTACCGAGCGATGATTCCTTGTGACGGCTCTAATGCACGCTTGTTATGGTAGGCACAATCGCGCGAGATGACCATATCGGGCTTGTTGCCGAACCCTGCAATCGTGACTAGCACCACAGCCTCATTTCCCGTGGCCCCTCTGGAACGCACTGGTGAGCAAAACAGCCGGACGATGTTTTGCTATCTGGAGCTACCAAGTGCAGTAGAAGAATTGATGCTGTAATGCTAGGGCCGCGCCCCAGAATACGCGAGATGATCATTCCGGAAGTGCGGGCAGCGGGTGGTTCTTAATGTCTCGAATAGCTTTCAACAATCTAATGGTCGTGTCGCCATCCAGTTTGTCGTCATCATATCGGACCTCATACAGGCCCTGAAGGTTCGAAGGCAGGGTGATACCATTCTTGACTAGCAGTATGAATCGCCTCCCGTAGAGAGCCAGTGCGGCGCCAATCTCAATGAGGACATTCGGATTCAGTACGACTTGTCGGTTTGCATCTTTGTCAAGCAATTCTTCCTCAGCGTCTACGTGGATGATGGCAGCGCTGCAGGTGCGCATGTCATTCATCACCTTGTCGGGAACAGGCTGCGATACAGACTGGCGCTCGACGGAGACGACCGGCTCTAGTTCACCAAAGCCCAGCAATTCCTTCAGCGGCTCTATGAACGATTTATTACGACCATGCGTAATAAAGACCCGACGGTTCTCTGTTTTCGTCGTCTCGCGGCGCTTCGACAATGACTGCTCGTCAGGTAGCTCCGTTTGACCAGCGGACACCTCGTAGGAATCCGAATCTTGCGCTTCCTCGTCTGCTGGCGTGCCTTGGAACGACGGCGGTAACGCTGTACTTTTCAGGTTGACGTACATTGCGCCCTTTATCTCTTGTAGCACTCCCACGGATCTTGCGCTGTCGATGATCAGTTTGAGCGTTCGCTGAGCAGCTTCATGGGGCACGCCCAGTCCGCTGAGGACATTCATCGCGATATTTTCACGGGGCAGCTTGTTGCCATCGTACTTCGTGAGAAACTCTCGGAGTACTCGCGGTTTGAATAGGGCCTCGCGACGGGCCAGTAGCTGGTCGCCTTCATCCGTTGAATCGAGTATTCGCCGTGCCAACGGCGTCACCGCTATGGCGGGAGCGTTCGGTCCGCCGCTTGTCAGCCCGTAAGCGATGGACGAACCAGCCAACATCCGGAACGTGCTGCTGGCAGGCTGAATGCTAAGTGCTAGCGCCACCTCGAGGGGACGACTGGGTTGATACGCGTAGTTGTCGGCGATCGCTCGTGGGATACGGAGCGCCTCGTCGAGCGTATAGTAGGGTACGTCGCCCTGCGAAACACGAGTTTTCCGCGTCCCTGTCTGGCCCGTGTTAGCGGCGACGGCATCGGCTGGCCTGTTTCCCGAGTCAATTCCGCTCATTTGCAGAACATTATCGCTAGCGGCTACCGCCCCTTTTCTTGGCACGACTACCTCGCCTTTCCGGCTGCGCTCGTTTTGCCTGTAACGTGGTCGATGACCACCCATTATCCAATTATCGTGCATAGGTTGATACCGTGTTGACCATGCCCGACGGCGAAGTCGATATTGTCTCGCAGTCACCGATCGAGGCACATGTCTTAACATAGGACGACAGCCGATAGGCGCATTTCTGGCATGTTGAGATCAGCGAACGTGTGATCCTCGACGTCCCGCACGGCATCCTGTCCAAAGAAGGCCTGGGGTGTCGGCACATAGAAAGACGTGAAATTCTGCGCACAGCAAAAGAATGGTTTGACGCTGCAGATAATCGGCATTCCGTGGACGCTGTCGATCGCGGACCAGCACTTGACTTCGCCGTACGGGCTGCTTCGCATGAGAACAGTATAGGACATAGGTTCTATTTAGACAAGGACGGTCGCACGATGGACTGTGCCTGGCTTGACAATGCCGCGAGGGACGCCGAGCGGAGTACGCTGCGTTCTCTCGCAGTCGATACGCCTTGCCCCTGGCCGAAGAGGCATTGCTCGTATCCTCCCCGGCACGGACTTCGTTGACGACATCCCCGGCGACCCGCACCGGCCCCACCTGACCGCCAGGTACGGCTGGCATTGCCAGGTCGTAATCTGCGCCATCGGTGCCGGCCGCGGCCGGCGCCAACCCCCCGTCCGATGCCTCGCGGCCTCGCAAGCGATTTCCAGATTGGCATCCGTCTTCTTGATCTGTCCAAATGTCAGTCCGTCTGATTCAGCGCCGACTGCGGAACCTCGAAGAAG
Organism: uncultured Chloroflexota bacterium; assembly: GCA_937967325.1. Lineage (GTDB taxonomy): Bacteria > Chloroflexota > UBA4733 > UBA4733 > UBA4733 > UBA4733. Next base: position 27,762 of record CALBSQ010000260.1, read on the forward strand.
CCGAGCCGGCCCGGCCAGGGGAGTGCCTCCTTAAATCGCATCGGCGCGTGGAGCACCCACGCGAACAGCCCCGGCTGCCACTTATCGTGGTAACAGTTGACGGCATAGAGTTCTGCGGCGATCTCGGGCGTGAACGGGATGCAGCCCGTGATTATTACGGAACCGATTATCGCACCGGTCAGAAGCAAGACTCGATCCAGGTTTGCGCGGATGACGTCCCCTTGGGCGATCCGTGAAGACGCGTGGATTAGGATACGCCCACGAAACCGAGTACGTCGCGACCGCAGCTCATATTTCTTGCGCCCCGCAAGGATCAGATCAGCCCACGGTTGGCGAATGCTAAGCGCCTTCACGGCACAGAATTCCCGCCTCTCCTATTGGCAACTTGGTCCATTACCAGTAGCGCTGCAGACATCAACCGGCTGCTGTGCCCAGGTCCTGCTTTTGGATAGTATGCGCTGAGAATAAGATGTCTGCGTGGCGCGGCGAGGAGTTAGGGGTACGTTGTGGTCGACATCGCGGATGTTCAAGACGATTCTCGTGAGCGACAGATGCGAGATGCATTCGGCCTGATCGCGAGCGGCCAGGGACGGATGGGCGTGGACGCCTTGGACGAACTCGGCCACGGTTTCGAGTTGAAGTCGGCGACGAAGTCCGGCGTCACCACCGGCCGCGATGTAGGCATGCATACCCTCCGGCGCTATCGAACCCGCTACTGGATCATATGTAAAGGTGTCAATCGCCGTAGCGGATTCGAGATCGACGAATGTTATTTCCTCAGCCCGGAGATGATGGAAGAGTGGATCAGTACGATCGAGAGACGGCTTGAGCCGGACCTGGTCCTGCTGCAACGCGTGCTCTCGCTAATGGAGCAGTCGAACTTCGCGGAGGAGGACATCAACCGGCTCGACTATCTAGTGAAGCGGGGCTCCACGCTCAACAATCCGAAAATCCAATGGCACTACGTCCAGAGTCACGGCATGAAGATCGAGGGAAATCCCAAAGAGGCACTCAAGCGGTTAGTATCTCAGCATCCACTGGACCCAGCGGGAGTGGCGGCTGCCCGCTCCATGCCAATCGTGCCCGATCCTTCTCCGACTGAGAAAGAGGCTTAGGGTAGGTGTACAGAAATGCACGCTTCTCGTGGAGATAGTCGGGGTTCGCTTGATCTCTGCCACCATTGGAGCGGTGAGCCCTGCCATGCAAGGTGCCGCCGCTCCGGCCTACCTCTCTGAAGTTGCAGGCTCTGTAGATCGTACCCTCGTGGTGTTGCGTGTCGGCCCACGTCGCAACGCCATGCACCTCTGGGAGCTTCGGATACTTAGCATGCCAGTCTTGCCGAAGTCGCCGAAGTGCCTTGCCGACCGAACAGGTGGCCACGGAGAATGCGTGCTCTTGGCCATCATGGTCGAGCACGCGGATGCCTTGGACAATGGGGTCTACCCAGAGCCGAGCCAGTTCTAGCAGATTCATCGGGGTGATTCCGTGGTAGGTGGCCGACATCCTCGGGTAGGCGAAGAGCATCACACCGCACTGTTGACCGTCCACGGTGATCCAGTAGGGCAATTGGGCCATGGTGCGCCCACGGTGCAGATAGTGTTTCTCGACGATCACCGCTGTCGCCATTTTGAGATTGGCGACAGCGAGGTCTAGGCGATTGCGGAGCCGCCCTGTCTCCAGAGGGCTTAAGGTCAAGCGCGGCGGTTCGTAGTAACAGGCCGTCACCGTGCCCCCTTCATCGTCCCGTTGAAACCAGCTGGCGATCGCCAATACCTGCGACGCGCCATCCGATGCCCCAAACCTAGTGTCGCGGCAATGGCGTGCCGAGAATCCGTGGCTGGCATGCGAATGTATTCCTCTCGACATGCATCAAGTGTCAGTGAGTATCGCACCTTTCTCGCAAGGGTAGAACTTCCGTCCTATTATATCTTGATGAGTGGTGAGCAGTACACTGAAGTCCTATGAGCATCCGCATGAATTGCGTCCACGCGATGCCCGTCCGACAGAATAATCATCCCACCGCTACTCCTACTTTCGTCTCTTCGCACCACGGCGAAGCATTTGCCGGCGTCAGCCCTGGACCAACGGCTTCTGCTTGGCCTCTCACAGCGGCAGCGGCGCCTGCGCCGCGCGCGGAGCGTCACTGCTGGCCCCCGCTGGCGCTGCCTGGCCCAGCCGGGGTGTCGGATGGTGGCCCTGGTCCAGCCCGTAGGCCGCCTTGAGCT
>CALBSQ010000261.1 GCA_937967325.1 uncultured Chloroflexota bacterium
AAGATCGTCGGCAGCGTCAGATGTGTATAAGAGACAGCCATGGCCCAGCGGGACGCCGCCAGCACTGCGACCAGCGCCGCCGGGCGTAGGGATGGGACGACGTCGGTCAAGGCGGCATATTGCGTCAGCAGCGCCAGGGCGCCCCCGATAACGCCGAAGCTGCCCACCCGGCTGTCGCGCATGATCTCCAGACGCCGCTCGACGGTGCGACCGCCGAACACCCCGTCGCAGGTGTCCATGAGGGCGTCCAGGTGGATGCCTCCGGTCAGCATGGTCAGGACAACGAGGTCCAGAATGCTCGCCACCGACACCGGCCAGAGCGCCCGAGCGCCCACATCGACCAGGGCAATCACGCCTCCCAGCAGCGCGCCGATGAGCGGGAAGTAGCGGAGCGACGCCGCGAGCTGCTCGTCCGTTGCCAAGCCGCCAATGGGGATGGGGATGGCGTTGAGGAATCCGGCTGCCAGCAAGAAGGGGACATGCGGGCCGCGCGGCGCGGCCGTTTCGACCTGTGCTGTCACCCGTCCCTCTCCTTCAGCAGCCTGCAAGTACAATCATAGCCCTAGGAGGAGCGCGAATGGGCCGGACTGCGACACCGGGTCTAGCCGCGTCGTCGCTCCGTCAAGAGCGCGTGAGTCTCCTCTGGCCGGGCGGGCCGCCGCGACGTCAGGGCGATGGCTTGACGTCCGGTGCGCGTGCCGACCTCGACCTGGACGAGGTGCTCCGGCTCCTCACCGACGAGCAGAGCCGGCGGGAACGATTTGTGAGCAGCGTCCTGGCCGAGCTGGCGACCGATCCCGAGGTCATCGTCTATAGGCAGGAGGCGGTCACCGACCTGCTGGAGGATGTCCAATTGCGCGAGCGCCTGGCTGGCGCGTTGCCGGGCCTGACCGCGCTGACACAAGAGCGCAGCCACAGCCCGCGCGACAACTGGTCGGTCCTGCTCATCGCACGCCGGCTAGCGGAGCTGGAGATCTACGTCGACGTGGCGCTTCGGTTGCGACAGGCGCTAGAGGCGGCGACTATCCGGTCGACGGCGCTGCGAGGACTGCTGGAGCACCTGATTGCCGTCACCGACGCCCCCGACTTTCGCTCCTTGCAAGCGCAATTGCCCGAGCTGCGGGCCAACCTGGAGCAGGCGGGGAGCATCACCATCGGCATCAACCTGTCGCGGGACCTGTTGCCGGAGTCGGCTGCGATTATGTCGATCAAGGCCGAGAAGATAGAGGGGCGGGGGACGCTGCTGGAGCGCCTGTTTGGCGGTGATAGCGAGCGGCGCGGCATCACACCGCTGCGGCTCGGCGACGCCGGGAACATCTACTCGGCAGAGAACCGCCTCTTTCGCGACCTGCGCAAGCTGCTGGAGCTGGTCACGGCGCCGGTCGGCCAGGTGATCGACCGTTACACGTCGATCAACGCCCAGTCGCTCAATACGCTGGAGCCGGAGCTGTCCTTCCTGCTCAATGGGATCGGCCTGATCGAGCGCCTGAGGGAAATCGGGCTGCCAGTGTGCCGGCCCGAGGTCCACGACCCGGATGAGCGGCTGACCGTGCTGGAGGATGGCTACAACGTCAGCCTGGCGCTGCGCATGGCCGGGTCGCCGGCGCCGGAGGGGGAGCCAGCCCCCCAAATCGTTACCAATACCATCGCCTTCGACGGCAAGCACGGCCGCGTCTGGATCCTGACGGGGCCCAATCGCGGGGGGAAGACTACCTACACCCGCGCCGTGGGGCTGGCGCACGTGCTCTTCCAGGCCGGCCTCTACGTGCCGGCGCGCTCCGCACGCATGAGTCCGGTCGACATGATCTACACGCACTTCCCGAGCCAGGAAGGGGCGCAGCTCGGCATGGGGCGGCTGGACGAGGAGGCCGAGCGACTGGCCGCCATCTTTCGCGCCGCGACGCCCCACAGCCTTATCCTCCTCAACGAAGTGCTGGCCGGCACCAGCGCCATCGAGGCCCTGGGGTTGGCGCTGGACGCCGTCCGCGGCTTGCGCCTGCTGGGCGTCCGCGCCATCTACACGACGCACCTGCACGAGCTGGCCGCCAGCGTGGACGCCATCAACGCCGGCACGTCTGGCGACAGCACCGTGGCCAGCCTGGTGGCCGATGTCGAAGGCGACGGTGTGGTCATCGGGACAAGGCATCGCCGGACGTTCCGCATCCTCCCCGGTCCGCCGCGCGGCGTCAGCTACGCCTCGGAGATCGCCGAGCAACACGGCATCAGCTTCGGTCAGTTGGCATCGCTATTGGAGCAGCGTGGGGTCATCAGGCAGATCGGGTCTGGGAGCACGACCGGCGTCTCCCCTGCCGAGTAGCAATCTGTGTGGTCCTTGCATTTGCCTTCGGCGCGATAGACTTTCAGCATGGGAGGGTTCCAACGATGATAGGCTATGACACCGTCGCCACACCCGAGCAGCTTGCCGATCTGGTCAAGCGCGCCGCTTGCGACAAGGATCGCATTATCCTTTCGCTCGATGGCAAGGAAGTGGCGGCGCTCGTTCCTATTGAAGATGTCGAGTACCTCGAGGAGATCGAAGACCGCGAAGACATCGCAGCCGCCGACGCAGCCCTCGCGGAGCCAGGGGAGCCTATCCCTTGGGAGGTTGTGAAGGAAGAACTTCACCGCCAGTGACCTATCAGGTTGTCATTCAGACTCCTGCGCGGCGTCAACTCTTGCGGCTGTCCAAGATCATTCAGGATCGCATCGAGGTTCGACTCGATGCCCTGGCCACCAACCCTCGCCCGCACGGTATGAAAGCCCTCGTTGGCAGGCCGGACACGTACCGGATCAGAGTTGGGGACTACCGAGTGATCTATCGCATCGAAGACGACCAACTGATTGTTCTCGTCGTGGAGATCGGTCATCGCAAGGATATCTACGGCTAACCGCCGGTCGTCGATCAGTAAAAGATACTGCGCGCCCGGTGGCGGGGATGCGCCTTGTACTCTGGCCGCTGCCCACGATTCCAGAGCAGATAGTCGAGCTGCATTGCCGTAGTCGGTCTACCGAGCGCATTCAGGTGGTCGACCAAAAGCTCAGCCGTGTGTACCGCGCAAGCACGGATCTCAATTTCCTCTTCGGAGCCAGCGGCGATGAGATTCTCCTGGTCAATCCGCTTGGCAAGATCCGGCCCGTACTCCAGCAGCCCATCCCAGCGCAGGACATGCGGGACCAGGTTGTCGGCGAAGATCGTCAGCCGGTCCAGGTCGTGGAAGGCGCCCAGGCCCTGGCCATTCAGGGCCAGCGACAGGTCCGCCGCGGCGAGCTGCGCCCGTTTGTAAAGGGGCGCCGAACGGCCCCGGTAGGCTTGCACGTCGCGGAAAAAGGACAGCTCGGATAGCAGGCCGACCAATCGTTCGGCGGAACCGGACGCTGCCTCCACTAACCCGGTGGGCTGTCCGCGATAGCGGTCCAGAAGATGGCCTCCCAGCTCATTGAGGGCGTCAGCGAACAGGGCCATCAATTCCGCGATGGGGCCGTCCAGCGCCTGATGGAAGGTATCGGCGCAGTCGTCAGGCTGGATTGACGCGAGCTCGCTCGCGGTGAATGGCCCGCGCGCCTCGAAGCGTTGCTTGAGCGCCGTAGCGATCGTGAAGTAGCCGGAATGGCCGGGCAGTTTTCGCAGGAATGGGAAGTAGCCGGAGCCGAAGTTGATGGCGTCGAGGGTCAGGAAGTAGGCGACCGTCTCCGGCGGAGTGCCGATGAAGTGGTGCTCGCGATCCAGCGCGGGCCGCAAGCGCTCCTCCGGCAGCGCCGCCGCGTACTCTGCCAGCCGCTCTCGCCTGATGCGGACGTGGCTTGCCTCCTCGGCGGCAGCACGGCAGCCCTCTCGAACGTCGTCCAGGATGCTCATAGGCTCTCTCGCTGCACATAGTTAGCGCCGAACATGAGCGTACCGTCCGTCGATGGCAACGCCGCGGGCGACGCGTCAATGACGACTGCCCTGTCACGTTGGAGCGATCGACTGTGCCGTGGGTCCGCGGCCCCCGCTACCCTAATCCACCTCGCTACAATGATGCGGCGAACGCTTCGTTATCCACGCGTCCTGCCCCATGAAGGCCGAGGTGACCGATGGCCGGGCACGTTCCACCGCCGCTGCGCCTCTTCGTATTAGGCGGCTTCAGGGCCGAGTGTGGTGGCAGGGAATGGCCCGGAGACATTGTCTGGGGGCGCCCCAATACGAAGGCCCTCATCAAATACTTAGCCGTTGAACCGACCCACCGCCTGCATCGCGAGCAGGTGATCGAGGCCCTGTGGCCCAACCTCCCCCGGGAGGCCGCGCTGAACAGCTTCCGCAAGGCATGTCATCTCGCCCGGCGCGCCTTTGAGCCGGAGCTGCTGCCGCGCGAGCCGTCTACCTTCCTGCACCTCACCGAACAGGTAGTCGCGCTGGATCGGGAGACCGTCCGAATAGACGTCGACCAGTTCGAGCTGCTGGCGGCGAGCGCGCTGCAGGGTGCGGACGTATCCGCCTGCGAGCGAGCGCTGGCGATCTACGCGGGGGAGCTACTCCCGGACGACCGCTACGAGGAATGGGTTGCAACGCGCCGTGCGGCGCTGGCTGAGCGTCGCCGGCAGGTACTCGTGCATCTCGCCGCCACACTGGAGCGAGGCGGGGCCTACGGCCCCGCGGTGGAGCGGTTGGGCCAGGTCCTCCATGAGGACCCGACGGCGGAGTCAGTACACCGCGCGGTGATGCGTCTCCACATGGTGATGGGCAGCCGTCACCAGGCGCTCCGGCAATACCAGGCTTGCCGCGAGGCGTTGCGGCGGGAGCTGGCGGCCGATCCCAGCCCGCAAACGGAGGTGCTGTATCGAGAGGTCCTGAGCAATAACGACGCCTCCGCCGGGCGGGCGCGCCCGGTCAGCGCCGCCGGGAACGTGGTGGCTCCGGCTCTTCCGGCAGCCGTCCACCGCCAGACGCGCGGTCCGTTGACGGGTCGGGAGCGGCCGCTGCAATGGCTGGCGGCGGAAATAGGGCGGGCCGGCGTCAGCCGCCCCACGGTCGCTGGCGGGAGCCAGCCCCACTTGCTGCTCGTGAGTGGGGAGGCGGGTGTCGGCAAGAGCCGCTTAGCCGCCGAGGCGGCGGTGGCGGCCAACCGGCGTGGATGGCTCGTGTTGTGGGGGGGGAGCTACGAGCAGGAAGGACAGCTCCTGTATGGACCGTTTGTGGAAGCCCTCGAGGGCTATCTGGCGGCGACCTCCAACGGCGAGCGGCGCCATCTTGCCGCCATCGCGCCGGGAGTCGCTCGGTTACTGCCGCCCGTGACCGCGGAGGCCGAGCCGGCCACCGCGGCGGGGGGGACTGCCGAGAGTGAACGCGGCCGTCTGTTTGCCTCATTCGGGCGCTTGCTGAACACCCTTGGCGAGACGCAGCCCGTGCTGTTGATCCTCGACGACCTCCACGCAGCTGACGCGGCCAGCCTGAGCCTGCTGCACTTCCTGGCCCGAATGCCGCCTGGCCTGCCTTGGCTGCTGCTGGGCGCCTATCGCGAGGAGGAGGTCGGCCGCGGCGCCTTTCGGCGCCTGCTGGCCGCGCTGTCGCAGGAACACCTTAGCGCTCACGCCGAGATCCTCCGCCTGGCCCGTCCGGATTGTGATTGCCTCGTGCAGTCCTTGCTTCCCGGAGGCGTCGTCGAGGCGGCCTTGAGCGACGCCATCTACGACCATTCGCTCGGCAATCCGTTCTTCGTCACCCAATTGGTGGGCGACCTGCAGGAGCGTGGCCGGCTCGCCCTCGTGGATGGCCGTTGGCAGGCGCCGGAGGAACACCTGGCGGTGCCGCGACAGGTCGGTGACCTTGTGACGATGCGCGTCGACCGGTTGGGCGAGGAGGTGGGGAGGACGCTCACCCTGGCCGCGGTGGCCGGAATGGAGTCGTCATTTGCTGAGCTGAGCGCCGCCGCCGCCGCGCTTTCGCCACCCTTGGCGGGGCCGGCGCTCCTGGGCGCGCTCGAGCGGGCCCTCGAGGCGCGGCTCCTGGTCGAGCACGGACGGGGCTACCGCTTCCGCCATCCCCTCATACGGGCAGCCCTGTACGAGGGGTTATCCGACCGGCGGCGCACCCAGCTCCACACCGCGCTGGCAGCGGCCCTGGAGCAGCACCGGCCCGACGACGTGGAGGCCCTGGCCTTCCAGTGGGGGAAGAGCGAGCATACGGATCAAGGGATCCAGTACCTCGAGCGCGCCGGCGATCGGGCCCTCCTCCTCTATGCCAACGAGACGGCGGAAGCCCATTATCGGGAGCTGGTCGAGCGCCTCGACCAGCTCGGCAGGAGCGTGGCGAGCGCCGCGGCGCGCGCGAAGCTGTCCCATGCGCTCACTGTGCAGGGCCGCTATGACGCGGCGCTGGACTTGCTGGAATGGGCGGCCGGCATCTTCCGAGAAACGGGTGACGGGGAGGGCCTGGCGCGCACCTTGGCGCAAATTGGGCGCGTACACGCGTCACGCGGGACACCGGACCAGGGCCTGGCCCGTATCGAGGCGCTCCGTGGGAGTCTCACGGGGAATATGTCAGCAGGCGTCGCGCTGTTGGAGGTGGCGCGCGCCCACCTCTTGTTTGGCCGGGGTCGCTACACGGAGCAGCTCGCCAGCGCCGCTCGGGCCGCCGAGCTGGCCCGAGCGGTGGGCGACCAGCGGACCCAGGTGGAGGCGGACATGCTGCGCGGGCTGGCGCTGTGCCTGCTGGTGCGGCGCCAGGAAGGGCGCGCCGTCCTGGAGCGCGTGATTCCTCGGGCGGAGGCCGTCGGGGACCTGAGCACGATGCAGCGGGCTTTGAACGGCATGGCGGCCGTGTACGAGTTAGACGGTGAGCTGCAGACCTGCCGCATCTATCGGGAACGCGGACTCCATGTGGCCGAGCGCATGGGCGACCCGGCCAGGATCGCCTTCGCGGCCAGCAATCTGGGAGGCGTCCTCCATACGCTCGGTGACTGGAAGCCGGCTCGCGCGCAGTCCGAGCGGGCGATTGCGATCTTCCAGTCACTCGGGCCATCGTCCCTCGCCGCGTACGCCCACATTGGCCTGGGCAGTCTCGACGCCGAGGAGGGAAAGTGGCTCGAGGCGCGCCGCCGCTTGGAAGAAGGCCGAGCCATTGCCGGTCGCGCCGGAGACCTCCAGGCGCTCCGCTTCGTGGCAGTCGCCCTCGGGCGGCTGGAGCTGCTGTGCGGCCGGGCGGATGCGGCGCTGGCCGACCTGGGACCACTGCTGGAGCGCGCGGACGACGAGGAGTTCGTGCCGCCGCTGCTGGTGGTAGCGGCTCGGGCGCACCTGAAGCTGGGAGACACGACTTGGGCCGAGCGCGCCGTCGCCCGCGCCGTCCAACTGTCCCTTGCCCATGGGAGCCGGGCGCACCTGTGCGAGGCCTACTCCGTGCAGGCCATGGTGCTGACCGAGCAGCGGCGATGGGTCGAAGCGGAGTCATGCTGCGACGCCGCGGTCGCGCTGGCGCGCCGGCTACCCTATCCCTACGGCGAAGCTCAGACGCTCCACAGGCGGGGATCGATGCTCGTCTTGAGGCGTGAGACAGAGCGAGCTCGCCACTGCTACGAGGAAGCGCGCCGGCTGTTCCGAAAGCTGGGCGCGAGCCCGGACGCCGAACGCGCCGAACAGGCCCTGGCCGGGCTGTAGCGAGCCGCCACGGCCGCGGGCGGACCTGAGAATTGTTTGGGAACACGCCTGACTTAGCATTCTCACCAGCGTTGCTTGCTCTCATTGCGACCGGCCAGGCGAATGGACGGTCGCGGTCGTGCGCGGCGCATGACAAGGCGAGATCGATGGATGGAGCTGGCCAGGAGCCGGGCGGCGGTGAGCCGCACGGGCTCCTCGACGGGGGCGGCGAGGGCTGGCCCAGGCTGCGCGCCGCTCTCGCTCGCCGTCTGCAGCCGATGGAGGCAGGTCAGGTACTCGAAATTATCACGGCGGAGCCGAGCGCGCGCCGGGAGATTCCGGCCTGGTGCGCGGCCAACGGCCAGTACCTGGTTGGCATGCGCGACGATCACGGCGAGATGCGCTTCTGGATTAGGAGGGGAGACTAGACGAGGGTTTTCCTACTGGCTGCAGCCCGACCCGCGGGGACTACGCCCCCGCCGGGCCGAGGCGGCCACGAGCCCCCGGCGCACGGACCGGGGGCCGGCGCCATCGGGGCGCCGGCGTGACGCCGTGCTCTTGAGCGAGGGAGGTACATCCGATGCGACGACGATCCTGGCTGCTGGCGCTCGCGCTCGCCGCGCTGGTGAGCGCGTGGGCGGCGCCGCCGCTCTACGCAGCGGCGAACCTGATCACCAGTTGCACCAAAACGGTGCAGATCACCAGCCCCGGCGCCTACCTGATCGGCAATGACCTTCGGGCGTCCAGCGCCGGCTTTGGTATCTGCATCATGATCCTCGCGCCCGACGTGGTGCTCGACCTGAACGGTCACACCATCCGCGGACCGGGCGGCTTCTCGGAGGGCATCACCATCGCGCTGGCCGCGACCAACGCGCGGGTGGTCAACGGGAGCATCACCGGCTTCGGCACCGGGCTCGTGGATGGGGGTTCCCGGGCCCTCCTCTCCGGACTCGACGTGTCGGGGAGCAAGGGGGCGGGAATCGAGGTCGTCTCCATCCCCAATCACGTCCTGTCCGATACGGTGGTGGCGAGGAACCACGTCCACGACAACGACGTTGGGATCCTCCTTCTAGACGTGCTACGCGTCCAGGTCCTCGCCAATACCGTCACCGACAATGGCGGCGACGGCATCGCGCTGGTGCTTACCTCCGCCCAGAATCAGGTCGCCGGCAACACCGTCCAGGGCAATCGCCGGCACGGCATCTTCGTGGGAGCCGGCACATCGTTGCCGCTGCACGAGCGTGGCAACCGGATCGAGGGCAACACGGTGAGTGGCAGCCAGGAGGCCATCGATCTCGCCCCCGGGGCTGTCCAGACCACCGTCGTGGGCAACGCGGCGTCCGGCGACAGCAGCGTCGACCTGGCCGACGACAACCCAGGCTGCGACGCCAACCGCTGGGTCGGCAACCGCGGCAGCGTCAGTCAGCCCTGTATTCACTGAGCGGCCGACCGGGGCCGCGGGTGGCCGACAAGGGACGAGCAGTCGTGGAGCAAGCCTACCGGTGGGCCGCGGCTCGTTGGCAGCCGCTCCGGGGCGCCGGATCCCCCACTGACCATCGGCCACGACCCCGTGGGCACGAGTCCGGCGCCCGCGGTACAGCGAACATGGACTTTGATGGCTACGAGGGAGCAAGGGAAATGGGCCACATCGTTCGATCTTCTGTGATACGCCGCCTCTGGGTGGCCGGTGCGCTCGTGCTGGCAATCACGCTGGCGCCGCTGACCGGCGGCCCGCTGGCCGGCCCGGCGCTGGCCGCGGGCAACATCGTCGTGAACACGACGGGCGACGGCGCCTGCGCCCCCGGTGTCGTCTCCTTGCGCTGCGCGATCACGCTGGCCAACAGCGCCGGAGGCGTCCCCGTCATCACCTTCGATATCCCGTCCGGCCAGTGCGACTCGAAAGGCGTCTGCACCATCATGCGAGCCAGTCCCTTGCCGACGCTCACGGCCAACTACGCGGCAATCGAAGGGGAAAGCCAGCCCGGCGCTCATGCCAATACCAACACCACGCTGGCGGCCGGCGACAATGCCCGCCTCCTGATCCGTCTGGACGGCGCGGGCAGCGGAGGGATCGGCCTCTACGTCCAGGGATCCGGCGTCGCCATCTCGGGGCTGTCGATCACCGACTTCGAAACTGGGATCGAGCTCGACGAGTCCGCGGGTAGCAGCGGAGGGAGGGTCCAGGACACCTTCCTGGGCCTGGCGCCGGACGGCTCGGCGCACGGTAACACAGGGGACGGGCTGTTTGTTGACAATGGTGATAGCGTCACGATCGGGGGGACTACTCTGTCCCAGGCGAATGTGATTAGCGGCAACGGCGCGGCGGGAATCAGAAACGGTAGCGGCCAATACTCTGTCATCGCGCGCAACTACGTCGGCACCGACCCTACGGGAACTGTCCCGCGAGGAAATATGCGGGGAATCTTCCTGGAAAACGCTTCGTCGGATCAGGTGACCAGCAACGTCGTAGCCGGCAACTCTCTCGTCGGCGTCGACGTACAGGGCAGCGCCGACACAACGATCAGCGGCAACTACATCGGCGTTAGTCCATCCGTGCTCAGCACAGCTACCAACTTGGGCAACCTTGCCGACGGCGTCATCATAGAGCCGCTTGTCTTCAACGCGTCGCAGTCCCTTGCCAGCAGCGATAACCTGATTACCAACAATTCCATTTACAACAATGGGAACAGCCCTACTCCTAGCACCGGCGCGGCAGGCGTGCTCATCAAATTCGGCAATAGCAACCACGTCGTGGGGAATACGCTGATCGGCAACCAGGTCGGTGTGGAGGCGCTCCACGGCGCCGTCGGCAGCGTGGAAAGCAACACTATCCTCGGCAGCGTCACCGACGCCGTCCTGATCGGGAACACCAACGCCGACCCGGTACATTTCCTCATCAAGCAGAATCGCATGAGCAACAATCATGGAGGTATCGTCCTGACCGGCCAGTCGCCATGCAGCGCCGGTCCAACCAACGGCGCCCCCGACGACTACGCGCCCTGTCCGCACATCCAGGCGGCGCTCACTTCGGGCAACGTCGCCGGCGCCGCTTGCCCCAACTGCCTGGTCGAGCTCTACCTGGCGGCCTTCGATGGTGAGGGGCAGCGGTATCTTGGGACCGTCACCGCCGACAGCGCCGGCGCCTGGAACACCACCCTCACCGACCTGCCCTCCTGCGTGGCGGCCCAGTCCTGCACATTCTCGATGACCGCCCTCGCGGACATGCCGGTGCACGGCCTGCCGCCCGGATCCTACGAGACATCGGAGTTCGCCCCGGCCGTGCCGATCCAGCCGCTGATGGTGACCACCACCGCCGACCGCGCCACCTGCCCCGCCGGCTCCGGCCAGCCCGGCTACTCCCTGCGCTGCGCCATCGCCCAGGCCGACGCCTTCGCAACCCATGCCAAGATCGCCTTCAAGATCCCGCCCACCGACCCCGGCTGTGAGGCCACCAGTATCCACGGCACCAGCGTGCCGGTCTGCACGATCACCCCCACCGGCCCCCTGCCCTCGCTCTCGGCGAGCTTCGTGACCCTGGACGGCTACAGCCAGCCGGGCGCCGCTGCCAACCCGGATCCGGCGAAGGCGGCCCTCGCCGTCCAACTCGACGGGCGTCGCGCCGGGCCAGGCGCCGACGGCCTGGACGTCACCGGCGGCCACGACACGATCTCGGGCCTCGCCATCGGCCGGTTCTTCGGCAACGGCCTGGCCCTGTTCGGCCACGAGGCAACTGGCGACACCGTCACCGGCAACCTTCTCGGCCTCCCTCCGAGCGGAGGGCGCGCCGCCAACTTCCGGGCTGGACTGTTCTGGCGCGACGGGGCCACCGGCAACGCCGGCGGCAACCTGAGCGAGGACAACCTCGGGGCCGGCATCCAGGTCGGCTCTTCCGGAGCGGACACCGCGACGCACGTGGCGCTCTCCCATAACCTCATCTTCCGCGACCTGAGCCGCGGCATCGTGCTGGCTGGGCAGCCGGTGGCCGGGTGCGCCAGCGGGCCGGGGGGATCCGGCCCCAACGACGACACCCCCTGCCCGGTGATCGAGCGCGCCACGTTGAGCCAGATCAGAGGGACCGCCTGTCGAGGCTGCACGGTGGAGGTGTTCACCACGGGCGAGCCGCGCGACCCCTCGGGGCACGGGCAGGCCGAGACCTTCCTTGGCAGCGCGACCGCGAACGGCAGCGGGACTTGGCTCCTCAGCGCCCCGTACGCTGCTCCGCTCGGGAGCGGGGCCCAGTGGGTCACCGCGACCGCGACCACGGCGGCGTCGCCGGGGCCGGCCGAGACGTCAGCCTTTGCCGCCAATGTGCGCATCGGCGGCTGCGCGGCGCCCATCAGGGAGCTGGCTCCATGTTAGGCGGGGAGACGGAGCACCGCATGCACGAAGGACAGCGCATCCGGACCATGGGCCACCGCGTCGGGCGGTGCGTCGCCCGACTGGGCGTTGCCAGCTCGGCGACGCTGCTCGCCGCGGCCCTGCTCAGCCTCCATGCCAGCCCGGCTGGTGCTGGGCGGATCGGGTCCGACCCCTACGCGCTGCTGAGCGTCGACGGGCGCCAGGTGGCGGCCACGGGGCCGATCGACTGCGCCGACTACCCGAACGAACACCCGCAATATCGGGTCACGCTCACCCAGCCCTCGACCGGGGCGATGGCGGAGCAACGGTGGGACCGCGCCTGCACCGACGCCCTGCAGCAGTCCGGCTGGACGGTCACGCTGCTCGATGCGCGGGGGGCCGCGTTCCAACCGGGCGACGCCGAGCTGGTGGTGCTAGACTACGACAGCACCCATCAGTGGATCAATCAAGTGCAGTTGGTCACCACGCTGCCCACGCCTACACCGAGCGGACAGTAAGGAAATGGCGCCGCGCCAGCGCGCGCCTGCCGGTGCGCTGATGAAGGCGAGCACGGGTGTGGGCAGTGCCGGACAGACCGAGCGTGGAGCTCGTTCCCGCTGGGGCGCCGACACTCCCACCAACCCTCGGCCACGGCGGCATGGGCGCGGGTGCTGCTCAGCCGCCGAGGGGTGGGGTGCGGCGGATACGTACCCGGCGTGTCTGGACGATGACGAGCGCCCCGGCCAGGTCATCGCCCTCGAGAGCGGCAAGCGCCTGCAACAGCAGATGATTGATTTCCTGGGTGGGCAGCTCATTCGGCACGCGCAAGACGATGATGCCGGCATGGCTCCTCGGTGGGAAGGTCACCAAGCTGGCGAAGTCCTTATCGGCGGTGACCAGAATGTCACCTCGCTCTTGCGCGTAGGCGAAGACCTCCTGATCGCTCCGGCCCCGCAGACCAACATCCCGGACATCAGTGGCGTTGTACCCGGCTTTTCGCAGCGCTCTCGCCGTGGAGCGGGGCAGGTCTTCGTCGATAAGGAACCCCACCAGTCAGGCCAGCGCTCGCACGTCTTCAGCGGCGAGCACGGCGGCTGCGTAGCCCAACGCCGCCCGCACGTCATCCAAGGAGATGGCATACTCTGCTGCAATCTCCTCCTGGGTCATGCCGCCGGCAAGCTTGGCGACCACCACGTCCACCGGCACTCTCGTCCCGCGAATCACCGGCTTGCCAAAGCGGACCCGCGGGTCTACCACGATACGGGGCGCAATCTCCGCCATATTTTCCTCCATGCCGCCAGTGTGTGCCAGTCCGGCTCACGAAGGCCGTCAGGAGCACGCTCCACTGGCGTGTGTCCCGCCCCGGCTTCTGGACTCAACTCGCTTCGACAAGCTGGAATGACCCCACGTATCGCCCAGTATAGCTCGACGTTGATTCCGCTATTCGCCGACGCGGTGGAGCTGATCATCGGCAAATCCGAGAGGTGAGGAATACGCAATGCGTGAGCGGACTGGAGGAAAGTGGTTGTTTGACCGGGTACCGCGCTTGCTGACTGTGACCACGGCGACGCTGCTCGCAGTGTCGCTGCTCAGCATCCAGGCTGGTCCAACAGAAGCCCTCGTCGAGGCCAATCCGTATGCGCTGCTGAGCGTTGATGGGCGTCAGGTGACCGCGTCGGGGCCGATCAGTTGCGCCGACTACCCGAACAATCACCCGCAATATCGCGTGACGATGACCCAGCCGTCCACCGGAGCTTTGGCAGAACAGATGTGGGACCGCGCCTGCACGTACGACCTGCAGCAGTCCGGCTGGACGGTGGTGCTCCTCGACTCCCGCGCCGCCGTGTTCCAGGAAGGGGACGCCGAGCTGGTGGTGCTAGACTACGACAGCACCCACCAGTGGATCAATCGGGTGCAACTGGTATCTACCTTGCCCGCGCCAACCGCGACGGCAACTCCGGCGCCGCCGGCACCTTGAAGGCAGTGACGTCGGTTCGGTCACCAGCGCGTGTGACGTTGGAATCGGTTCCAGCGCCGGTGAGTAGTTGACGGAGGGCAGCGCCAATGCATCAGGGGCCGGGTACGGTGGACATTTCGCCGCCAGCGCGTTCGCCGGGCGGAGAGGAAACGGGGGCGGGCCGGGGGATACCGATCTGGCTGCGACTCATCCTGCTGCTGATCGTCGTCGAAACGTTCAGGGTCGGGGTGGGTCTCTTCAACCCCGAGCTGATCCGTGGCGCCGTGCCCTGGCCGGCCAGTCCACTCAACGCCCGCTTCATCGCGTCGCTGTATGCTGCTTTCGGTATCGCCGTGCTGGCGTGCGCCACGACACGGCGATACCGGGAAGTCCGCATCGTGTTAGTCGGCATTTTGGTGGGGACTGCGCTGATCTTCTTCATCACCTTGATCCGGTTCTTTTCGCATCCCGGCGAGCTGGCGCAGCTCCCACTACGTTGGACGGTCTTCTATTTTATCGATCCGCTCCTGGCCGGCTTCGCCTTGTGGCGGCTGGGCTGGCGAGACGGCGAGCGTTCGGGGAATCGAGCCTTTGCTCCGCTGTGGACGGGTCACGCAGTGGTGTTCGGGCTATTGGGATTCATCCTGCTCACACTGCCCTCGGTGGCTATCGCGGCGTGGCCTTGGACTGTGACCGAGCCGCAGGCGCAGCTCTACAGCGCCTTCTTCATCGCCATCGCCGTGCAAAGTTTGCTGGCCAGCCGAGAGACACAGTGGGAAGACGTGCGATGGGTCGCGCTCATGATGGTCCTATTGGCAGCGCTCGTACTCATGACTTCTCTCCTGTCTCTGGGGCGCTTTCGGCCCAGCGTCAGCACCTTCCTGTGGTTCGCGCTGTTTCTCGGGCAATTGCTGTTGTTCGGCGCTCTGTTAGCTCGCCACTGGACCAGCGTATGGCTCAAAGGAGGCACTCTATGGACACAAGGCTAGCTCCGGCGCGAGCCCGGCTGTATCTGCCTCGGAGCCGCGGGGAGCTCCTCAGCATGTATCTCTGGCTGACAATGGCCGCGCTCCTCCTGCAGGGAGTCGGTGCGCTGACCCTGGCCCTGCGACCGGATGTGGCGGCAGCCACCCCTGCTGTGCTCGCGGCGCTTTTTTCCGCCAATCCGCCGCACGCCTGGATACACATATCCTGGGGAACCCTGGGACTCCTAATTCTCGCTACTCACCCGGCTGCGCTCCGCCGGCAGCAGCTCGGTCTCGTGTTCGGCATCTTTTACTCGCTGCTGGGATTCCTCGGAGTCGCCCTCCACGACCCCTTCGGCCTGCGGCTGGGGATCGTGGAGAACGCGATCCATCTGACCATCGGCCCGCTCACGCTCCTCCTCGTGATCATTGCCAAATCGGAGTTCCGCGCTCCCGTCTCGACCACCATAGAGTCCAGTGTGCCTTAGGAGCCGTCCCATCTTGTGAAAACAGGAAAGAATGCAAGCATGAGGAGGTCCCACCGCTCGCGGCCTACCGGCTGGTTCTGGCGGCGCTCAGGCACGGCGAACCCCTGCTCGGACTAGCGGACTAATCTCACGGTCCGGCAGGGAGCAATCAGGATAGAGAAGGTAATCAAGATGGAACTCTCGCCGCTGTCGCGCTGGTTGACCACACTGGTCGGCATCCTTTTCGCCCTATTGGGCGCCGTTCTCTTCTTCTTGCCCAACTGGGCGGCGCCGAGCTTTCCCTGGAAGGTGACGCCGCTCGTTGCCATGACGATGGGTGGGTGGTACCTGGGCAGTGCTGCCTATGCCCTGGAAACCGCGCGGCGGTGGCGCTGGTCCTTGACTTATCCGTTCCTCCTATTCCTCTGGCCGTTCTCCCTCCTGGAGTCGGGCCTGCTCCTGCTGCACCGGTCGGTGCTCCACCTCGCCACGCCACTCGGTTGGCCCTACGTGCTGACACTCGCCATCGCGGCCCTCGTCGCTGTGGTTGGCTTGGTCGATCGCGCCCGCCGGCAGCCGGTCATGAGCTCTGACACAGCCGCGGTGCCGGGAGGAGCTCACGTCGCCGCTCTGGCCTTTGTCTTCTTCGTGTCCTTCCTTGGCGTCGTCGGACTCTCTGGCCGCTTCGGGTCGGGCGCCACCATATTTCCCGAGCCACTGACGGTACTCACGGTGCGCGCGTTCGGCGCCTTCTACCTGTCCCTTGCCATCTCGACGCTGCCGCTGATCTGGGAGCAGCGCATCGCACTGTGGCGCCTCTACGCGCGGGTCGCCCTGGCACCGCTCGTGCTCGTCACGCTGGCGGCCCTAATACACCTGGACCGGTTTGATTTCGCGCGGAGGCCCGGCGAGCTGCTCTATATTGGCGCTTACCTGATCGTGGGCATCGTTACCGTGATCTTTTTGCTGGCCGTTCGGCCGGCGCCCAAGGCCGAGACTGCACGCAGCGTCGTCTAGCGGCGACAAGGCCGGACCATGCCTACAGATAGCCGCCAACCGTTGGTGGCGAATCGTGGACGGGTCCCACGGCAGGCGGGGTCGATGTTCAACCTCATGCTGATCGACTTCGCCGCGGCGTCTGTCCCGCCGGCTCTGGCAGATGGTCGAGCACGTCCGCGACGGCACCCGCGTCGAAGTCGGGCGTGACGACGGTCCGTGCGCAGGCGGCCTGCAGCGGCGCCAGGGAGTCGGCGTCGCCGACGAACAACACCGGCTCGCCCGATGTGATGGATTTCGCTACCGGCGCCAGGCGCACGCCGTGGGCGGCCGACCGGACCGCGCAGATGAGCAGGGCGCGCCACTCCTGCTGCACGAGCAGGTCGGGGACGAGCACACCGGATGCCCACGCCCGAGGATCGGGGAGCCTGCGGATAGTCCAACCGGCGCGCGCCTCACGCGGGGAAGCGGCGAGAGCGGCTAGCAGGGTCCGGCTGTCGCCTTGCTTATCCTGCCAGCCGGTGTCGGGTATCGCGGCTCCGGCAAGCAGGTTCAACGCCTCCTGGGTCAAACGCAGTATCGCCCTCCTGTCGCGGAGGATGAGGCGAGCCGATCCTTCCCCGACCAGGGAGCGGCCGCGCTCCAGGAGCTGGATCACCGTTCGCGCCACACGGCGACCGTGGCGCGACCAGTTGCCGAGCGCATCCGAGCGACCCAGCAGGCGCAGCCGTGCCCCTGACCGATCGCGACTGACGTTCCGTTCCACGCCGTTGGCGTCGCAGAGCGCTTCGACGCCGGCGGCGACTTCCTCGGCCCAGGAGGAGAAGCGAAGATCTACGTGCTCGGCGTGGCGCAGCAACGACTCCATGACGCTGAAGTTGAACTGCGCCGCCACGTCCTCGGCGTCGGGCCGCTCGCCGACTCTGGTGAGGATGGCATGCTCCTCGGCGTCCAGGTAGAGGAGCCGCTCCAGCTCCTTGGAACGCAGACCCAGTCGCTTTTCTAGCTGCTCGAAGGTACTGCTACGAGCCGCCTCGGCCACGAAGCCGCTGCCCTCGTCGTTGACGTGATCGTACAACCGGAGGCGCAGCAGCTTCGGCGAGTCCAGGCCCGCCTTTTCCAATCGTCGCAGCGAAGCGCGGGTGACGACGTTTGCCATGCCGGGTGACCGGTAACGATAGCTGCGCGAGAGCGCCGCCACCACGCAGCGGGCCAGCTTGTGGTCAGCGAAGAACTGGACGAGCACCTCCGTATCCAGCTCCTGGCGCTCCCGCCCCAGCATCGACTCGAAGTAGCCGATGGCGATGCCGATCTTGGGGAGGGCGGCATGGTCGCGCAGCACGCGCGGGTACAGCACGGGGTCGCCGTCACCCTGGCGGCGCGTGGTGAAGCGGATGTCCTTCAGCGGAAACGCCATTTACGCCGCTCCTGGCCTGCGGGCGCGAGCGGCGCGCCCCTCGGTCGTCTTCCGGCTGATGATCTCGTACAGGACGGCGCCGCGCGGCTTGGGCCGCAGCACCCGACCGAGGCGTTGGATGTGCTCTCGGGTGGCCGAGCTGCCGCTCACTACAATCGCCACATTGGCATCGGGCACATCCACTCCCTCATTGAGGACCCGACCGGTCACCAGCTTGCCGTACTTGCCGGCGCGGAAGCGCTCCAGGATCAGCCGGCGCTCCTCGGCGTCGGTGCGGTAGGTGATGGCCGGCAGGGCGAGCCGCCGGCTGATGGTGCGGACCATGGCGTTGTACTCGGAGAAGACCAGAATGTGCTCGTCGCGATGCTTCTCCAGGAGCTCCTCGACACGGCGGACCTTCCCCTCGGCGTTGAGCGCGATCATGCGCGCTTGGTGGTGCGCCTGCAATGCTCGCCGCGCGGCCGGGTCGCTGGCGCTGCGGCGGATGAGCTGCTCGAACAGGTTGCCTTGCATGAGCTGACCGCGGCGCGTGGCCAGATACCACTTGTACTCCGCCATCAGCGCCTCGTAGCGATAGCGCTCTTCCGGCGTCAGGTCGACAAACAAACGCTTCTCTTCGTAGCTGGCGATGTGCCCGGCCCGCGACAGCTCCGCCGGCGCGCGGCGGTAGACCTCCGGCCCGACCAGCGCGGCCAGGTCGATGTGGCTGCCGTCGGAGCGTTCCAACGTGGCGCTGAGTCCGAGGCGCCAGGGTGCGACCGCCTTCTTAGCGATGGTTCGGTAGGTCGGCGCCGGCAAGTGATGCACCTCGTCGACGATCAACAGGCCGTAGGCCGAGAGATCACGGCGGGGCATGGCGGCGGAGTCGTAGGTCATGACGGTGACGGGAGCCGGCTTACGCTCCCCGCCGCCGACCACACCGACCTGGTCCGCCGGCAACCCCAGGTGCTTGATCAGGTTCTCCCGCCATTGGCGCAGGAGGTCGATGGTCGGCACGACGACCAGCGTGCGGACGGGGAGCTGCTCGATGGCCATGAAGGCGACGACTGTCTTGCCGGCGCCGGTCGGTAGCACGACCACACCGCGCCCGTCGTTGGCCAGCCAGTTACGCAGCGCTTCGCGCTGGTAGACCCGTGGCTCCAGCGCCAGTCGCGGGCTACACAGCAGCGCAAACTGCTCCACCCGCTCGTCGTCCAGAGCGTCCGGAGCCGGCGCACACGCGTCCAGGATTCCCTCGCCCTCTCCGTCCTCGTCGTCGGGGCCGTCGATGGGGAACAACGGTATCGGTTCCACGATGGGTCCGTTTCTAGGCCGCCGCGGCCAGGAGCGATTCAGCCGCGGCGCCGAGCTGGCGCTCGCGCGCGGCGCCGATCCCGCGCAGTTGCCGCAACCGCCCATCCCTCGCGGCGTGGGCGACATCCGGCACGCTCTTGAGGCCCAACTCGCGGCTCAAGCGGTCGGCCGTCTTTGGCCCGATGCCGGGCACGCGCAGCAGCTCGCGCAAAGCAGCGGGCAGCGAGGCGATCAGGTCGTCGTAGAACTGCATGTGCCCTTGCAGTACGAGCTCGCCCAGCTTCCGGCGCAGCCTCGCTCCTAGCCAGGGCAGCTGCAGCTCGCCTCGAGTATCCGCGTACCGATTGGCGTCCGCCGGAAGGAGCAGCATCCCGGCCGCGGCACGACGATAGGCGCGGACGCGGTACGGATTCGCGCCTTGTGACTCGAGCAACGAGGCGACGGCGAACACCGCCTTGGCAGCCTCGCGATTGTCCATGTCGATCTGTTCCTCACGGTCATAGAACTTCTGTTCTTAGTATACCGTGAGCGTAGCCGAATTGGGGCATAATGATCGGCGGACATTGCCGCATCACGGCTGCCGAGTCAGAAAAAGCCCAACGACGCCGACCCGGTCCTCAAGGCACGCGCCCATCGAGGTGGGGGAGGAGCACGACGCTCTCCTGCTCGTGCGGGTCGGTCCGCGCGATGACGGCGATGCACGGTTCCGTGGCGCTGGCGTTCGCCGGAAGATGTGGCACGCCGGCCGGGATGTACAGGAAGTCTCCGGCGCCTGCCGTCAGGGCGTCCTCCAGCTCGTCGCCACACCAAGTAACGGAAGTCCCGCTCAGGACGTAGAGCGCCGTTTCGTGGCGCTCGTGCAAGTGCGCCTTGGCGCGCCCGCCGGGCGGAATTGTTACCAGATGTAAACAGAGCATGCCTGCGCCGGCGCTCTCCGCCGAGATACCTTGGAAATAGGCGAGTCCCTGCTTGCCCTCGTAGGCGGTGGGGGAATGGATCACGCGGCACCGTGGTGTGTTCGTCACCATCTCGTCCTCACTTCGAAGTCGACAATGCATTCAGGCCCTTGGCCGTCGCCAATTAGCGGCCCTGCCAGCCAAGGCCGGCTTTGCCGCCGGCGTGCGACCAGAGCGCCCGCTCAACCAAGGTGGGGGTCCAGCCGTTGCCAAGCGCCGCGGCGCGGGCGCGCAAGGCGTCGGCGTAGCGACGATAGTACGGGATAGTAAAGGCCACTGCGCCCAGTCCGGGCGCCTGCGCCGCCACCAGCTCGTCGAAGAAAGGGTAGACATCGGGAGCGGCGGCCGAGGCAACGGCGGAAGCGGTCGCCGGTCCGACGCCGGCTAGCCTGGACAGCAGCAAGATCGGCGCAACCGGATCAGAGGACACCGACAGGGCCTCACGGCTGGTCTGTTCGACCAGATCAGCCGCGTTGGATCGCACCAGCAGGAGGTTACGCTGCCGCCAGACGCCTCGCGCCATCTTCCACTCGGTGACGCGAATCAATTCGTCGCTCGTAACAAACCGCGGACGGCGTCGTGTAATAGCATCGGGGAGCTTCCCGCGATACCAAGCATCCAACTCCGGCAAGCGGGCAACACCCTGGGCGGCGATCACCGCGGCGTACCGGTCTGCCGCTGCCTGCCAGAGCCGACGTTCGCCGGATGCCCACAGTCCTGCTTCGTCCACGCGCCCCTCCTACCCATCCCGCTACCGGCTACGCTTGTTGTGGATAGCGGCTTCATGTGCTATTGATACTGTATCAGTCCGTAGCGCGTCGCCACATCGACCTACGCTCGGTTGGTCAGGAGCCACACTCGACTACCGGTGTATCACCGTGCATGCGCGATGGGGCGGATAGTCCTAATTGGTTAAGAATGTGTGTTATATTTGGTAAAGTTTCTGTAGCAGCGAACTCTCTGACGGTCACCGATTATCCCACCGGCAGCCTTGCCGGGAAAGGACTACAGGCGTGCCCACCCCGCGTCTCTCCCGTCGTTCCTTCCTCTGGGCCGCGGGCGTCACGCTTGCCGGCGGCATCACGGCGGCGCGGCTGCCCGGACACGCCAGCGCTGCCATCGGCCCTGGCGCCGAGCAGGCGCCGGACGTCCGGCGTCTGGTGACCGGTCTGCCCGATCTTAGCGGTGTGCCGCGTTCGCCCAACGTGTTAGAGATCCTGCCGGAGGGGACAGTCGCCCCGGAGCCAGACCTGCTCGCACGCATCCGGCTCTTCGGCGACATGCACTTCGGCTTCACCTCGCGCGCGCGCTTGAACGCGGTAGCCGACGATCTGGCAACGCTCCCGCCACCGGACGCCCTCCTGACCGTTGGCGACGACACGCACTTTGGGACCGAGTCGGAGTATGCGTCCGCCACGAAATGGATCCGGCAGTGGAACGCCCCGTTCTACACCGTCACCGGCAACCACACGTTTTGGAGCGAGACGGCGCTACACGACGAGACGAGCGACGTCCTCTATCAACGCTTCGTGGACCGCTGGGGACAGCCAATGCCATACTCCTGGGAGTTGGCCGGCGTTCGCTTCGTCGGGGCAGGGCCGAGAGCAGCGGGACCCGGCACGACGCAGGCCAGCCTGAGTCTCGATCAGATCGATGAGCTGGCGGCAACACTGGCCGCCGCGCCGGATATGCCAACCGTTCTGGTCATGCATAGCCCGTTGCACCACACGGTGCTGGGCGACATCGCCAAGTTGCACGATTGCTACACCAGCGACGATCCAGGCTTCTACCAGACCAATTCCGAGAAGATCCTCGCCACGCTGGCAACAGCGCCGCAGGTGGCGCTCGTGATCAACGGCCACACGCACAGCCCGTTGGAGGCAAAGGGCCTGGTGGCCATGCTCAACGCCGGAGACCACACGGTTCCCCAATTCAATGCCATGGCATTGCCATTCGTGCGCCGATTGATGAGAGCGGGCCCGTACGGCGGCCAGGAACTGATGACTTGGGAGCTGGGTATTGCCGATCATTATCTGCTGTTGCGTGGCCGAGACCACCTGAGCCGCCGCCTGGCCGCTCGCGTCACCGTGCCATTGTCCACCGCGCTGTCGATGCCCGCGCAGCCACAGATGGTGCAGCCGACGCAAGGGATCTGGGTGTAGCCCCTACGCAAACCGCGCCGGCGAATACGGCGTGATGTCCCAACTCAGAACCTGTCGTTGCACGAGCTCGGCCACGAGCCGCCCGGTGAGGGGGCCCAACAGGACGCCGTGGCGGTAGTGCGCCGTCGCCAGTAGCAGGTTGTCGTAGCCGGGCGCCCAACCGATCACCGGCAGGCGGTCCGGCGTCGCCGGCCGCAGGCCCCCCCATTGGGCTGCCACCGGGAGGCGGCCCAGCTCCGGCAGCAGCTCCGTCGCGCCGGTGGCCAACTGGAGCAGCCCGGAGAGGGTAGGCCGGCTGTCGAACCCGGCACGCTCCTCCGTGGCGCCGACGATCAGGATTCCGCCAACCTTCGGCGCGACGTAGCAATCGCCCGACCACAGGATATGGCGCGGCGAGCGCAGCAGCGCCTCCAGTGCGACGATCTGTCCCTTGATTGGCTCGATGGGGATATGCAAGCCGGCGCGGTCGCAGAGGCCGCCACTCCAGGCGCCCGCCGCCAGCACGACCACGCCGGCCGTGACCGTAGCGCCGGGCAGGTGTACGCCCTCGATTCGGGTCGCGGAAGTCTCGAAGGCGAGGACCGGCGTTCCCTCCAGGAAGTCGACACCACGACGCGCCGCGGCGACAGCCAGCGCGCGGACGAGTCTGGGACTGAACACCTGGCTCTCATCGGGCAGCCACAAAGCGCCGACCAGCCGTTTGCCGGCGGCGCCGGCGTACGCGGGCTCCAGCCTGGCTACCTCCGGCGGCTCCAGCCACTCGGCGCGCAGGTCCTGCCGTTGCTGCCACACCGTCCGACCGCGCAGATCGACGGCCTCGCGCTCCTCCAAGGCGATGCGCAAGACGCCGGACCGGCGGCATTCGACGTCGACATCGGCCTCGTCACGCAAGCGTTCCGCCAACGGGGCGTGCTCAGCTCGCCCCGCCAGAGCGAAGGCGAAAAAGTGGTCCGGCTGATGCGCTTCCACCTGCGGCGCCAGCATGCCCGCCGCCGCGCCGGAGGCGCCGGCCGCGATGCGATCCCGCTCGACCACCATCACGCGCAGGCCAGCCAGCGCGCAGTGATAGGCGACGGAGCAGCCAATCACACCGGCGCCGATCACCAGCACGTCCGGTGCGTTGGCGCGCGCGCCAGGTCGCCACACGTCGCGCAGCCTTCAGACGGCGCGAGGCAGCGAGCTGAGGGATGGCGCTGCCTGGCCGACGACGCCGTCGACCGGACTGGAAGGGACGGCATAGTCCAGGCGCGGCATGCGCCCCGCCAGGTAGGCAAGCCGGCCCGCGCAGACAGCCAGCCGCATGGCGCCGGCCATGCGCGCGGGGTCGCCGGCTCGAGAGATGGCGGTGTTGACCAGGCACGCCGATGCGCCCAGCTCCATGGCGATGGTCGCGTCGGAAGGCGTGCCGATGCCGGCATCGACGACCACGGGGACTCGGACGCGCTCGACGATACGCTGGATGCTGCCGCGATCCTGCACGCCCTGGCCGGAACCGATCATCGCCGCCAGGGGCATCACGGCGGCGGCGCCGGCCTCTTCCAATCGGAGCGCCGTCACGAGATCAAGGCTGGTGTAGGGCAGCACCACGAAGCCGTTGGCGACCAACTGCCGGCAGGCTTCCACCGTTCCGGTAGGATCGGGCCAGAGCGTGCGCTCGTCGCCAATGACTTCGAGCTTGATCCAATTGGTGCCGGTCGCCTCGCGGGCAAGATGCGCCATGTAGACGGCCTGGCGCACGGTGGTCGCCCCCGCGGTGTTGGGCAAGAGTCGGTAGCGCGAGAGGTCGAGCTCACTGAGCATGCCGCCGTCAGCGTTCTGACCGTCGAGCCCGATCGCGCGAATGGACACGGTTACGATCTCTGTTCCGGAAGCCGCTAGCGCTTGACGCAACATTTGCGGTGAGGGGAAGCGACCAGTGCCAAGCATCAGCCGCGACTGGAAGCGCTCGCCAGCGATCTCCAGAGGGTCGTCCGCCTCCTGCGACCCGCCCGCGACGGCCCGGACCACGTCGACGGTGTCGCCATGATGCACCACGGTACACTCCCAACGCTGCCGCGGCACGACCTCTCCGTTCATGGCAATGGCAACGCGATGCTGAGCGATGCCGCGCATGGCCAACAACTCGGGTAGCGTCATCACCCGCGGCAATGGAACTGCCTCACGGTTCACGGTGATGGTCTGCTGCGTCGTCGACTCCGTCATGGCTCCAGCCCTCGTTTCGTAGACCGTGTCTGGCCGATCCGGCGGGCCGTGCGGAGCAAAAAGACCGCTGTCCCGAGTGGGGGAGCAGCGGTCGTCTTGCCAGGATCACCCGCGAACGCATCCCTACGCCGGCATTAACCAGATCAGGTAGAAAGGGTAGGCGGCGAACGCGCCGCCTTCTCAGCCGCGAGGCACCCCTTGCGCGCGTTATGCAGTTGTTCGACTACAACTAAGTATACGCGCCAAGCGCCGCGTGGGGCAACGGCCTGGCCGTCGTCGATAAGGCGGACGGTGTGGCCGTTTACTGGATGCGGGCGGCTCCCAGTGGCGCTGAGCAGGCACGTTCACAACAAGTGCGTCACTCGATACGTGAAGCCCGGCAGTACGTCCAAGCCATCGAGCACATCCTCGTTCGCTAGAGTAGCAAGCCGACATCCTCACGTGCGCCAAGTCGAGGACCGGGCGGCGGGCGCCAGCCGGCGATGAAGACTCTCATTGAGCCGTGGTAGCGCAGGGCGGATAGGTCAGCGTTCTCCCTCGCTGTCCACGTCCCGTTCGAGCAACTCGCGCAGGAGGACTACACCTGCCGCGTGAACTTCTGGAAGCTGTGGCTGTCGGGCGGCACCAGTCCCGCCTGCCCGGCGAAGGTGTGCGTCACCTCGGCCACGTAGAGGTCGCCACGGGAATCGACGCAGATGTCGTGCGGGGCGATGAAGTTGCCGGGCGCCGTGCGTTCGGCGCCGCCCCAACGGGCCAACACGTGGCCATTGGCATTGAGGACGCTCACGCGGCCCGGCTGGTCCGCGACGATCTCTCCATGGACCTGCGAGCGCATCCCGACACGCCACCAGAGCTCGGAGACGTAGCACATGCCGGCGCGATCGATGGCGATGTTCGTCGGCCGTTGGACATCCGTCCACTGGTCGAGGTAGCGACCATCGGGGCTGAAGATTTGGATGCGATCGTTCTCGCGGTCGGCCACCAGCACGCGGCCATCGGCCGCGACCCGGATGCCGTGGGGCAGGTAGAACTGGCCGGGACCGGCTCCCGGCTCACCCCACGATTGGATGAGCTCGCCGGTCGCCGCGAAGCGGTGGACCTTGCAGTTGCCGTACCCGTCGCTGACGTACAGCTCACCGCTCGGGGCGACGGCCAAGTTGGTCGGCCGGTTGAAGGGCGGGCCACCGCGGATGCTCTCCAGCCTGGCGCCGTCGTAGCCGGTGTCGGAGGCAACGCCCCTATTGCCAATCGTGCCCAGCAGCTCGCCTGTGGGCGTGAACTGGAATATGCAATGATTGCCGTCGTCCACGCAGTAGACGCTGCCGTCCGGCGCGACCGTGAGGCCATGGGTGCGCTCGGTGAAGAGGTCCTCGCCCCAGGAGCGCAGGAGAGCGCCATCGCGGTCGTAGACGATCACCCGCGCCTGACCGCGTGTGATCAGGTACACGTTGTCCTGCGCGTCGACGCCCACACCGCAGCAGTCCTGGTGAGTGAAGCCAGGCGGCAGGTGCTCCCATCCGCCTACTACCTGATAGCACAGCTCTGGCGTCGTTGCCATCATCTCTCCTCTCCCAACGGGGCTCGACGTCAGACCCCCACTGGTTCTTTCGCGCTCGGCCCGAGTTCATCTCGCCTACTGCCGCCTCGCGTCGCCTGCCGTGGATGGACTGTAGCATTGGAGGGTTCCACCCTTCAACCGTCGATCCCCAGCGTGTCCACGGTGCTATGATGCGGGAAATGAAGCTCCTGTATCTGTTGCGCCACGGCAAGTCGAGCTGGGCAGACGCCGAGCTGGACGATTACGACCGGCCATTGGCAGCCCGGGGACGAAAGGCGACGCGGCTGCTCGCGCGCCACATACGCCGAGCAGGCATTAGGCCGGCGGTGGTGCTGTGCTCCTCCGCGCGGCGAACCCGTCAGACGCTCAGGCTCCTCAAGCCTGGACTCGGGAACAAGCCGGAGCGCCACATTGAGGATAGCCTGTATGGCGCCGACGCGGCGGCCTTGCTGCGTCGCTTGCGCGCGTTACCCAAGCGTGCCGACTCCGTCCTGCTGATCGGGCACAACCCCGGCTTGCAGGATCTCGCCCTCGCGCTGGCCCGGCCAGGGAAGGCGCGGGAGCGAATGCAGCAGCGCTTTCCGACGGGAGCGCTGGCCACCCTGCGCATCGACAAGGCAGGCTGGCGCAAGCTCGGCAAGGGTGACGCCGCGCTCGTGGGCTATCTCACGCCACAGGAGCTGAGGTAGCCCGGGCGCAGGGGTGGCGGCGCGCTGCTCGCTGCCGGCGTGCTCGCCATCGGTCGTGCGGACTTTGGCATCAAGATCGACGCGCATACTGCTACCTCCTCCTGGAAACTCGGCCGGCCGGGTCTTCGGCATCCGGCGTCACGCTCCGGTTGGCATCGAGCGCCACGAAATAGGAATCGCAGAATGGGTGCCACCGTGGCCGGTCGCACGCTCCTACGAGCCCGATGCGGCCGCTGGCCCATCTCAGGGCAGGCGAGATGAACGCAACAAGCTCACGGCGGCCGCGAGGGGAAACAGCAGGCTGAGCCCGAAGATGGCAGTGTAGCCCGTGACATCAATCATAATGCCGCCAAACAGCGTGCTCAACGCGGTGACGGGATAGTTGATCAGTTGGGTGACGGCGACGTAGCTGCCTTTCTCGCCGTGTGGCGCGAAATCGACGGTGACGTTGGCGGTGGCGATGCTTGTGGCAACCGTTGCTACACCGCCAACCGCGAGCACGAGGTAGAACTGCCAGACATCCGCCATCGTCAGGATGGCGAGCAACGACGTCAGATGGAGCAACAGCGCGAGCAGCAGCAATCGCCGGTGCCCCAGGCGATCGCCCACCGTGCCGGCGACGAATCCGCCCACGCCGTTGGCCGCGAAGGCGATCGTCGTGAACACGCCCGTATAGTCCGGTGACAGCGCCAGGTGTTCCAAGGCATAGACGACATAGAATCCTTGCGCCATGGCCAGGCAGGAGATGAACGCGATCACCCACAGGAAACGCGCGAAAGCCGGATTGCTCATTGCCGAAGACAGGAGCGCCCTCAGATGCTTGCCGAAAGGAGGCGCTTCCAGGTCCGCGTGCGGCGAGGGTCCTTCGGCGATGGCCAGGATGGCCACATTGCTGGCCGTCAAGAAGGCGCCGCCCAGCAAGAAGGCATAGCCGAAGTTGACAGGGAAGAGGTAGCGGGCAAGGACGGCCGTGGCAACCAGGCCACCAAGCACGCCGGCAGTGCGGTTGCAGAGCAATTGCAGACCCTGGGCCGTTCCCCAGCGCCGCCCAAACGCCGTCGCCAACAGCTCGTTGGTGGGCGCCACCGCCAGGCCGTTGATCAGATAGGTGAGCGAGCGTGTGACAAAGAGCAACACGAGGATGGGAGTTACCCTATGCGCTGATGCGACCGCGACCCCGGCTCCTAGGATCACCCAGTTGAGCACTTGCAGCGTCCACAACGCCGCCGTCACTCGTTTCTGGCGCCGGAGGCGGCGGCTAAGGTAAGACGTAGCAAGCAGCGCGGGGAGCCCAAGCAACTGGGTGAGTCCATAGGCGCCGATCAGCGTCTTTGAGCTGGTCAACTGGGTCAGCAGGCCGAGGACCAGGGAGTTGGAGACACAGGCAGCGCCGAATCCCCAGAAGGTTTCCCAAGTGGCCACTGCCAGCAAGCTCCGACGAAAGCGCCGATCGGCCTGGGCGAGATCGATCGAACCGGTCCGAGTCTTGGCAGCGGCCACCAGCGCCCTCCCCATCTCGCGGTGGCGTTGCAATCCGCCTACACCGTCCGAGACGATCCCGCGTGCCCAGCGCGACGCAGGCCATACATGGTATACGGGCGGCCGCCGGCGCTGTACCGCGCCCTCGACACGTCGCACGGTGCGGGAGCACAACTGACGAGATAGAGGTTCAGCGGCCCGAGTGCCATGGCTGGTGGGGCATTTGTCCTTGACAGAGTGATGAGCAGGGTCATCATGACTGCACGCTCGTGCTGTCCGGGATCCCGCACGCCCGGTCCACATCGGAATAAGGGAAAGCCATGGCCGTCGCCGATGTCCTGGGGCAGGCGGAGCTCTTCTCCGCGCTTCCTCCGGACGAGCGCGCGCAGCTGGCGGCCTGCCTGCGACCGCGCCAGTATCCCAAAGGGGCGGTGATCTTCCTCCAGGGCGACGCCAGCACCAGCCTTTACTTGATCGAGCGAGGCTGGGTCAAGCTCGTCCTCACCTCGTCGGAGGGCAAGGAGTTCGTCCTGGACGTGCTGGGGCCGGGCGCATCGTTCGGGGAGCTGCCCTTGTTGGACGGGCAGCCCCGCTCAGCAGATGCCATCGCCCAAGACGACTGCCGGCTGCTGCTCCTCCGGCGCGCCGATTTCGACGGCTTCCTGGACACCCACGCCGGCGCAGCGCGGACGCTACTGACCGTCTTGAGCGGCCGACTGCGGCGCGACGCGCAGCTGCTGCACGAGGCGGTATTCCTGGACGTGCCGGCGCGGCTGGCCCGTGCTCTGCTGCAGCTCGTGGGGACCCAGCGGCCGGACCGGCAAGCCAGCCAGGGTGTGGAGCTGCGGGCAACCCAGGAGGAGCTGGCGGGCATGCTGGGCGCGAGTCGGGAGAGCGTCAATAAGTGGCTGGGCTACTTCGAGCGGCGTGGTGTGCTACGGCGTCATCGCGGCGGCATGACCCTGCTGCGCCCGGAGGCGCTGCAGGGCCGTTCCGAGTAAGTCCTTGCCAACTCGCTCGGCGCCTCGTCGCTAATGGCGCAATGATCGAAGCCTGGTCCTTCCGACAACGCTCGCCGCTCGCCTGGACGGAAACATCCGAAGCGAGCGGTCGAGGCGCCTCCCCGGCGGCAGGTTGTCGCGAACGGCGGTGAGCCCCCCGGCAAGTCCGCCCACTAGAAAGGCGGCGCTACTGAGCAGGACGATAAGACTGCCCTCGGCAATCCCCCTGCTGGAGACCCAGCCGGCCGCGGCAGCCAGCACGGCGCTGGTAATCGTCATGGTGACGACGATCGTGATCGCCAGTCGGCGCCGAGAAACCTGCCGGCGGCGTCGATCGGGTGACTGCGTCTGAGTAGTAGCCATGGCATTTCTCTCTGTGGTTCCGTGGGCCGCCGCGCTCAGGCGGCCTGCCAGCGTGGGACGACCCAACGTCGGGAAACGGTCGAGCTGCCGCTATGGTTTCTCGGTTCCAGTGCGGTCGCACTCGACCTGTCGCCATGCTGCACCATTGCGCCATCCGGTTCTGTACGGCGGTTCACAGAAGCACTGTGAACCGCTACACACCAACCGAAGCGCGTCCGCCCTCGTGAGGTGAGCCATCAGACAGCTAAACGCGCGCAGAGGTCGATTTGGGGCGCTTGGGTGTCGTCGGCGGGGTGTCTTACCGTTACGTTGGCGGTGCGGGGCGGGGACCGCGGTCCCCGCCCCGGCACACCCACACCCTGGACACACCGGCTGGGGCAATGGACAGACCCTAGCGTCATCCGTCCGCTCCCTTGACGCGCCGCGCGCTGCGCCGTACGCTGCCAGGTAGC
>CALBSQ010000262.1 GCA_937967325.1 uncultured Chloroflexota bacterium
CACGGTGCGCATGGCCGATCGCGTCCTGGTGCTGGAGGGCGGGCGGATCGTCGAGCAGGGCAGCCACGAGGAGTTGCTAGCGGCCGGCGGGCGGTATGCCGCGCTGTATGAGCTGCAGGCCGGGCGGTACCGGTAGCGCCGGCCCGTGTCTACGATTTGAGCGCCGTGAATCGGCGCTCGACCAGCTTATAGAAGTTCTCGTGCGGCCCGATGGCAAAGACCCGACAAACCCTCTCGTCATCGTTCACCACGTAGGCAGCACGGTACGCGCCGCCCGGCAGGGAGAACTCCAGGGAACGTACACCCCGAAGGCTGCCGATCAGCGGATGGCCCTTGGCCGGATGGTCACGCAACTCCAAAATCTCAGCGGCCACGTCGAGCAGGTGGGTCCGCAGGTCGATCAAGTCTTTTGTCGCCTGGCTGGTCAGCCTGACCCGGTACCGTTCACCGGGCATGAGAGGCGGTACCCTTCCTCACAAGCTTGTCAGGGTCGATCCCCCGCTCCCGCAGGAGGTCCTCCAGGTCTACCGTCTCGCCGCGCTCGTCCTGCCGGATGGCGTCCTCTGCCAATGCATCGAAAGGGTTGATGGCCTTGGCATAGCGAAAGACCGGACCGACGTCCGTCTCTTCCTCCTGGAAGAAGAGGACGTCGCCGGGGCGGATGCTCTCGCGCGCCTGCTTCGGGATGTAGACCCGGTACTTGTCGTCAACGGTCACGGATACCATCGATAGCTCTCCTCACCAGTGGGCAATACCCAACCAGTATACGCGACGGACGGCGGAGGCGCACGCATGAGGAGACCTCCGTCAAACCGTCCTGACCCAGCCCAGAAAGCGGCTAACGAGCGCCGCTTGCCCGCGATGTTCCTGCGTCGACCTGATCCCCTCGCGGACTGCCCTGGTCTGAAAAGGCCCCTCCCCAACCCCTCCCCAGCAAGCTGGAGAGGGGCTTTTCATCCGCGCGGGCGGCGGCGCGCCGCCACAGGGTCTGCTGTGTACAATTGGCAGGCACAGCAGGGGAGATTGATACATGAGTGAGCTTCTGGCTGGGGTCGTCAGCGTGGACGTGACCCCGCCCGTAGGCATCTGGCAGTGCGGCTATGGGGCGCGGACGCGTCCCAGCGAGCGTATCCGCGACGACCTGCGCGCCACCGCGCTGACACTGGAGGTGGACGGAAAGCGCGCCGCTATCGTCGCCGTCGACGTGATCGCCCTGGACCGCCCGTCCGTGGCGACGATACGCCGGCAGGTCAGCGAGCAGGCCGGAATCTCACCGGAGCGGGTGCTGATCGCCTGCTCGCATACTCACGGCGGCCCCGTCACCATGCCGCTGGCCAGCCAGCCTGGCGACGACGACTACGTGCGCGTGCTGGAGAAGGACATCGCCGGCGCGATAGTGATGGCATCCCGCCAGATGGTCCCGGCGCGGCTTGCCTATGGCGATGGGCATGTCGGCTTCAGCATCAATCGCCGCGTGATGACGCCGAGCGGCGTGCAGATGCTGCCCAATCCGGCAGGCGCCATCGACCGGCGGATGCGCGTGCTGCGCGTGGACGCCTCGGACGACGAACGGGATGAGCCGCTGGCCGTGCTGTTCGCCGTCTGCTGCCACCCCACCTGCCTCGGCGCCAACAACTACGCCATCAGCGCCGATTACGCCGGCGCGGCCCGACGGACCATTGAGCACCTCTATCACGGCCGGACACGCGCGCTCTTCCTGCCCGGCGCCTTCGGCAATGTGCGTCCGCGCCTGCTGGACGAGCGCGGTCGTTTCCGCGGCGCCACCGACGTGGAGCTTGAGCGTATCGGTCGCGCCGTTGGGGCCGAGGCCGTTCGCGTCGCCGAGGAGCTGAGCGGCATCCCCCGCGCGCCGGGCGAATTGACTCCTCGCTGGAATGGCGACCGGGGCCTCGACGGCGCTACCCAAGACGTCACCTTGCACTTCCGGCGCATCCCGAGTCGCGACGAGCTGCTGGCGTCCGATCCCAGCCGGAACGACGGCTGGGCCAAGCGGCTCCTGGCGAAGCTTGATCAGCATGGCAGCTTGCCAACGGAGGAGCCCTGCGAGGTGCAGGTGTTGCGGCTAGGGCCGTTTCTGATCACCTCGATCGCTGGGGAGCTGGCCGTGGAGATCGCGCAGGGCATTGAAGCGCGCCTGGCCCCACGGGACGGCGTGGACGCCGCCATCATCCTTGGCTATTCCAACGGCACGAGCGGCTACCTCTGCACGGCGCAGCAATACGCGGAGGGGGGCTACGAGTCGGGGACCGCCCACATCCCCTACCACCGTCCCGCCCCCTTCGCCGACGACACCGAGGCGCTGCTGGCTGACGCAGCCGTCACACTGGCTGACCAAGTGGGTGTCGGTTCCGCGAGTCGCGCCTGATCGTCGCACGATCGGACCCTGACCTCCGAGTCGCTTGTGTTGTGGGGCGCCATTCGCCACGGGATCGCGCAGGAGCGGCCGTTCGGGTAGGGGCAGGTCTCTGTGCCTGCCCTGGTGGCCGTGGCCACCGTGGCGTCTTGTAACGGAACGGACTGCCCGTTACAAGGAACCACCTTGCCATTGGAAGGACCAGGGCAGGCACAGAGACCTGCCCCTACCCGAACGGCCCCAGAATGGCATGCCGCCGGACAAACGGCCCACACGTCCACAAGTCCCCCGGCGGACGCACCGGGTGGCTGGTAC
This sequence comes from uncultured Chloroflexota bacterium, assembly GCA_937967325.1. Classification (GTDB taxonomy): domain Bacteria; phylum Chloroflexota; class UBA4733; order UBA4733; family UBA4733; genus UBA4733. Next base: position 2,690 of record CALBSQ010000262.1, read on the forward strand.
CGACAGCGAGGGTTGTGATCGCCGTTACCTAGTCGCACCATGACCGTTCTGTTCGTAAAGGAGAGTGCGATGCGACGATCTCTGCTTTCGACAACCTTGCTGGCAATAGCAGTGGCAGCGGCGTTGCTTTTGCCTGCGCGCGCGACCGCGCAATCCAACCTGGCCGACTTCGATCTGCCCGTGCCCTTCGGCGGCCACTTCTATACCCAGACCGACGCTGGCGCGACCGGCACAGGCTTCGCCGTCAGCAATGCCGACAACATTCCTTTCTGGACCTACTTCCAGCAGGCGGGAGGGATCCAGGCGGTCGGTTACCCGGTGAGCCACCGCTTTGTCTACAAGGGCTTCGTGGTGCAAGCGTTCCAGAAGGTGGTCTTCCAATGGCGACCGGAAGTCAACACCGTCTACTACCTCAACACGCTCGACGAGATGCACAACGCCGGTCTCGACGGCTTCTTGCAGTCGGTCCGCCAGACGCCGCCGCCCTCCGACTGGTCGGGCGATACGGGCCTTCCGTTCAGCCAGGTAATGCAGCGCCACCTGGCCCTGCTCGACGCCAACCCCGCCATCAAGACAGCGTTCTATGCGGAGCCGGACTGGCTCAACCGCAACGGGCTACCCATGGCCCCCATCCAGAATATGGGTGGCGTTCTGGTCTTGCGCGCCCAGCGCAAGGTCTACCAGCAGTGGCTCACCACCGTGCCCTGGGCAGCGGCCGGCCAGGTCGTGACGGCCAACGGTGGCGACCTGGCCAAAGAGGGTGGGCTGTTCCAGTCCAACGCGGTAACTCCCCTGCCGGCAGTGAGCGCGCCTCTGTCGGCGCTGCCGGCGACGACTCCGGTGGCTCCAACTCCGTCCCCGACCGGAGGCTGCGCCGGCGACGAGCAAATGAGCTTCAATCCCCCAAACCCGCAACCGGGCCAGCAAGTGGCGATCAGCGTGACCTCCGCCACAGCCCTGGCCAACGTCGGCTTGAGCGGTCCCTTCAGCCCTGCCTACACGGGAGTCCAGCAGGGCGGCAAGGGCTACATCTGGTCCTGGACGGTGGCGCCCAACACGACCGGCCGGGCGGACTACAACTTCACCGTCAACAACGGCGCGACCATCTGCACCAGCAACTTCATGGTGGTCGGCGGCGCCGCGTCCGGGTGCAACGGCGACGAGCAGATGAGCTTCAATCCGGCCTTCCCCGCGGTCGGGCAGCAAGTTACGATCAGTGTCACTTCCGCTCGCCCCTCCACCAACATCGGGCTCAACGGCCCCTTCAACCCGGCCTTCCAGGGGGTGCAGAGCGGAGGCTTCGGCACAATCTGGAACTGGACGGTCACGCCCAACAGCACCGGCACGTTCGGCTACAACTTCACTATCGACAACGGGGCCAGCATCTGCACCGCCAACTCGCTGCAAGTGGGCGGCGGCCAGGCGTCGGGCTGCAACGGCGACGAGCAGATGACCTTCAACCCGGCCGTCGCCGCGGTGGGCCAGCCGGTCACCATCAGCGTCACCTCGGCCCGGCCATCGGTCAACGTCGGACTCAGCGGCCCCTTCAACCCGGTGGCCGCGGGCATCCAGACGGGAGGGAAGGGCTACATCTGGTCCTGGACCGTGACGCCCAGCTCGCCGGGTCAGTACAACTACAACTTCACCGTCAACAACGGCGCGAGCGTCTGCACGGCCAACACCTTGCCGGTCAACGGCTCATCTCCCGGAGGGCAGGCCATCAGCATCGACCAGCCCAAGCAAGGAGCAAGCGTTATCGGCAGCGTCGGCGTCGTCGGCCACGTTGCCGTGACGCCATCGTCGGGGCGCGTCACCTACAACATCTACGGCAGTAACGGCCAACTGGTCAGCTCTGGAACCACGCCCGTCTTCGGCAGCCCGGGGAGCAGCGGCAGCTTCAACACGACGCTCGGTCTGAGTCGCTCCTGGGGCAGCCCCCTGCGCATCGAGATCGTCGACTCCAGCGGCGGCGCCAGCGCCTCCGTCACGGTCAACAATCTGACGCAGTAGCGCCGGGGCCAGGCGAGCGCGCGTGAGGGCGCGGCTATGCGCTGGTCGCTTCCTGCTCCTCCTGCGCGATCATCTCGTTACACAATGTCACGCACTCGCTGCAGATGATGACCCCGTTGGGTCCGGCGATCATGCGCTTGACCTCGCGCTGCGCCTTGCCGCAGAACGAGCACTGGTGTTCAGACGTGCGCACGGGTTCCATGGGACCTTCTCTTTCAATACGTTGGTACTCGTCGTCCAGCACCTGGAGAGAACGTAGGCCGCCCTGATAGCCGGCGATGCGCTCCTCAATCCGCTGTCTATGCCGCGCCAGGAGAGCTCGTGCCGCGACGGAGTCCGGTGCGCCGATCACCGCTTGTACCTCCTCCAGCGGCATCTCCAACGAGCGCAGCAGGCGGATGCGCCGCGCCGCCGGCAGTTGGTCCAGACGGTAATAGCGGAAGCCGGTCTGGAAGTCGACCACAGCCGGCTCAAGCAGACCCCGCTCGTCGTACAGGCGCAACGCTTTCACGGTGAGCTGGGTGAGCTGCGAGAAACGGCCGATCGCCAGCAGGTCGTCCATGCGTCCTCTCTCACAGCATCCTACGTTCTCCCCCAAGGGGAGAGTCAAGCGAGGGTACGGAGATATTGCCATGGCATGACAAGTAGGCGCGAAGTTCGGGGCCTATGCTGATGGCATTGATTTCTCCACTCATCGAGCGCGCGGAGCAGGTATGGTGGCCTAAAGCGGGTAGAGGAGATGCCATGCGCGTGCTCGTCATCGGCGGTACCGGGTTTATCGGATGCGCGTCCGTCTGTACCCATATCGTGAGACGACGCCGCGGCCGGCCGGCGATCCGAAGCGCGGGCTGGACGACTACGACAAGATCCTGGTGGAGCGGGTGGTCATGGGCGAGGCCGGCTTGCCCGGTACGGTGCTGCGCCTGCCCATGGTCTACGGTCCGGGCGACCGCCAGCACCGGTTGTTCCCCTACCTGAAACGGATAGACGACCGCCGGCGGGCAATCGTGATGGACGAGGATATGGCGCGCGCGTATTTTCCTCGCGGCTACGTCGAGGATGTCGCTTCCGCTATCGCGTTGGCGATTGTGGACGAAAAGGCGGCCGGTCGCGTCTACAACGTTGCCGAGGAGAAGGCCTTGGTGGAAGTGGAATGGGTGCGACACGTCGGCCGCGCCGCCGGCTGGGAAGGCGACATCGTGACGGTGCCGCCGGCGCGCCTGCCCGAGCACCTGCGCGCTTCACTCGATCCACGCCAGCCGCTCACCATCAGCGCCGAGCGCATCCGCCGCGAGCTCGGTTACGCCGAGGTCGTGCCAGGCGACGAGGCGTTCCAGAGAACAATCGCCTGGGAGCGTGCCAACCCACCGGCGCAGATCGACCCGCGCCAGTTCGACTACGCCGCAGAGGATGCCGTGCTGGCTGAGTTGGGACGGACATAGGAGAAATACCGCCGGCTCGGCCAACCGCTCATTGCCCGGCTCGCCTGGCGACGGCGGCACCGAACCGCAATTCGGTAACGTTGCCCGCCTCATCCACAGTGGAGATCACCAGCTCACCGGTATTGCCGCCTCCCTTCATGCGAAACCGACGCGCGCCTTCCGGCAGGAGGACCGTGCCATCCCGCGGTTGTTGATCGGCCAACAGGAGGACCAACTTGCCGTCGTGGAATGCGATCTCCGCCTCCTCGTGAGACAGGCGGTAGTGACCGACATAGTGCTGCCAGTTGTCGGGCAGCGGCGACATCGGCTGCGCCGCTTCCTCGCGGGCACGGGCGCGCTCGGCGACGGGCAGCAGCACCTCCAGCGCCGAGCGGGCAAGCTTGTTCGGATCGCCGCTGCTGTTGGTGAAGACCGCCACGCCGAGCTTCAGGTCAGGGACGAGCGTAATGTCCGTCCGGTAGCCGGGGATGCCGCCGCCGTGGCCAATGGTCGTGCGATCGAGCAGCCGCCCCAGCATCCAGCCGATGCCCACACCGCTTTTCCAGTCCGGGTTCATGAAGACAGGGGCATGCATCTCGCGGAGCGTGGCCGCGCGCAGGATCTGCGCGCCTCCCTCTGGACCGTCGCGGAACTGCAATGAGATGAAGTGCACCATGTCCTCCACAGAAGAGTAGAGGCCGCCTACCGGATTCATCCCGCCCTCTTCCAGGTAGCGTGCGACCTCCGGCGGCTTATCTTTGGCAATCCTGTAGCCCTGGGCCAGGCGCTCGCGCATGACGTCGGTGAGCGTAACGTCGAACCCGCTGTGCCCCATCCCCAGCGGCCGAAGGATGTGCTCGGCGACGTACGGCACGTAGGGTTGGCCGGCGACCCGTTCCAAGGCGTGGGCGAGGACGGCAATGCCGAGGTTAGAGTACTTGAACTCGGTCGTGGGCGGTAGGCTCCGGTCGGTGTTCGCCAGGCTCGCCAGCAAGGCCTCGATGGGCGGGATGCGCATGGTGTCCCAGTAATCCAGCGGAGCTTCGCGCGGCAGCCCGGCCGTGTGCGAGACGAGCTGGCCCAGCGTCGGAGGACTGGCGTCGGCGAAGCGCGAGGGAAGCTGGAACTCCGGCACATGGGCCGTGACGGGGTCGTCGAGGTGCAGCTTGCCGGCGTCGCGAAGCTGCATGAGCATGGTAGCGGTGAAGAGCTTCGTGATCGAGGCCAGGCGGTAGACCGTCTGGGCCGTAGCTGGGCGTTGCTTTTCCAGGTCGGCCTGACCGTAGCCTTTGGCCCAGATGACGTCCCGGTCGGCCACGATAGCGGCGCTGAGTCCCGGTACCTTGCTGTCCTGCCACTCCTCGGCCATGTACGCCTCGATCAGGTCAAGGGCGGCGCGTACCTCGGGGACTTTCGGTTGCAGACCCATTTCGTCTCCTTCCCAACGAGGTACCAGTCTAACGCCATACGCCCAATCAATTGGGCAGGCCCGCCTCGCGATTGCCCAAGTCTCGTGCCGTCGGGACGCGTCGATGGCTTGACGGCAGGTCGCGGGGTCGCCATCGTGGTCGATACGCTGCCGCCGGTCGGCCGTCCTGGCGGCACATCCTATGCTGGACCAAACGTGGCACAAAGCGAATGACGAGCCGCGAGAGAAAGGATTGCCGGATGACGCCGAAGCCCACCTGGAAGCCGCGCACGACACACGGAGAGCTGTCGACGAGCGACCGCGAGGATCTGCCGAACAGCGCCTTCGCCTTCCCGCACCAGCGCAAGGAGCCCCTGACGGATGCCTCCCACGTCAGAAACGCCATTGCTCGCTTCGATCAGGTCCACGGTGTCTCCGACGACGACCGGGCGCTGGCCTTCGCCAACATCAAGAAGGCGGCGGAGCACTATAAGATCGACGTCGCGGAGACCGATTGGCGCCAGCTCGGCAAGCGCCCGCACACGGCGAACCACGCCCAATGACGGGAATGGCGAGCTCGGCCAGATCTGCAGCAGGTCGGCCGGCTCGGTCGTAGATGCGTCGGGCCGGCAGCCGAATGCTCGGTGTCCACGGCGTACCGACACCACGGTCAACCCTATTAGCCATCGCCGCACTGGGGTTGGACCGCAAGCGCGAGTGACCGCGACGTGCGCACACCGCCAGGGAGCCGCTACTGGCCGCCGGTATACTTCCAATCGAGGAGACCACCGTTCTCCCCGCGCCTTTCATGAATGGGAGAGCACAATGGCTTGGTACGAGGACTGCGTGACCAGAGTTGACGGTGTGCAAGGGGGGGGACGCCGATACTCCGCGGCACGCGGACGCCGGTCGGTACCGTTGTCGCCTACTCCCAGACCTACGAGGGAAACCTTGCTAAGGTTCAGCGGGCACTTCGGCATTTGAACGAGACGCAAATCCAGGCCGAGATGCGTCGGCAGGGCCTGGTGTGCGAGCTCGTGGTCGTGCCCGGCCTGCATCACGACTTCCCGCCAGATTTCGCCGGAAGACTGCACGAAGCGCTGGGCCTTTTGCGTCCGCCCGGCGCACGCTAGCTGCCAGTAGGGAGCGCGTATTGGCCGGGGGGCCACATCCAGCTTGCTCTACCACCCGACATCGCGATGCAGCTAGCGCCCGCTCGCCCGTAATCGCTGGAAGAGCGTGGCCACCGGCAGCGTGATGCCCGGCAGGAGTGGAGAGCTGAGGGTATCGCCGGGACGCAAGAGGGCGACCTGCTGCAGCCGACCATCGCGGTGCTCGTATTGTGCCACCGTCTTTGCATCCGGGTCGACGGTCCAATAGTAGGGTACGGCGAAACGCTCGTAGTCCCGCCACTTCTCGCCACCTGGCAGCGCGTCACCGCGATTGGTGGGCGACAGCACCTCGATCACGAGATCGGGTACCCCCTCGATGGCCCTGCCGGCGTCCAGATATTGCCGATCCTGCGTCAGGAAGAAGACGTCCGGCTCCCGAGCGTTCCGCCGCGTGCTGTCCGCATCGAGCAGCGCTGCCACGGGACCGAGGTACACAGTACCGTATCCCATCTCTTCCGCCCGGTCGAGCCAGCGCCACAGTGCCTTGACAACCGACCCATGGTCTGAGGTAGTTGACATGCGCTCTATGGGGATTCCGTCGACCAGCTCGGCGAGCGTGGTATTCGCGGGCGAGTCGAACCATACATCGAAGGTGTAGCGCCGCTTGGTGACAACCATGCGAACAGCACCGCCCTTCCACAGCGTGACCTGCCCTTCCGCCGCTCGTCCGGGGTCGAGCCAGCTTCAGGTAGCGTAGCACACCGCATGCGGCCCCCCCCCTGGCACGTAGACCACAGCGCCAGCGATCGAGGGATGACCTTTATCGCGCCTGCTTGGCAGGCGCCGCTGCGCGGCCTAGCATACCAAAGTGCTGGTACAACCGACCTAGGCGATGGCTGCGTGAAGCTCCTCTTGTTCTCCGACCTGCACCTCGACGCGCAGTTCGGCGCTCTGGGGCTGGCAGAGCAGGCGGCGCGGGCGCGGCGCCAGGCGCTGCGCGACACGCTGGAACGGATCATCGCCCTGGCCGGCGAGGTCAAGGCGGACGCCCTACTCTGTGGCGGCGACCTGTACGAGCAGGAGCGCTATTCCCCCGACACCGCGGCTTTCCTCCAGGCGGCCTTCCGCAAGATCGATCCGCTGCCTGTCTACGTCGCCCCTGGCAACCACGACTGGCTCGGCCCCGCCAGCCTCTACCAGCGAACGGCGTGGAGTCCCAACGTGCGGATCTTCAATGGCCGCGCCTTGGAACCGGTCGCTCTGTCCGAAGGGTTGACGCTGTGGGGCGCGGCGCATCAGGCGCCCGCCAACACCGGTGGCTTTCTCGACGGCTTTCGCGTCGATCGCGGCGGCATTCATCTGGCGCTATTTCACGGCGCGGAGCAAGGGTGGCCGCTCTTGGACGAGGAAGACAAGGCGCCACACGCGCCGTTTCGCGCCGAGCAGATCGCGCAAACCGGCCTCCACCACGCTTTCCTGGGCCACTACCACCGGCCGCGAGACGCCGAGCGCCACACCTACCCCGGCAACCCCGCGCCGCTCACTTTTGGCGAGGATGGCGAACGCGGCGCGGTCATTGCCACGATCCACTCCGACGGCAGCCTGCTCCGCGAGCGGCGGCGCGTGTCGACGGTGCAGGCGCGCGACGTGATCGTGGACGTAACCGGCTGTGTCAGTCAGCAGGATGTCCGCGCTCGCCTGGCTGAGGCGGCGCGGGGACTCCACGGCGCGGCACGCGCCACCCTCACCGGCGAGCTCGAGCCGGGCGTCGATCTGCGCCCGCGCGATCTCGTCAACGCCGCCCCCTGGCTAGAGGCGCTGGTCGTCCGCCTGGGCAACGTCCGGGCCGGCTACGACCTGGAGGCCATCAAGGACGAGCCCACCGTGCGCGGCCAGTTCGTCCGCGATGTCCTGGCTGCCGTCGATCTGGGGGACGAGCAGCGTCGGCGTGTCCTGCTCACCGGCCTGCGCGCCCTGGACGGTCGGACCGACCTGGAGGCGCTGTAAGTGCAGATCGAGTCGGTCCACGCGCATGCGTTCGGCCCTTTCTCCAAACAGATGCTGGCGCTCGCGCCGGGCCTGAACCTGATCTACGGCCCCAACGAAGCCGGCAAGTCGAGCTGGCATGCTGCGCTCTATGCCGGACTCTGCGGCATGCCGCGCGGTCGCGGCCGCCTGCGCAAGGAGGATCAGGACTTCCGCGATCACCATCACCCCTGGGATGGCGCAGGCTGGCAGGTAGGGGTGACCGTCCGGCTGGCCGACGGCCGGCGAGTGGAGCTGCGCCACGACCTGGTTGGCAAGGTTGATTGCAGCGCGCTCGACGCGGACCTCGGCCGCGACTATTCCAGCGAGATCATGCGCGACGGCGCCCCGGATGGCGCCTGCTGGCTCGGTCTCGACCGGCGCTCCTTCCTTGCTATCGCCTGCGTGCGCCAGGCCGACCTGCTGGGTGTCCTGGATCGGCCCGACCTCCTCCGGGAATACCTGCAGCGCGCCGCCGACAGCCTGTCCCAGGATGCGTCGGTGGCCTTGGCGATCGCCCGCCTCGACGACTATCGTCGCGACTACGTCGGACGGGATGCCGGCAATGCCGTCAAGCCCCTCCGGCGCGCCCGCGAGCAGCAGGAGCGAGCGCGCGACGCGCTGATCGCGGCCCAGCGTGCTCGACAGGACTACCAGGCACTGGTGGGCGAAACCGAGGCACTGAGTGCGGACGCGAGGGAGGCTGATTGCCGGCTCGCGCTGGTCAAGGCGAAACGGGCGATGGAGCAGGCGGAAGTATCTCGACAACGGCTGGAGCGGGCGCGAGCACTCGCCGCGCAGGTCCCGGGCAGCCGGTCTGTGTCGGGAACCTCCGGCAGCCAGCTTGCTGATCAGGTCACAGCCGCGCTGCACGACTGGGAAACCCGAGCCGATCCGCCTATGCTCACCGGCGAAAGCGCGGCCGAGCTGCGTGAACAGCTTCAGGCGCTGCCTCAAATGCCGGCAGGAGATTTCGAGCCCCATCAGGACGTGCTCGCCGCCGCTCGAGCGCACGACGCCGCCACCCAAAAGCTGGAGTATCACCAGTCGCAGCGCCCCACGACACCCCCTTGCCCCACCATGGCCGCGGTTGGCGCCGCCGAGCTTCGCCAGCTCGCCGGCGTGCTGGCACAACCGCGGCCTGCCATCACCCCGGCGATCGAAGCGCGTTTCGCGCAAGCGAAGGCTCAGGACACGGCGACCGTGGATGCGAAGCGATCGCCGCTTCACTTGATCCTGGCTGGCACGCTCGCCATTGTCGGACTCGTATCGGCGCTGGCCGGCGTTTCCGCTGTCGGACTCATCCTGATCGTGATCGCCGGAGCACTTGGCCTCTGGTCCGTCCTCCGCATGGGCACGACCAAGCGCACCCATGCGGAGGACGAGTTGCGCGACGCCGAGCTGGCGCTGCGCAAGGCGCAGCTCCCAATGGAGGAGTACGAGCGCCGATGCGCAGAGGCGCTGCTCCGCCTCCGCACGCTTGGTCTGCCCCCCGACTCGGCCGCGCTGGAGCGCCTAGCCAGGCAGATCGAGGAGATGGAGCAGGCGGATCGAGCGCTGCGTCGGTGGACGGAGACCGGCTCCTCGCTCCAGCAACAGGTGCATACTGCCCAGACAGGCCTGGCTGCTGCTCTGCGCTCGCGCGGGGTTGCCCTGGACGGTGACATCGGCGCAACCTATGACGCCTACGCGCGCAGCTGCGCCGAACGGCGCAAGATCGCGGTCGCCGCTGCACGCCGCGCAGACCTGGAGCGTCGGCTGGCGGACCGGATCACGGCCGAGACCGTGGCAGCGCAGGCCCACGACCGCCGCGAGCGCGCTGAGGCGCAACTGCGCTCCGTCGCCCCGGCCGCCGGCATGTCGGGCGATGCGCCGGATACGCTGGTTGCCGGGTTGCGCGCCTGGCAGGGACACCGGCAGGAAGCGCTGCAGGCCAACGAGCAAGCGCAGCGGGGATGGGCGGAGCTGCAGACGCTGCTCGACGGCGCGACGCTCGAAGAGCTGGCCGCCCGGACACGCCAGCACGACGAAGCCGCGCATCGCCTGGCAGAAGGTCTGCCTCCGCAGGCGCTAGCCACGGTGCAACTTGAACCGGACCTTCAGGCCCAGGAGGCTGCGCTGGCGCAGCAGGCGCAGGCGAAGCGCGCTGCCCTGGATCGCGCCATGGGCCAACTGGAGGAGCGGCAGCGCACCCTCCGCCCAGTCCCCGACGCCGAAGAGGAGTTGGCCAGCGCGGCAGCCGAGTTCGACCGAGTTCGACGGCTCGACGAGACGCTGGAGACGACCCGCGTATTCCTGGAACGCGCTCAGCAGAACGTCCATCGGTCGGTGGCGCCGGTCCTGGCCGGCGCCGTGCGCTGCCGCCTTCCGTCAATCACTGCCGGCCACTATACCAACGCGCGCGTCGACCCAGAAAACCTGGACGTCCAGGTGCTGGCCTCCGACGGCCAGTGGCGCCGGGCTGCGCTGCTATCGCACGGCACCGCGGAGCAGATCTACCTGCTGCTGCGCGTGGCCCTAGCCCAATACCTTACCAGACCGGGGGAGATCTGCCCGCTGATCCTGGACGATGTGACCGTCCACTGCGACCAGGGCCGCAAGCGCGCCGTCCTGGAAACGTTGCGCGACGTCAGCCAGGCACGACAGGTGATCCTGTTCAGCCAGGAGCGCGAGGTCCTCGAGTGGGCCGAAGCGCAGCTCCAGGCCCCACGAGACAGCATTACCCACCTGGCGCCGCTCGGGGCAGGGCGTTTCGAGCGGACGGCGTAGGGTATGGCTCGTGCTGACCACGTGAACCGCGTAGACGAACGTCGATGCAGCCGATGTGGACGTTCGCATGCGAGTGCGTCATCCGAACGCGGCCTTTCAGGGAGAAGCGCGCAATGGAGCAAGACCGTCAGATCCCAAGGATTGAGACGGGCCAAAGGGTGGGACACAGGGACAAACTCTCCTGCCGGACCTGGCTGTGCTGCGCCCTTTCACCGGTACACCTCGTCGTGCGTCCCGATGTCGAGCAGCACAATTTCCTGCTCGCTCAAGCGTAGCGTGAGCGTCAGACGTTGTGACCGCGTTAGCCGTACGGCGTGAAGCCCAGCCAACTCGCCCTGGAGCGCATGGAGGCGTAGGTGAGGCTGGAACGGATCGACTTCCAGGTCGCGGAGGAGACGCGCCAACCGCGTGCGGAGCTCGGGATGGAGGCGACGAAACCGGGCGAGGCGGCGTTCGAACGCGGCGGTGGCAACCAGGGAATACGTCAACGGTCGAGTTCGTGGTCGTCGATGAGCTGCTGTGCCCTGACGCGGCGCACGCGACCGGCACGTTCGTCTTCGAGTGCCGCTCGGATGCGTGACCGCGCCGCCTCTTCCGTCGCTTCCAACAGCTCCTGGTACTGGGCCTCGTCGAGGATGACGTAGCTCGGCCGGTCGTTCTTGATGACGTGTACCGGACCATGCTCCAAATCGCCATCGACCACGCTAATGCCGCGACGCTTAATTTCTCGCGCGGGGACCGTCTGCATTGTGGTACTCCTTGCGGTACCTAATACCATACTCCCCCCGATTCTAAGACAAGGGTCAACGCGACATGACAGTTTAGGTTGCACCGCCTCTGGTAGCGGCGGAACTGTCATGGATGAGCCCACCAGAGCTGAACCTCGTCTAAGATGCGCATCGCTTGCCGCCCGCTGCTATGACTCTGTATGAACAGCGTATTAAGCATTAGCAGCCCGCTTTCCCTAGCAGACCCTGTGGCGGCGCGCCGCCGCCCGCGCGGAGGAAAAGCCCCTCTCCAGCTTGCTGGGGAGGGGTTGGGGTGGGGCCATTTCAGGGCAGGATGCCGATGAGCTGCTCCCGCACTTCCGGCGGGACATCCGGGGCCGTTCGAAACTCCTCAAGCAGGTCCTTCCTCCGGAGCACCTCCTGCTCGCCGTTCCAGCAGCGCTGGCCCAGCCGCAACAGGACCCCGCGCCCGGCCGCTCGGGCCGCCGGACTCAACCCCCGCATGCGGCTCGGCAACTGCCGGCCGAATGAGGTCAGGTCCGGTGCGAGGATTGATTCGGACACCTGCTCTAGCGCCGCGCGAAAGCCTGCCTGCCAATTGATCGACGGTATATATCGCTCGGTGGGGCTGGTGATATCGACGTGCGTCACCTGGGCTGCGCCGTCTCGCGTCACGAACAGCAGCGCCACCGTCTGCAGGCGCTGCCGCGTCACCCAACTGGGCGAGGCCAGCGCGCCGGGATTGACCAGCCAGACGCCTTCGTGGTGGCGCGCCATAGCAACATGGGTGTTGCCGAACACGACCACGCTCGATCCGGCTCGACGACCGAGCGCCGCCCACCGGGAGAGCTTCGGCTCCCAGGCGTCGTCGGCACGCAGGGCGCGCTCTGCCGCTGGGTCGGGCTCGTGGCTGTGGCAGAGCAGGATGCGCTGCCCGGCTACGGCGATGATCTGTTGGTAGGGCAGCTCGCGCTGCGCCTCCGCCGTGTCGTCGTTGCCGTGGACGGCGACCACGGGGGCGATCGCGCCCAGGCGGTCAAGCACCCACAACTCCCCGACATCGCCCGCGTGCAGGACGAGATCGACGCCGGCCAGCGTGGAGAAAAGGGCTGAGGGGAGCTCGGCCCGCCGCTCCGGCATGTGGGTGTCGGAGACCAGGCCGATGCTGAACGCGACCTCGTCCGGCACATTCCCCGGCGGGAGCGGCTTCTCATTGACGCCAGTGCGCATTCTTTTCCGATCCGCCGCCTCACTCATCCTGACTGGACACATCAGACTCAGTCTATTGAACGAGCAGGCGGTAGCTCGGTAACAAGCGCGAACGTGCAAGAGCAGGCGAGCATTTCGCGGGACCAGCGCCAATGGGATAGCCCATCAGTCGTGGGGCTGTGGTGGCGCCCTTCCGGCCACCACGTCAATCACGGCCCTTTCGGTCTGCAAACGCCGACGGAGAGCCAGCCGCCCTTTGTGCAGCCGCGCCTTGACGGCGCCCGCTTCAATACCCAGTGCAGCCGCCGTCTCCGCCATGGTCAGCCCACGCAGGTAGAAGAGCGTTATGGCCTTGCGCTGGCCGGTGGGCAATCGGGCCAGCGCGAAAGCGAGGGCCTTTGCCAGCTCGGCAGCCTCGACCACGCGCTCCGGCTCAGGGTCCGGCGCCTCCGGCTCGCGGAGTGTGCCGACCTCACGAAGCAGATCCAATGAGGCGAGGCGGTGGGCCGGCGAGCGCAACCGGCGCCGGCACAGGTGCGTGGCGATGGCCAGCAGCCAGGCCCCGAAGCGCTCCGGGACGGCCAGGCGGGGCAAGCTGACCAGCGCTTCCAGCGCCGCCTGTTGCGCTACCTCCTCCGCCAGGAATGGATCGCCCAGCAGCCGCCGGCAGCAGGCCAGGAGCCGCCGGTCGTGGCGGCCATACAGCGCGGCGAAGGCGACGCCGTCGCCCGCTTTCGCCGCGCGCACCAGCGTGGCGTCGTCGGCAGCGTCGGGGCGTGGCCCGGCTGCCCAACGGCGATCAGGCGCCCGCCACGACGTCGCGAAAGCGATGGCCGTCGAGCGTGCCCTCCGCGAGCAGAGCCGCCGCGACTGCCTCCACCTGACGCCACGTTCGCGCCTGCGCCAGGAGTCCGACGGCGCGCTCGCGCCCGCCACTGAGCAGCTCCTGGCCCTTGGCCTCATCGATGCCGGCGGCAGCCAGCACATGCCGCGCCTGCTCCCGGTCGCCCGTCGCCACCGGCTCGCCGCCCTCCAGCCGCCGCTGCGCCTCTTCGCCGGCCAGCAGCACCACCAGGTATTCGGCGGTGTCGAGATTCGGGTGCGCAGCCAGCTTGGCGTAGCTGCGCACCCCTTCCATCGGCACGATGCTCACCCGCTCCACCGACACTCCCAGCTGCGCCGCCAGCACGGCATGGCCCGACTCGTGAAACGCCAGTTGCCGCTCCGTGAGCGAGCTCGTCTCCACTGCCATCGCCAGACCCTCTCTTCGTACCGAGCCGGCCATTGCCGGAGCTCTTACTCATATAGTGCCGCAACGGCGCCCAGAGGTTACCTGTCCGACGCCCGCCCACGGCGGCGTGTTAATGTGCCGCCGAGGCCTTTCAGTGGGCGTCGACTATTCGGTAGGGCCTTGCATGCCACGCTGCGCTGATGATCCGCGCCACCTCCAGAATGTGCGCCGCAATGTACATCCGATCGGCGATCTCCCGCTCGCGGATGGCCTCACCCGTGCGCAGGCGTCCGTCGGCGATGGCCGCACGGAGGAGATCGACAACCTGGTTGCGGAACACCGTGCGTGTCGCCGGCAAGAAGGAGAAGCCAGCCATGCAGCCAAAGCCTCCATGGTTGTCGATGGTTGACGGTCGACCAATGTCTCGCTATGATCCTACCGGCAGCGCGAACGGTCAAGAGGCGCGCGATCCACACGAGCGCCCGCCCCGTTTGGCCGCAGGTCGCGCCGCGCGGTCGTCAGGGCGAGGGCGACGCGTCACGATCGAAGCCGCCCTGCACATGCGTGGAAAGGAGCAGAACCTCGATGACGTCCCAGCCAAGCTCGGCAGCCGGCACAAGGTATCGCGCTCTTCGGGCGCTACACGATGCTCGCCGGGTACCCCGGCGTTCCGTGCTGCTCTCGTTCACCACGGCGGTCGGACTGCTTGGCGCCGGTGCGCTGGCGGCCTGCGGCAGCGCCACCACCGCGCCGGCTGCCGCTACCGTTGCACCGGCGCCGTCAGCAGTCGCGGCGGCGACCTCAACGACCGCCGCTCCCGCTTCGACTTCGGCCCTGAGCTCAGGCACGTCCTCGGCAGCGAGTGCGTCGAGCGCCGCGCCGGCCGCCAGCGCCACCTCGGCGCGAGCGGCCGCGGAGCCGGTCCAGGTGCTCGATGCCTGGGGCAACGGACCGTGGGTCGATACGCTGTACACAGGTTGGGCGCAAGGGCTGCAACAGGCGCTGCCCAACGTCAAGGTGGAATTCATCATGACCGGTGACTTCAAGGGAGGTTCGACCGCCAAGACCGCGGCGATGATCGCCGCCGGCACGCCGCCGGACCTCACGCTCGGCAGCGACGTCAGCTTCGCCTTGAAGGACGCGATCGTCGACTTGAAAGGATATTTCGACCGCGACAAGGACATCACCACCTGGAAGTTCTACCCGCCCTGCTGGCAGTACGTGAACATCGTCCTGGACAACGGACACCCCATGTTGTGGGCATTCCCCGGCAATCCCGACGCCCGCGTGATCTACGCCAACCTGGACCTCTTGCAAAAGGCCGGGGTCGCCTATGACCCGGCCCAGCACTGGGACTGGTCCACGTTCGAGGACCACGCTAAGGCGCTGACCAAGCGCGCCGCTGACGGCACGATCGAGCAACTCGGCTTCAGCGGCCTCTGGAACTTTGGCGATCCCTACGTGCTGGCGCAATACGCCGGGGGCGGCTACTTCGAGCGGGACGCCACGACCGGCTGGGTCAACAAGGCCACCTTCAGCGCCGCCGGCACGCAGCGGGGACTCAGCTTCTTTCGCACGCTGATGGTCGAGGATAAGGTGGGGTTGCAGCCCGACGAGAAGCTTGCCGGCGGCTTTGCCGGCGGCAAGATCGCGATGGCGCCATCGTGGAGCTCGCAACTCTCCAGCCTGCGCCAGACCACGAATCCGAATATGGCGCACTTCCAATGGGACGTCATGGGTTTCCCGGTGGAGCACGCCGGTGACGCCTGGCCCCACCAGTTCGCCAACGGCAGCCAGATGGGCTCGCTGGTGCAGGGGGCCAAACACCTGGACGCGGCGTTCACGGTCGGCAAGTACTTCGTCGGCGACGGGCACGTGATTCGGATGCAGGCCATGGGCGGTCCGCCGCAGGTCATCAATCACGATGGGCAACAGGCGCAGTGGAAGAAGCAAGCGCCCGGGACCCATTACAGCCAGCTCTTCGACCAGGTCATGGCCACGGGCGACCTCGGCGCCTGGTCCAAGATCAAGCTGCACGGGACGGAGATCATGGATGCCTACAACAAGAACGTCGTCCAACTGCTTCAGGCGAAGCTGGGCGTGAGCGACTTTGCCACGGCGATGGACAGCGCCGCCAACGCCCTGCTCCAACAGCCATAGGCGCGGCCTCTCGCGACCGGCGCCGAGACACTCCCGCCTGTCCGCCTTGACCGCGCAAGAAGGAAGGATGGATCGATTGGCTCCGGACCGAGCGGGCATGGTAGCGCAGCACGACCTGATCTACGAAGTCCCCCCCCGCGTCTGGAAAGATGGATTCCCCATCGGCAACGGCCACTTTGGCGCCATGGTCTGGCAGCCGGAAGACCCTGACCGGATCGTCTTCGGCGTCACCAAGCTGGACGTCTGGGACTATCGTTTCCGCGACGACGAGCTGGTGTCATTCTCTCGCTTCAAGGAGCTGCTGAAGTCCGATCCAGAGCAAGCGCGCCAGGAGATTCGGGAAGAACCGGCCTACGACGTTCCCTATCCATGCCCCAAGCCCTGTGGCCGGCTGACTATTGGCATCGACGAAGGCTTCTTACCCCTGAACGCGACGCTGAGCCGGCAGAGCCAGCGGCTTCGTCTGTACGAAGGCGCCGTCGACTGCGAGTACGAGCTGTCCACCAAGGCCGTGCGCGTGCGCGGCTTCGTGCTCCCGGACGCCAACGTCCTGGCCATTCGCGTCGAGAACACCT
Source organism: uncultured Chloroflexota bacterium (assembly GCA_937967325.1). Taxonomy (GTDB): domain Bacteria; phylum Chloroflexota; class UBA4733; order UBA4733; family UBA4733; genus UBA4733. The sequence continues at coordinate 19,338 of CALBSQ010000262.1, forward strand.
GGGCTCACGGCCGCTTCCGCCAACCGCACCGGCAGCCTATCGTCCTCAGTCGCGAGATTGATGAGACGCTGGGCATGCCGGAGGCCGGCGTGGACGGCAACGTCTCATACATCCGCTACGTCTTTCCTGACGGCTTCGAGTACGTCATAGCGCTGTCGGTCAGTGGCGTGACGATCGAGCCGCCGGTAATCTTGCCGGGTGAGGTCCGTACGTCGGCCATCTTGCCACGCCAGGAGGTAGGTCCGGTGTACACGATCTATCTCACGGTGACCACCTCGAAGGACTGCGCCGATCCGATGGCAACCGCGCGGGAGCACCTGGTGCGCGCAGTGGCGGCTGGGTACGAGACGTGCTATGAGGAGCAGCGGCGCTGGTGGGCCACCTTCTGGGACCGTTCCGGTGTGGAGCTGCAAGATCGTTTTCTGGAGGCGCTCTGGTACTTTTCCCTCTACCAGCTCGCTTCGACCTGCCGCGGGACGACCGCTCCGGGCCTCTTCGGCCTCTGGAACATGACCAAATCGCCGGCATGGCACGGCGATTACCACGGCGACTACAACGTCTCCATGGCGCATTGGTACCTGTTTTCCTGCAATCATCTGGAGCTGGGCGAGGCCTACTTCGCGACCTTCTCCAGGATGCTGCCACAGGTCAAGCAGCAGACCTGGAGGCACTATCAGATCGACGGCGCCAAGTTCCCCATCGCCACGGCGCCGGACTCAGGTCTGGATATGACGCGGCACTATTACCGAATGATGCAGGTCTCCAGCGCCTATTACGTGATCCCTTACTGGTGGCACTATTGCTATACCCTGGATCGGGAGTTCCTGGAGCACACGACCTTCCCCATCCTGGAAGAAGCCGCCAAGTTCTACCTGGCGCTGGTCGAGCAGATGCCGGACGGGACGTTGCGCATCGGACCGTCCTGGGCCCCCGAGCAGGGGCCGCTGCCGGCCTACAACGTGAACAACGATCTCGCCTTGATCAAGGTCGTATGGGCGGGCTACGCCGAGGCCTGCCGCGTCCTCAAGCTGGCGACCCTGTACCTCGATCGGGTCGTCGAATGCCTGGTCCGCTTTCCAGCGTACCCCCAGCAGAACGGTCGATTCCTGGATTCCGCTACCGCGCCGGAGGGCCTGCTGATGGCCCACACCGGCCTCTTTGCCATGGTGTACCCCGGCGGCGACGTGGACGCCGACCATCCGCTGGCCGATGTGGCGGCGCGAACGATCGATACCTACCACGAGCGAGCGCAGCGCCAGTCCTTCGTGGGGCGGCAATCGCTCTCCGACATCCAAGCCTGGACGACGCAGGCACTGGGCTCAGCGCGCCTGCGCCGGGCGGAGCAGCTCGATCACTATCTCATGGACGTTGGGCTCAGCGAGTTCCTCAAACCCAACGGCATGTTCACCATCATCTCCAACGGCATCTTCGCAACCGTGGAGGGCAAACGTGCCGCCTACGACTTTGGCGATCAACCGAGAGCCCAGCACGTCATCGTGGCAGCCGGCAACACGCGCCACGGGCGCGACCGGCATTTCCAATTCCTGGAAGGGCCGTCCGCTTATCTCTGCATCATCAACGAGATGCTGCTCCAGTCGCACGGCGGCGTTGTGCGTATCTTTCCATCGGCGCCGAAGCGAATTGCCGACTGCAGCTTCACGGATCTGCGCGCAGAAGGCGCCTTCGTGGTCTCCGCCCGCTGTCGGAACGGGAAGACCGAGCGCGTGGAAATTCGGAGCATCCAGGGAGCGACGTGTACCGTGAGGCTGTTTCGTTACGACGGCCGCGATCAGGTGCGGGTGACAGGCCCCGAAGGTCCAATACCCGCTGAGCGTATCACCTACGACACCTGGCAGTTCCCTACACGTCCTGGCGCCAGCTATGCACTCACCATCGGCGCCGCCGAGGGGCCGGTCGAGCTGCAGCCATCGGGTGAAGCCGCGGCGGTGAAGCATTTCGTCGACTGCCATGGTGACCAGATTTTCTACGGTAAGGTCTCCTCCGCTTGACTGCACCCCGGCTGCGTAGTTCCATGATTCTGCTGCCCGTGACGCTTCGTGCGGGCAAGGGCTGCGATGGAGCGGAGGTCTCTTGAATGAACGGCGCGCGCGCGATTGCCCAGATCCTCAAACTGGAAGGTGTCGAGTATCTGTTCAGCTACCCGAACCACCCCATTATCGACGCGGCAGCGGAGGTCGGGATCCGTCCGATCATCGCTCGGACCGAGAAGACGCTGATCAATATGGCCGACGGGTACACGCGAACGACCAACGGCCGGAGTATCGGAGTGGTTGTGGTTCAGGACGGCCCGGGCATCGAGAACGCCTTCGGCGGGATCGCCCAGGCCTTCGCGGACTCGATCCCGCTGCTCCTGCTGCCGGGTGGCCCCGACCAACACCGCCTGGACGTGCCCACCGGCTTCGACCCGCTCCCACCCTACCGGCACGTGACGAAGTGGGCAGGCCGGATCAACTTCCCCGACCGCATCCCCGAGATGCTGCGTCGCGCCTTCATCAACCTGCGCACGGGGCAATCGGGGCCGGTGCTGCTGGAAATCCCGCGCGACGTCGGCGGCGCGACGATTGACGAGGCGGCACTCGACTACAAACCCCAGCGGGGCTACAAGTCGGCTGGCGATCCGCGCGACGTCGCCGAGGCGGCACGATTGCTCCTTGCCGCCAGGCGCCCGATCCTGCACGCCGGCCACGGCGTGCTCTGGGCGGAGGCCTGGGAGGAGCTGCGCGAGCTGGCCGAGCTAGTGGCCGCGCCGGTGATGACCACCATGGCGGCCAAGGGCGCTTTCCCCGAAGATCACCCACTCGCCGCGGGCACGGGCGGCAATACGCTCCACGGCGGCGCAGCCCGCTGCCTGGTGCAGGCCGACCTCATCTTCGGAATTGGCTGCAGCTTCTCGG
>CALBSQ010000263.1 GCA_937967325.1 uncultured Chloroflexota bacterium
TCGCCAGCACCGGCCCCAGGAATGGGATCAGCATGCCGACCGCGGCGAGACCGGCTGCCACCACGGCGTAGCCCACGTGAAAGACGTTGAGCACGATCAGCGTGATGGCGCCGGCGAGAATGGCCAGCAGAAACTGCGCCCGAGCAAAGGCGCCGAAGCTGGTGCCGACGCTCTCGAACAACAGGAGCAGCTTGCCACGGGCGCGCGGCGGGGTGACGCTCACGACGCGCGCCACGATGCGCCGGCCGTCCAACGTCATATAGAATGACAGCACCAGTACGACGAAGAGGTTCAACAACGCCGTCACCACCGCGGTCGCAACACTGAGCAGATTCAGCGTCAGGTTGGTACTGAGGGTTTGTAGGCGGCTGATAGCGTCTTGCGACCACCTGATGAGATAGTCGTCGGTAATGCCTCGCCTTGTCAGCTCATCGTGGGCCCAGGAAATCCACTGCTGCACCTGCAGGGTGTAGGCTGGGAACTGCGCCGAGAGCGCGTTCCCCTGGGCCACGATGCCCGGCAAAGCGATGAGGATCAGGATGGTGACGCCGCTCCCGATGACGGCATAGACCAGCACCACCGCCAGGATGCGCGGTAGCCAGAGGCGCTGCAGCGCTTCCACCAAGGGCGTTAGCAGGAAGGCGATGATCCAGGCTACAAAGAACAGCAAGAGCACGTGGGCGAACTGGTTGCCGATGTGCCAGAGCAACTGGAGCAAGTAGATCCCGGCGATGATGACGAGCAGGACGATTAGCACGTCAAGCCAACGGCTGAAACGCATACCGCCCCTATTTCACTGGACACTGCCACCGCGTAGAAGCTTACCGACTTCGCGCCCCGTGCGGATCGATGGCGTCACGGAAGCCATCGCCAACAGTGTACAGGCACCAGACGGTCAAGGCGATGACGAAGCCAGGACCATAGACCAGCCACGGGCCGTGCGTGAAGAAGGTCTGCGCGTTGGTGAGCATATTGCCCCAACTCGGCACCGGCGGCTGCACGCCGAATCCCAGGAAACTCAGGCCGGATTCCGTCAGGATTACCCCGCCGATGTCGATGCCGAGAAAGACGACGACGAGCGGGAGGACGTTCGGGAGGACGTGCCGGAAGATAAGGCGGGCATTTGATGCGCCCAGCGTGCGTGCCGCGAGTACGTAGTCGTGCTGCTTGAGTTGAAAGACCTGGCCACGGACCAGGCGCGCGGCGCCCGTCCAGGTCGTGAAGCCGATGATGAGCGCCAGGCCAACGGGCCCGGTAGTGAACAGGGCGCTAATGGTCAAGAGCAGCACGAACGTGGGGATCGATCGAAAAGTGTTGACGATCCAGACGACCAGGTCGTCGACCGCGCCGCCGTAGAATGCCGCCGCGGCGCCGATCAGCACACCGACGACAAGATTGACGGCGGCGGCCAGCACCCCGATCGAGAGGGACACGCGAGCGCCGTAGAGGAGCCGGATGAACTGGTCACGGCCGTCGTCGTCGGTGCCGAGCCAATGCTGGCGTGACGGCGGGTCGAAGTTGTTGAGCAGGTCGATGCGGTCGGGGTCCTGCCCCGTGGCGTGGGCGATAAGGCCGGCCAGGACGGCCAGCAGTCCGAAGCACAGCAGGATCGCCAGCGCCAGGACCGTGAGGCGGTCACGGCGCAGGCGTGTCAGAGTGATACTCCAGAGTGTCTGGGCGGGCTGCTCAGGAATCGCCGGAGCGGCCGCCGGAAAGAAGCGTGGTCGAAGCGTCGCTGCCATATGCTAATCCAGCTTTATGCGGGGATCGACCAGGACGTAGAGCAGGTCGGAGAGCAGGTTGCCTAGCACGACCAGGGCGGAGAGGATGACGAGGAGCCCCATCAACACCGGATAATCGCGCGACAACACCGCGTCGAAGCCCATCCGGCCCATTCCCGGCCAGGAGAAGATCTGCTCGACGAGGACGGCGCCGCCGAGCAGGAAGGGCAGTGAGCCGCCGATATTGGTCACTACCGGCAGCAGCGAGTTCCGCAGCACGTGACCGAGCACCACGACCCGCTCGCTCAAACCCTTGGCCCGCGCCGTGCGCACGTAATCCTGGCTCAACGTCTCCAGCGTTTGGGAGCGCACGATCCGTGAGGTACCGGCGATGGTGCCGAGAGAAAGGATGAGGGCGGGCGGGAACAGGTGGCGGAGCCGGTCCCCCAAGTCGAACCCGTGGCTACCCAGCGTATACATCCCTCCAGCAGGGAAGAGGCGCCACTGCACGGAGAACAGCAGGATGAAGACGAGGCCCAACCAGAACGCGGGCACGGCGCTCCCGATGACGGCGACGATACGGAACAGTCCGTCCGCAACCGAACCTCGCTTAAGCGCCGAGTAGGTGCCGATGGCGGTCCCCACCAGCAAGCCGAGCAGCAGCGCCGTGCCGGCAAGGGTCAGCGTGGCAGGCGCATGCTGGCCGATCATCTCGAGCACGGGCTGATGGGTGATGAAAGAGTTCCCAAAGTTGAGCTGCGCAATCTGCAGTAGCCAGTTGAGGTACTGCAGGTAGAGGGGCTGATCGAGCCCGTACTGATGGCGCAGGCGAGCGACATCCTCGGGCGTCATGTTCGGCACGCCAAATGTAAACAGCCGCACGGGGTCGCCGGGCGCCAGGTGATAGATGGCGAAGCTCAGCAATGTTATGCCGAGCAAGGTCGGGATCGCCTGGAGGACGCGACGGATGAGGTAGCGGGACAACTGACGATCTCCTCAAGGGAGCAAACCAACCCGGGCGCTGGGGCGCGCCGCTGCCCCAGCGCCTCAGGTCCACGATGCTAGGGCGCGAGTGTCCACTTGTTCAGTTGCCAGAACAGGCCGCCATAGGCGGTGATGTGCGTGCCCTGCAAGCGCTTGTTCACCACCGCCAGACTCTTACCGTTATAAAGAAAGGTGTACGGTTGTTCATCGGCCAGGATCTGCTGGAATTGATAGTAGAGATCCTTGCGCGTTTGCTGATCGCACCCCGGTAGGGTGCGCGCTTGATCCAGCAGCTTATCCACCTCGGGATTGTTGTAACCGATGAAATTTAGCCCGTCCTTGATCTGACTGGAGTGCCACAGCGACCGCTGGTCCGGATCTGGGCCAAGGCCGGCCCAGCCCAGCACACAGGCGTCGAACTGATGGTTCTTCGTCACCTTGTCCAGGAATGCGTTCCACTCCATGAGCTGGGGCGCGACGCTGACGCCGATGTCCTTCAATTGTTGCTGGGCAATGGTAACAATCTGCTCTCGAACGGTATTGCCCGAGTTCGTGATGAGGGTAAACTTAAACGGTACGCCACCCTTCTGGAGGATGCCATCCGGCCCGGGGGCCCATCCGGCTTCTTTCATGAGCGATTTCGCCTTGGTCGGGTCGAACGGGTACTTCGGCAGGTTTGGATCATATGCCCAGTTGATCGGCACTTCGCTCGAGTTGATCGGCTGTCCCTGACCGAAGAGAATCTTCTGGATGAAGACGTCGCGATTCAGGGCATAGGTGAACGCCTGCCGGACTCGCTTGTCTTGGAACAGCGGATTGGTCACGTTGTAACCGATAAAGTCATAGGTCCGACCATAATACTTCGTGATGTTAACGTTCTGCTGCTTCTCCATGTCGGCCAGGTCTTTCGGCTCGATTCCTGAGGCGTCGACATCGCCGGTCTTGAGCTGTTGCGCGACCACGGTCGCGTTGGGGACGATCTTCATGATCCATTGCTGAATCTTCGGGGCGCCGCCCCAATAATTGGGGTTGGCTACCAGCGTTACGTGATCGTCCTTCACCCATTCGGAGAACTTGTATGGTCCGGTCCCGACCGGGCTCTTGGTACCGAACGGATCCGTGTTGATGTCCGCCGAGTTCTGCAGGAGGTGCTTCGGCACGAGTCCGTTCGTCATGCTAGTCAAGAACGGGCAGAATGGCTGCTTGAGCGTCACCTGAAATGTCGACGGGTCGACGACGGTGAATGCTTTCACCTGCTCGTAGTTGGTTTTCCGGACCGTTTTCGTCTTTGGGTCCATGATAGTGTCGTAGGTGAACTTGGCATCTTCAGCGGTGAACGGCTGACCGTCGTGCCAGGTCACGTCCTTGCGCAGATGGAACGTATAGGTCAAAGCATCCGGGGACTGGTCCCACTTCTCCGCCAGCCAGGGGATGGGGAGCCCGGTGTCGGGATCGGTGGCGAGCAGCCCCTCGAAGATGCGGTCTTCCACGTCGCTGGAGGCGGTATCGCTGGAGAGGAACGGCGTGAGGATCTTGGCATCGGCGAAGGTACCGTAGATCACCTTGCTGCCGCTCGCCGCTCCAGCCGTGGCGGAGGCGCTAGACGACGTGACGGCGCTGGACGAGGGCGCCGCGCTCGCCACTGTCTGTGCCGAGGTGCTACTTGATGATGCCACGGACGATGCCGAGCTGCTCGGGGCGGCGGAGCTACTGCTGACCGCGGCGCTGCTGCTGGCGAGTGGCGCCGCGCTACTTGCCGCCGATGACCCGGTCGCCGGGGCTACGGTACCCGGCGCCGCGGCGCCACAGGCGGCCAGCAAGCCTACCACAGCCAGTGAGCCGGCCGTGGCCGTCGCGCGCCGCAGTAGCAAGCGGCGGCTCATGGCTGAGGAACGAGAGCCAACGTCGAGACCCATGTCACCACCTTTCCTCGCTGCCACCCGAAAGGTGCGAGCGAACCAACACCAACAAGCCGCCGCAATCGTGCCGCCGACGAACCAGACGCGAACCAAGTGCCGGACGGGAAGTTCGCGCGAGGCCTGCGCCATGCGCCGCGATTCTTGTCGATGATACTCCGCTATGTCAAATCGCGCAAGGTCGAGTCCATTAGCCCTCGCCTTTGTGTACGCCGCGGCATCATGTGGTGGGTTGTCCACCGAACCATGTATGGTTTGGTCGTGGGATACGCCACCCCCGTCACACCTCGTGCATGCGCTCGTACAGCTCCACCGGGATGCCGTCGGGATCGGCGAAGAAGCACAGCCGCACCTTGCCGGAGGGGAGGGTGATCTCGCTCGGGCCGCTGGTGAGCGAGATCTGGTGCGCCGCCAACTTCTCCAGCCAGGCGTCCATGCTGTTCACGTGGAGACAGGCGTGACCGACACGCGGCCCGGCGGCCTTCTGCCGGCTCAGCTCGTTGCCGGGACGGTAGATCAGCTCAACCAGGCCGGCATCGCCCATCCGCAGGAAGACCAATGTCGTCCCACTGCTGGTCGTGGTGCGCTCCAACTCGGGCATGCCGAGGAGGTCGCGGTAGAACGCAAGCGATCGTTCCAGGTCGCTCACCGACACGCCAATGTGATCCAGGTGAAGAATTTCGGCTGACACGTTGCTCCTACTATCCTGCTCGTCAGTGGGGCGAGGCCACAACCGGCACACCCGGTCGGATGTTACGCTAAGAGACGCCGCACGTGAAGGAGCGCTATGTCGGACGCGGAGCTAGTACAGCTGGGGGAACGAGACCTTCCTGAAACTGCCGCGCTGTGCAGCATGACCATGCCGTATGACGACTGCTCGCCGGACCTGTTGCGCTACACCCTCTTCGATGGGGAGGAGGCCCCCGCCGAGCTGCGCCTGGGCCTGCGCCGGCAAGGCGCCCTCTGCGCGGTTGCTATCGGCGCGCTCAACGCTCGCTCGGAGGGTCCGTCCTCAGGTCACGTCAAGCTGGTGGCGACCCGGCCCGACTGCCAGCGGCGAGGCTACGCGCGCCGGCTGCTGGAGGAGCTGGAGGGTCGTTTACGATCTGCCGGGGTCAACGTCGTTCAGGTTTCCTTTTCCCGTCGTTATCTCGTCCCCGGTGTTGACCTGCGTCACAGCAAGGCGCTCTGCCTCTTCGACCGGCTGGGCTACGAGCGCCGGCCCTTTACCTACAATCTCAACGTCGACCTGAGCACACGGTCCTTTGACCCGACGCCGCATACGACTCGCCTTCAAGCCGAGGGCATTGTCGTCCGCCGTGTCCAGCGCGGCGACGAGGAGCGATTCAATGCCTATCTGGGCGAGCGTTGGAGTGCGGGCTGGCAGTACGAGGGCATGTACGTGCTCCGGAGCGGCCAAGACCCGATCCCCGGCCACATCGCGCTGGTGGGTCAAGATATCGTCGGTTTCTCTGTCTACGACGCCACCCGACCGGGCTGGCTCGGTCCGATTGGCACGAACGCCGAGCTGCGCGGGCGGGACGTCGGAACCGCGCTGCTGCATGCTTGCCTATACGACTGGCAATGCCAAGGCAGACACTGGGGCGAGATTGCTGGGATCGGTCCGCTCTACTTCTACGTCACCTCATGTGACGCCACCATCTGCCGGACCTGGCAGCGCTACGAGAAGACGCTCGCTGCCGATGCGAACGCGACCGCGCGTTGAACCGCGGTCCAGCAACCATCGCGGCGGGCGGTGTGGTGCTGCACCAGGAGCGCGTGCTGCTGGTGCGGCTGACCTATAGCCGGCAGGCGGGGCGTTATATGCTGCCGGGCGGCTACGTCGACCCCGGCGAGACGATCGACCAGGCGGTGGTTCGGGAGGTGCGCGAGGAGACGGGGGTCGATGCGGCGGTGGACGGGCTGATCGGCGTCCGCGCGCGCGTCGAGGACGGCGTCAGCAACACCTATTGCCTCTTCCAGCTCCGCTACCTCGGCGGTACGCCGCGACCGCACGGCCGTGAGAATGACGACGTTCGCTGGTTTTCCCTGGCAGAACTTGGTCGCGATGACCCCGTCGAAGTGGTCGGCCTGGCTCGACTGGCTGCGACAGCGGTGCTCCGCGGCGAGACGCGGCTCATTCCCCGTCGCCCGTTGCCGGGCGACTGGCGCGGCTTCGACGACGAACGCTGGCGGGTGTTTCTGTGAGGGCCTCCGCTGTCCGGCCCGCTGCTGATATTCCCGTACTCGCTCCGTCGCACACCGTCAGGTCGCTGCAATTCGTTGTGGCACACCGGACTTGC